>CAWKYX010000034.1:0-20030 GCA_963854265.1 Acidimicrobiia bacterium
TGAGAACCGGCACCTCGCTCGCTACTTCTATCCGTGCGTTGACGGTGAGATCCTGCCGGAGGCGCCCATGGCCGCCTTCACGAACGACCGCCAGGCTCCAGTCCCGTTGATGATTGGCTACAACGCCGACGAAGGGACCCTGATCGCGGAGTTCCTCCACCCCGCAGGCGCCGAGTTCGAACCGGTCGACGTCGACGCGGACGGGTTGCGGGCCGTGCTGCACCGCTCGTACGGATCGGCCGAGCGCGTTGAACGACTCGTCGCCGCGTACCCAGGCCTGCTCGACCGAGACCGCGACGCAATCCTGGCGCACTGCGGCGACCACATGTTCGGCGTCCACGTCGACCATGCAGCACGCTGTTCACGTCGCCGCCGGTCACCCCACCTATCGGTATCACTATCGCTCGGTTCCGAAGTCTCCCACCCAAACGGCCGGCGCCTTCCACTCAGCGGAGGTCCTCAACGTTTTCGGGACCCGTCTCCCGCTCGTGCCATCGCCCAAAGGGACCGGCGAGCTCGACGCCCACATGGGAGACCGCTGGGTTGGGTTCGCCCGCACCGGCAAGCCAAACCATGCCGGACGCGAAGTGTGGCCGGCGTATGACCCCGCGAATCCTCGCCACATGGTGTTCGACCGTCCGACGTCGAGCCCGCAGGCCTGCCCATCTCAGCCCGGGCTGGATGTGATGCGCGAACGCGTGCTCTATCTGTCTGAGCTCGTGACCGACACCTAATCACCGCACTCCCAACACCCCCCGATCCCCATCGCCACCGGACAAGAGGACACACCATGCAAGACCGTTGGATCACCGACTGGGCTCCCAGCGAACGCTGGCCGCATTACACCCGCGCCAACGCGGGTGAGGTTCTGGCCACGCCCGCCACACCGCTCGGCCAGACCTACTCCTGGGACAATGGCATGGTGCTCGGCTGGCGAGACGGCTACGTCCGCCAGGGGCTCTACTCCGATGGCGAAATGTCCGACGTACGCCCAGAACCGGGCGGATTCTTCGGCGGCTACTTCTTCATCAACCTCTCGAACGTCCGTATGCAGGGTGTGCGCAACCCGGCGGTCACCGTCGACCAGCTCGACATGGCCTTCTTCGGTGACCACCCCGGCGTGCCGCCCTACGTTGCGCATCCGCTCGACGAGCGCCCCGACCTCGAACCCAAGATCATGAAACACATGGGATGGGTCATGACTGCGACCGAGTGGCCCGAAATAGAGCAGGCCAAAGCCGAGACCATCGCGCTGCGGACCAATCGCCCCGATCTCTCAACCCTTTCCAACGCCGAGTTGGTGGATCGTGTTCGCATGCTTCAGCCGCTCCATATCTCGGGCTTCGAGGTCCACGCCATCGCCTCGTCGAGCTCAGGTATCGCCCCCGGGATCCTCTCCGCGATTGGGCAGGCAATCGGAGATCCGACGATCCCCATGCAGCTCATAGCGGGAATGGGTGGCGTCGATTCTGCCGAACCTTCGTTTGTGTTGTGGGAGCTATCTCGGGCGGTGCGCGGGTCGGCGCTCCTCACCGAAGCGTTCGACGCAGGCGTCGAGGGTCTTCTCGATCGTCTCAGAGCCGGCGACGATCCCGCCGCCACGAGCTTCTTGGCCGACTGGGACGATTTCATCGTCCGGTTCGGCTGCCGCGCCCCGAACGAGTGGGAGATCAGCGCCGAATCGTGGGAGACCAAGCCTGAGTTGGCGCTCGCCCTCCTCGACCGCGTGCGCTTCCAGGACGACGCGGAGTCGCCGGTAGACCGCCAAGCGGCACAGTCCAAGAGGCGAGCCGACCTCACCCACACTGTTCGCGCCAAGGTCCAAGCGCTTCGCGACGAAGAGCTGAGTGGCCAGTACGAGGCCGCGCTGGTCGCAGCAAACATGATGGTGTTCCGCGAACGCACCAAGACCAACCTGGTCCGCGTCATCAACGAGGCACGCGTCGTATTTCGCGAGCTCGGTAACCGCATGGCAGCCGCTGGCCACCTTGGCGACCCGATGCATGTCTTCATGCTGCTCGACACCGAGCTGGAAGCATTCACCCACGACCCGTCAAACTTCACCGAAACGCTGGCCGAGCGAGCCGAGGGTTATGCATTCTTGGAGACCGTCGAGCCGCCCTTCTTCATCTATGACGGCGAAGTCCCACCCATCCCCTCGTGGACCAAGCGCGGCAACAGCGAGATGGAGCAGGTCACCTCTGGAGAAGTGATCCAAGGGATCGCCGGGTGCCCGGGGATCGTCCGTGGCCGAGCACGGGTAGTGCTCGATGCCGGTGATCCTCGAGATTTCGAGCCCGGCGAGATCCTGGTCGCCCCGCTCACCGACCCTGCCTGGACACCCCTGTTCATGGCGGCCGGGGGCGTCGTGGTGGATGTCGGCGGACAGATCAGCCACGCCGTCATCGTGAGCCGCGAGCTCGGCCTCCCGTGCGTGGTCTCAGCCACCAATGCGACACGACGAATCCCTGAGGGCGCTGAAATTGAAGTCAACGGTGACACGGGGCAAGTCACGATCCTGTGAGTCCCAAGCCGGGCAACTCGGACTAGCTCGAGAACAAACGCTGGGGGTCCTCTCCACGCAGTGCGGGCCGCAAACCCGCCCCAAACAACCCGTACGTAGCCCAGGCGTCCTAATCGCCCAGCGAATCTTTCGCGTTCCTTGTCACGGGCCTTCGGAAACCCGCGAACACGTTTCTTAGCTTCGCGTCATCGGGATGCACTCGGCTGATGAAGTCCATCAGCTTAGTGCCCGAGCCGCCGGAGGCCCCCATGTCCACACCCATTACCCCCGGTCCATCCGCCGACGATGGCCCTACCGCAATCCATCCCAAAGCCAACCCCGGGCTCAGCCGGCCCAGTCGCCGCAAGGTTCTGGGGGCACTCGGCATCGGCGCCGCGGCCGTAGCGACCCCCGGCGTAGCCACGGCTCTTGACCGTCGTAGACGCAGCGCCGACGGCGGGAACCAGGCCGGGCGACGCGGCGGCGGGCGAGCGGACAACGCTGGGCAACGTGGCGGCGGGCGCGGACTCGCTGAACCGAATCCCGACGAGGTCGCGCCCGACCGTTTCACGCGCATCTTCGATGACCTGAACCCGTTCGCGGACAACAGTGAGGAGCTTCGCGAAGCGCTGATCGAGATTGGTCGACCAGGCGGGATCATGGATGCTAACGACCCCCTCGAGGTTGGGCCCATACGGTTGATCACCGAGCCCGAGCTCAGCCCAGACAATCGCGACAACCCCAACGCGACGGCCGGAACCACATTCCTGGGCCAGTTCGTCGACCACGACCTCACCATGGATGCTGCATCCCAGCTGGGTCGACCCACATCGATTCGGCGAAGCAGCAACCTACGAACCGCCCGGTTCGATCTCGACAGCGTCTACGGAGGCGGGCCGGCCGAGTCGCCAGAGCTCTACGAAACGGCCGACCAACTGCGATTCCGGATCGAGTTCGGCGGCCGCTTCGAGGATCTGCCCCGTGACAACTCGGGCAGCGCCATCATCGCCGACCCCCGCAATGACGAGAACATGATGATCTCGGGCATCCAGTGCGCCATATTGGGGTTTCACAATGCAGTTCTCGATCGGGTACTTGCTCAGGGCCTCGACGGCGACCTTGCCTTTTCCGAGACCCAACGGCTGGTGCGCTGGCACTACCAATGGATCGTGGTCAACCAGTACCTTCCCGAAATCGTCGGGCAACAATTGATCGACGACATCCTCGCCAACGGTCGCCACTGGTTCACGACCAACCGGCCACGTATCCCGGTCGAGTTTCAGACATCGGCATATCGCTTCGGCCACTCGATGATTCGGCCCTCCTACCGGGCGAACATGGCCGGCGAGGGTGGCGAGCCATTCTTTGCCTTCGTGTTCGACCCAGCGACCTTCGGCCAGTCCGACCCCGACGACCTCACCGGCGGCTCTCGCGCTCTACGGCGCTACATCGGATGGCAGACCTTCTTCGACTTCGACGACGGCGAGGTCAAACCCAACAAGCGCATCGACACCAAGATGTCGACACCGTTGTTCCAACTCCCGGCGTTCGCTATTGGGGCGGCTCGGGGCGAGTACGTCGGGCCGACGTCGCTGGCGACGCGCAACCTGCTGCGCCACATCACCTGGGGCATCCCGTCGGGCCAGGACATTGCTCGGGCAACAGGCACAGAACAACTGTCGCGCTCGGACCTGTGCATGTTGGCTCCATTCGGTGCCCGTCTCGACCAAAGCACGCCCCTGTTCTTCTATGTCCTTGCCGAGGCCGAGCAGATGAATGACGGCCTGACCCTCGGACCTGTTGGCGGTCGGATCGTGGCCGAGACGTTCCTCGGCCTCCTGCAGATGGATCCAACGTCGTACCTTGCAGCCGAACCCAACTGGTGGCCGACGCTGCGGGGGCGCGAGACCGACAACTTCACCATGGCGGACCTGCTGACTATTGCTGGCGTCGACCCGGTGTCACGGGGCGAGTGATCGTCGCTGCCTCGGCCGAGTGCCTCCTAACGCTTGACATCCATGAGGTCGCTTAGGACTCGCGCGGGTAGGTGACCATCCACCGGTTGTTGGGTTGGCTCGGTTTTGATTCCGAGTGCACCCAATCATCAACAACCAGCGGAGGTCACCCGCATCATGACACGCGCACTCGACCCAAAAATCGTCGATGTTATCTGGCAGACAATCGAACCTATTCTCCCGCCGCCCGATGACTCCCATCCGCTTGGCTGCCACAACCCCCGCACTCCAGACAAGGTCTGCTTTCGCGGAATTCTGATCCGGCTCGTCACCGGCTCGTCCTGGCAAGACATCGAAGCAATCATGAACTTCGTCGTCTCCGACACAACATTGCGCTGCCGTAACAACCAATGGATCAACGCTGGCGTCTACGACAAACTCGCCGCCGAAGCCTTGACGGCGTATGACCGAATCCTCCACCTCGACCTAGACCACGTGGCCATCGACGGCTCACTGCACAAAGCCCCCTACGGCGGCGAAGGAACCGGCAAAAGCCCAGTAGACCGAGCCAAACTCGGCTGGAAATGGTCTCTCGCGGTGGACGGCAACGGCATCCCGATCGGGTGGGCAAGCGACGGAGCGAACCGCAACGACGTCAAAATGCTCGAACCCACTCTTGATGCCATCGCAGCCACAGGACTACTCCAAGACATCGGCACGCTTTCACTCGACCGCAGCTATGACTACCCAAAGATCCGGCGTCAACTCGCTGAGTACGGACTCACCGAGCTCGACATCCAAAAACGCGGAACAAAACACAAAGATGGTGAACCACACCGCCTCACGCTCGGGCTCCGCTGGATCGTCGAAGCCGCCAACTCCTGGTGGTCCAACTATGGACAACTACGACGCAACACCGACCGCCGCCGAGCGAACCGTCACGCTGCTCACCAACTCGCCACCACTGTCCTAATCATCGGACGACTCATCGATTACCGAGACCTCTACACCGCCAACTCAACACCTACCCACTGAAGCCCTAAGCACCACGACTTCTCCGTGCAAGACGAGTGCCTCCGTCCATCGCGCGCTGGCGTGGTGCTCAAGCGGCGGTGCTGGACGCAGGGATCCGGCGATGCGCTATGCGGGCGCTGCTAAGTCAGTCGGGCATCGCTGCGGGCGATCGAGCGCTGGTCGGTGCCAAGGTAGCTGGCCACCACCTTGGGGTCGAACCGCACCTCTTCGGGCTGCCCTTCGGCAATCACAGTCCCGGCTTCGAGGCAATACACGCGATCGCTCATGCGCATGATGAGCGGCATGTCATGCTCGATGATCAGCATCGAGCTGCCGAGCTCGCGGTTGATGCTCACCAGTAACGGACCAAACGCCTCAGCCTCACGTTGGGCGATCCCGGCAGTGGGCTCATCGAGGCACAGCAGATGTGCTTCCAACGCCAACAATCCGGCGAGCTCGACGATCCGGCGCGTCCCGGTCGACAAATCCGAGATGAAGCTGTCGGCGTAGCGACCCAGCCCCAAGAAATCGATCAGCTCATTCGCTTCGGTGCGACGCGCTCGTTCGATCGACCGCGACGGAGGCAGGAACGCGGCCGTGGACAAGAACGGGGTACGCCCTCGAGCCTCGAGCGCAACCTGCACGGTCTCTCGGACGCTCAGCTCCGGGAACAATGTGGCGGCCTGGAACGTGCGACCCAGTCCTCGGCGTGCCCGCGCCGGAGCAGACAAACGCGAGATGTCGCGCCCCCGCAACTCAACCCCACCCGTCGACGGCACGTAGCCACCGATCGCGTTCATGAAGGTCGACTTGCCCGCGCCGTTCGTGCCAATGAGCCCAACGATCTCCCCGCGACCAACGTCGAGGGTCACCCCGGCCACCGCGAGATTCCCTCCGAATCGCACCCGCACGTCCTGAGCGCCAAGAATCATTGCCGTCCCACTGCCGTCTGAGGCACCGCGCAATGCCGCCGGGGCGGTCATGGTCGGGTTGGCCGGTTCGGGGAGTTCGTGACGGGCCAGGTACCAATCAAACAGTGCGCCTCGTGCCGAATAGCCGATCTGCACAAAGCCACCCGGGAAATACATCACGATGATCAACAGCCCGATGCTGGATCCGAATAGCGCCACAAGCTCACTGCCCTCGAAGAACGCGGGCAAACCAATCACCCACACCGCACCCAGAACAGGGCCCAGGACCGAACCAATGCCACCAATCACCACGATGCCGACAAGCTGGAGTGAGTTGCCCACCAAGAAGAAGCGCTCGGCGTACGGCACCGACTGCACCAACCCAGCCAGCAACCCGCCGCCCAGCGCAGCGATGCCGCCCGCGAGCGCGAACGCTACGAGCTTCGTGCGAATCGGACTCACGGTGTAAGCAGAAGCGGTGTTGGGGTTGTCCCTCACCGCGATGGTGGACCGGCCAATGCCACTGGACCGCAGACGGGCCAGGACTGCCACAACGAGAACCAGTGCAACGAGGCAGACGTAGTAGTAGCGCCGCTGGCTACCGAGATCGAGCCCGAAGAGGCTTCCTCGACGAAACGGGACCGCCGTACTGTTCCCGTCGGTGAAGATCGGACGGCGATAGATGTACTGCTGGGCGGCTATGGCAAACACGAAGGTCGTGACGGCCAACATCAGCCCGCGCACGCGCAAGGCCCCCAAACCAATGACCGCAGCGACCCCTGCGACAATCACCGCGGCAGCCAGGATCGACACCAAGAACGGGATGCCCTGGGCCTCGAAGTCCACGAACCAGACATCCATCTCGAGGCCCCGGTTCAGCGCGGCGCCAAACAGCGCCCCCAAGCCGGCGAACGTCATCTGCGACAGCGACAGTTGTCCTGACCAGCCGGTGATCACCGTGAGCGACGCGGCGCAAATGGCGAAACACAAGATGCTGGCGTAGAGCAGGTGCCGGCTGGGGCGCGTCACGATGAAGGGGACGACGACCGCGACGACAAGGCCGAACGCGATGACCATGCGGGTGAGGTGGCAGACCCACCAGACATTGCGGAGCTGGTCGGGGACCGGCCGAACCTTGGGGACGAACGCAAAGACGCCCTCTTCGGCGTCGCCGCGACTCTGGAAGTACACCGCGACGGCGACCCCAACAAAGATGATGAAGTGGATCAAGCCCGGATCGTTGAAGTAGTTGAACTGCAGCACCGCCTCGGCGACGCCGATGGCGGCACCGGCCACGATGGCTCGGGGAAATGACACCATGCGGGCCAGCACTGCCGCAACCATCGCTCGGCCGAGCGTCAGCGGGCCCAGGGTCTCGAGCCCCGCCACGCTGCTTCCCCCAGACGACAAGATGATCGACAATGTCGACAACAGCCCAGCGATCACCCAGACGAAGGTCGAGACAACCTTGGGGTTGACACCCGACAGTCGGGAGAGATCGGGGTTATCAGCCGAAGCGGTGACCGCTTTGCCGAAGGTCGTGCGGTTCAACAACACACCCAGCGCCATAGCTAGGGCCGGGACCACAACAATGATGCTCAGCTGGGGCCCGGACACTCGCAGCCCAGCGCTGGTGGCCGTGGCCCCGTCGCTGAATGCCAGCATAAAAAGCGCGACGACCGCTACCCCAGTGCCACCGATCACCGACCAGACCGTGGTGGGGGGCGAGCCTCGCAGCGGTGTCCGATCCAGGGCCAGGTGACCTCGACGGGTTGTCGTCAGCACGACCCCGAGTGCGAGCAGAACGAACGGGGCAGCCACGCCAACCGCGAGTTGGTTCTGCGACACGCCAATACCGTCAAGAACCCCCTCCCACTGGCTCCCCACAGCTACGGGGTACCGGCGACCCCCGGCATCAATCTCGGGTATGGAACGCTGCACTGCCTGGGCGAGCTGTGCGACACCGACGGTTGCCACAACCAGGATCACTCGTGGTGCCTTGAAGAGACGGCGAACCACCGTGAGCTCGACAAGACCGCCGACTCCCATGCCAATCAGGATCGCTAGTGCGAAGGCAACCCAGAATGGGAACCCGTAGTTGATGATCATCAGCGCAAAGGTTGTGCTGCCGATGAGTCCCATGTTGCCGACTGCAAAGTTGATGACCTTGGTCGAGCGGTAGACCAGCACGATGCCCATCGCCAGCAGCCCGTAGACCAGGCCGGTCACCAGGCCGTTGAAGACCAGTTGGGGGGTGATCCAAATGCCAAACGTCGTCATCCGCCCTCGGTTCCGAGGAAGACGGCGCGAGCAAGGTCATCGCGTTCCGCGAGCTCTTGGGCATCGCCTTCGAAGCGGACTTCACCCTTCTCCAAGAACACGGCCCTATCCGCCACCGCCAACGCCACGTTGAGCGACTGCTCCACGATGATCATTGTTTGGCCCGCGGCCTTGAAACGATCGACGGTGGCCAGCAAGTCTTGCACCACCATCGGCGCCAGCCCGAGCGAGAGCTCGTCGATGACGAGGACCTCGGGTTCGTGCAGCATGACGCGGGCCAGAGCCAACATCTGCTGTTGCCCGCCCGATAGGTCACCGGCTGCTTCGCTCTGGCGACCGGCGAGCGCTGGGAACAGCTCGAAGACCTTGGCGATGCGGAGATCGACATCGGCTTGGTCTTGGCGATACTGATAGGCGCCGATGACAAGGTTGTCGCGGACTGACATGGCGGGGAACACGCCCTTGCCGCCCGGCAGCATCTGTATCCCCATCGCCGCGCGTTGTTCGGGTGTGGCAAAAGTGATGGTGCGTCCGTGCATCCGCACCACGCCACGCTCGGGTGTCTCGAGCCCTGTGATGATCCGCAGGATGGTCGATTTGCCCGCACCATTGGTGCCGAGCAGAGCCAGGGTCTCGCCTGGCATAACCTCGAAACCCATGTCGAACAGCACCTGCACTCGGCCGTATGAGAAGTCGATGTTGTTGACCTGGATCACCGCGGCCTCATCGTCGCCGGCGTCCCGACGTCGGACCTGCTCGGCCTGCTCTTCCTGGAGCTCTGCCACAACCAGTGACAGGTCGCGACGCATCCGACCCGCGCCGCGAATGATGAACCAGCCGCCAACCGGCATGGAGATCACGGTCAAGACGATGATGGCAGGACGCTCACCAAGCTCGTTCTGGAGAAAGGCCGACAACAGCCCCCCACCAACGCCGCCAATGGCGAACATGAAGGAGGTGATGATCGCCGTGCCCATCCCTCGGAGGCGGTACGGCACCACCGCTTGGATCGCCGGGCCGACCATGGAGAACGCGGCCCCAAGCAAGGTGCCGTTGATTGTCCCGACGATGACAAAGAGGATCACGTTCGGCATGAAGTACTGCACCGGGACCAGCACTGCCAGCGGGAGCAACATCGACCCCATGATCCGCAATGCGCGGTCGGGCGATTCGCGGAACGTCTTGTCGAACCGCTTGCCAATGAAGGGCAGAAACAGGAGCAGCCCGATCCCGGTGGGGGCGAGGGCAAACCCCCGCTCCAGCGCGTCGAGCCCAAACTCTTCTTCGAGGAAGAAGCTTTGGATGGCTTGCGCAGGGAAGAGCGCAAACCCCATCGCGGCCAACGCGATGGTCATGTACCGAATGGTGTCGATGCGCCAGATCCGCGCAAACGCGGCCTCAACGGAGATCTCGATCTGATCGGTGTCATCGAGACCCGAACCGAGGACTTCGTTCTTCTCCCACTGGCCCCGCTCGGGTTCGGGCAACTTGAACGCCACGAAACCCAGCACTGCGACCGGGAGACTCACCAAGAAGTAGGCCCAACGCCAGCCCCCCTCGCCACCTGCGATCGCGGCAATGGCTCCGACGAGGATGGGGCCCATCGCGCCGCACGTCCGAGCGAGGCCTGCGTTGGTTGCGTACACCCGGCCCCTTACGCCGATCGGATAGGTGTCAGCCAACAGGGTCGAATGCACCGTGATGGTGTTTGCTTTCGAGACACCGGCGCCCAAACGCATCCAGAAAAGCATGAATGCATTGACCGCCAGCCCGGTCATGATCGAGAACCCGGCGAACAGCAGGCTTGCGAACCCAATGATGGGGCCCCGACGCATGCGGTCGGCGAGCCAGCCCATAGGGCCCGCGCCCAACGCGAAGAACGCAACCGACGCCACTGATATGAAGGTGATCGTGCCGTCAGACACGCCGAATGTCTCAGCGATGTCGGGGCCAAGCACGTTGATGGCGGCAGCCTCGAGCTCGTCGAGCGAGGCCAACGCAGTCAGCAGGGCAAAGGTGAAGAAGCCGCCGCGCCGAAGTCCCTCTTTGAGCTCGAGCTCCTCAGACCCAACTCCAGGAAGCAAGTCGTCGGCGAAGATGACGTCGCGACGCGAAGCTGCCTGAGCTTCTTGGCGCGCCGCCTCCTCGTCGAGGACCGCGGCGGTAAGCGACGCGGCGTCGCTCAGGTCGGTTTGCTCATCGCCCACGGTTCCCCCTTCAAGCGCGCCCCCAGTACATCGCATATTCGGGTCGCGAGACCACTCCCAACAAAGCCGACCCCACCCGCCACTCAGCCAGGTAGCGGCACCGGCCAGCCCGACCCTCCCATGGGCCGGTTCGGGCTGCTCACCGCCATCACGGTCATCTATTCGTTCATCGCCGCCATCGTCGTGCTTCCCCCGATGCTCGTGATCTGAGCCGCCTATCACGACTAGCGCTTGGGACACCTCGAACAGCAACAGCTGTCAGAACACGGCCACTGATCCTCGGGCACTCGAGGAGTTGCGGACCTCGCTGATCCGGCGCAAGCTCGGGTCATGAGTCAGCCACCCGACAACTACGTCCACGGCCACCATGAGTCTGTCCTGCGCTCACACAGCGTCCGGACTATCGACAACTCTGCCGCGTACCTCGTGCCCCATCTCGAGCCTGGACGATCGTTGCTGGACGTCGGCTGTGGACCAGGGACGATCACGGTCGAGTTCGCACAGCGCCTCGCCCCGGGCAACGTGGTTGGAATCGATGCTGCCTCAGAAGTGGTTGGCAAGGCAGCAGCGTTGGTGGAGGAAACGAGTCTCGAGAACTGCACCGTCCAGACCGGCGACACGTACGCGCTCGACTTCGCCGATGACACCTTTGACATCGTGCATGCCCACCAGGTTCTCCAGCATGTCCGCGACCCCGTGGCTGCACTTCGCGAGATGCGCCGGGTTGCTCGTCCGGGCGGCGTCGTTGCTGTTCGGGACGCTGACTACGGCGGTTTCACATGGGCGCCGCCCGACCCGACGCTTGACCAATGGCTCGACATCTACCACCAGATCACCGCCAGCAACGAGGTCGAGGCCAATGCCGGGCGCTACCTACTCGGCTGGGTGCACGAGGCAGGCTTCACCGAGGTCACGATGACCGCATCCACCTGGGTCTACGCCACGCCCGAACAACGAGCATGGTGGGGAGGTCTTTGGGCCGACCGAGCCCGCCAATCGACCTACGCAACTGAGGCAACCTCGCTGGGGCTCGCAGACGCGGCAGATCTCGAGGCGATTGCCGAGGCGTTCAGAAAATGGTCAACACAGGCATCCGGCGTGTTCTTCATTCCCCACGGCGAGATCATCGCCATCGCATAACCGGACACTGCTCAGTAATTCCGTGAGCCATCCGCCTCAGCGCCGCTGGGCATCCATGGACCGAGTGCACCAGACCAGGTACCGTCGAAATGCACTCGAATGCGGCGGAAGGACAAACGAGATGTCAGCGAAGAAGACCCTGGTGTCCATTTTGGCGGCCCTCGGGCTGCTGATAGGCGTGCTCGCACCCACATCGGGCGCCCAAGATGGCGGTGAGGCTCCGCCGCCGCCGCTGGCCGGGATCGGCTACTCGCCTAATATCGGCGACTACCCGGCCCTCGCGTTCGTGCTCACCGAGTATCCGGGCAATGTCCTGCGCTCGTGCACGGGCACATTGATCGCACCCACGTGGGTCCTCACCGCTGCACACTGTGTCGAACATGAGAATTTCAGCTTCGCGGTCGAAGTCACCGTGATGTTGGGTTCAATCGACGGCGACGATGTGTTCTTCGCGCCGGGACCCGGCGTCGAGATCCACACCGTCGCCGGCTTCCTGCTTAACGGCAACTGGAGCGTCGACACGTTCTCCGATGACGTCGCCCTCCTCAAGCTTCCGGTTGCGTCCGCCAAGAAGCCAATGCCGATCGCCACCGACGCCGCGCTTGTCAGTCCCGCGAACGGAAGCCCTTTGCCGGCGACGGCCATCGGCTTCGGGCAATGCGGTGCTTCGTGCAACGATTCGTTGCTCCGATTTGGAACCACCGAGATCTGGTCTGACAGCGATGTCACAAGTGGGGTTGCCATTCCGGGTGTCCCGCTCAATGTGCAAGCGATCACCCAACAGAAGAATCTTTTCCTGGCCCCAAACGTCACGGTGGGCGGCGCGTTGTGTAGCGGTGATAGCGGCGGTCCTTTGATCGTGATGCAGAACGGTCAGAGGCGCGTCGCCGGCGTCAACAGCTTCATTGTCGACGTACCGAGCGCGAACGACTGCGAAGGCGGACCTGACAACCAGTACTTCAACGGCGTCGCCGACATCGTGACGTCGGATCTCGCAAGCTGGGTCAGCCAGGTGACCGACGCGGTCAGCCAGAATTGTTGGGGCCTTCCCGCAACCCTTGAGGGCACATCGTTCCTCGACAAGATATTTGGCACCGGCGACGCAGACGTCATCCACGGCCGTGGGGGCGGTGACCTCATCGTCGGTGGCGAGGGCGGCGACCGGCTTTGCGGAGGTGCCGGCCCCGACGCGATCTTCGGCGAGGGCGGCAGCGACAAGATTAAGGGCAACTCGGGCAGCGACGACCTGGTCGGTGGCACCGGCGCAGACACCCTCGATGGCGGCAAGGGCAAAGACATCGCCCACGGCGGTGGCGGTGCTGACAGGCTCCTCGGAGGCGGCGGCAACGACGACTTGTTCGGCGGCAACGACAACGACAACATCAAGGGCGGTTCGGGCAACGATGACATCTTCGGCAACAGCGGTAAGGACACCCTCCGCGGCGGCAACGGCAACGACACCGTCAACGGTGGCAAGAACGGCGACAACATCTTCGGCGGGCCGGGCAAAGACAAGCTCACCGGCAACTCGGGCAACGACGACATCTTCGGCAACAGCGGTAAGGACACCTTGACCGGGAGCAAGGGAGCCGACGACCTCGACGGCGGTAGAGACACCGACTCCTGCAGCGGCGGGACCGGCTCCGACACCAAGACGGCTTGCGAATCCTGACGAATGTTTGCGGGAGCCGGCCGGGCTGCTCCGGCCGGCTCTTTCGCGTACCGGCCTCCTCGGCCTCGAGCTTCAGCGCTGCTTCACCCATTTCGAACTGGCAGCCACATCTTCGACCGGTTCGCCCGCATCCGTCCAACCCGTGAACCCTGACTCGAGATGGGCAACATTGGTGTAGCCGAGCTCGCCCACGACCTTGGCGGCCAACGCAGAGCGCCAACCACTCGCGCAGTAGAAGACATAGCGCTTGTTGAACTCGTACCCCTCGCGGTAGTAGGGGCTCTCCGGATCAAACCAGAACTCGAGCATCCCTCTTGGTATTGACACTGCGCCGGAAACCGCACCCACCGACAGACGTTCTCGGAAGTCGCGAATGTCGATTGCGGTGCATACTCCAGCCTCGAGCTCGGCCTTGAACTCTCCGACTGTCAGTTCCTCAATCTCGGCCTTCCAGTTCCTCAATCTCGGCCTTCGCCTCGCGCACCATGTCATGAACAGTTCGTCGGGTCATCGCGTCCTCCTGGGGTGGGTCTGACAGGTCGACCGTCGTCACCCCCTCCCGCGCCCACCCGCGCCCTGCCAGCGTGAAACGTCCACGGGTGGACACTTCACGCTGGCAGACCAAGCTGGCTGAGAGCGCAACGTGCGGATTCTGATGGCGAACTGAAGCGAGACCGCGCGACGAGTGACCCCGACGGCACACGCGCTCGGGCACAACACCCCTGCTGTATCTGCCGACCCCCGCCCCGACAGGATCCTTTCCAACCTAACGGTCGTTCGGTAGGCTGAGCTAATGGCCCTGCCCGAACTCTCGCCGAGCACCGCACCGGCAGCGGAAGCCGCCGGCAGACAGCGGATCCTCGACGAGGCCGCAACCCTGTTCGTTCGACAAGGCTTCGAGGCAACCTCGCTGCGCCACATCGCCTCCGCGTGTGGCATGCAGGCCGGGTCGCTCTACTACCACTTCGCCTCCAAGAACGACTTGCTCGAAACGGTGCTCGCCCGAGGTATGTCCGTGATGGTCGAAGCCTTCCAAGCCGCAGAGATCGCAACGACGGGCGCAGATGCGCACACCCGCATCGGCGCCCACGTGCGCGCCCATCTCGCAGCCCTCTTCGAGAACGGGCCTTACACCGCAGCTCACGTCATGACCTTCCGCACCGCACCCCCTGAGGTCCACAACGCCATCGTCGCGCACCGCGATGGCTACGAAGCCATGTGGACCAAGCTCCTGCAAGGCCTCATCGACAGTGGCGAGATCGACTCTGCTACCCCGGTGGGGCTCAGCAGGCTCACGTTGTTCGGATCTATGAACACGACCGTCGAGTGGTTCGACCTCGACCGCGGCAACCTCGATCAATTGGCCGAGGTCATCACCAACCAGTTCCTCACCGGGGTCACAGCATGAGACCAATCGCCTCCCGCATCGACACGGGGTCAGCTCAATACCGCAACAACGCGGCCGCATATCGCCTGCTCGTCGACACATTGGTCGAACGCCAACAAGTTGCCATCGATGGCGGTCGAGGCCGCGAACGGTCGATCGAACGCCACCTGGGTCGCGGCAAGATCATGGTGCGTGACCGCATCGACATGGTCGTTGATGCCGGCACGCCTTTCCTCGAATTCTCGACGCTTGCTGCCTACGGCCAATACGACGACGGCGCGCCGGGCGCCGGCATCGTCACCGGCATCGGCGTCGTGCAAGGAGCGCCATACGTATTCATCGCGAACGATGCCACCGTCAAGGGCGGATCATTGCTGCCGGTGTCGATCAAGAAACACGTCCGGGCCCAAGAGATCGCCGCTGAGAACGAGCTCGGCGTCATCTACCTGGTCGATTCCGGCGGCGCATTCCTCCCGCTACAGGACGAGATCTTCCCGGACAAAGATCACTTCGGCGGCAGCTTTTACCGCCAGGCCCGACTCTCGGCACAAGGCTTGCCACAGCTCTCGGTCGTGCTCGGTGGCTGTACCGCCGGCGGCGCTTATGTCCCGGCCCTGAGTGACGAAGTCATCATGGTTCGCGGCATCGGCCGCATCTTCTTGGGCGGGCCCCCGATCGTCAAGGCCGCACTTGGCGAGATCATCGAGCCCGACGATCTCGGCGGCGCCGAGCTCCACACGCACATATCCGGCGTGAGCGACTACATGGCCGACTCCGAAGCCGAGGCCTACGGGAAACTGCGCGAGATCTGCGAGACCACCAATCAGCGCCGGATCGACGCTCGCCAAGACTGGATCGACTGGGTCGAGCCCGAACCGCCCATCTACGAGGCCGAGGAGATCTACGGAATCGTCAGTGCCGATGACCGGATTCCCTACGACGCCACCGAGATCATCGCCCGCATGGTGGACGGATCGAAGTTCTCGCCGTTCAAGCCAGAGTGGGGCGAGTCTGTGGTCTGTGGCTACGCCCGCATCTGGGGCCACAGGGTAGGAATCATCGCCAACAACGGGATCATTTTCAGCGAGTCGGCCCTGAAGGCAACACACTTCATCGAACTGTGCGAGCAGCGACGGATCCCGTTGCTGTTCTTGCAGAACACATCGGGCTACATGGTCGGTCGAGACTCTGAGGCCGGCGGCATCGCGAAGAATGGCGCCAAGATGGTCGCGGCAGTGGCCAACACCACCGTGCCCAAATACACGGTGTTGATCGGTGGTTCCTATGGAGCCGGCAACTACGGCATGTGCGGTCGGGGCTTCAACCCCCGGTTCTTGTTTGCCTGGCCCAACTCACGGATCGCCACGATGGCGGCCGACACCGCGGAGACCGTGCTCGTCGATATCCGGGTGGGCGGCATGAAGGGCGCCGAGACGAGCCAAGAAGAGCTCGATGCCATCGCTGCAGAGATCCGAGGCCAATACGAGACCCAATCCGATCCGTACTACGCGACATCTCGGCTGTGGGACGACGGCCTGATCGATCCCGTCCATACCCGCGACGTCCTCGGGCTATGCCTGGGGCTCGCGGCCCGACAAGACGAACCGGCGGCAGGCCCCGGCATCGTCTACCGGATGTGACCCTCATGCCTTCGTATCGAGCGCCTTGTGCCCCCACCCCCTCACCTGCCAGCGTGAAACGTCCACAGGTGGACACTTCACGCTGGCAGAACAAGTCGACCCGGAGTGCAACATGCGGATTCTGATTGCGAACCGCGGCGAGATTGCCCGACGAGTGATCCGGACAGCGCACGCGCTCGGACACGACACCGTCGCTGTCTATGCCGACCCGGATGCCGGAGCGCCACACACGCTTGAAGCGACGGTGGCCGTGCACATCGGGCCGGCCGCTCTCGCCGACTCATACCTTTCGATCGAACGTCTGCTTGAGGCAGCTCAATCCAACGACGCCCAGGCTGTCCATCCTGGCTACGGCTTCTTGTCGGAGAACACCGCGTTCGCACAAGCGGTCATCGACGCTGGCCTGATCTGGATCGGACCATCGCCCTCCGCCATCGACCAGATGGGATCGAAGATCGAAGCGCGCCGCCTCGCCGAAAGCGCCGGCGTAGGGATCATCCCGGGCTACGACGCGTCCCAAGACGACGCTGCCCTCGCTACCGCAGCCGACACCATTGGCTACCCCGTGCTGGTCAAGGCCGCAGCCGGCGGTGGCGGCAAGGGCATACGGATTGCTCACGCTCCTGACGAGTTCGCTCATGCGCTCGCCGAGGCACGAGCCGAGGGCGAACGGTCCTTCGGCAGCGACGCGATGATTGTCGAGCGCTACATCCAACGCCCTCGTCACGTGGAAGTCCAGATCGTGGGCGACAAGCACGGCAACGTGATCGATCTCGGAACCCGCGAGTGTTCGGTGCAGCGCCGCTACCAGAAGGTGCTCGAAGAAGCCCCCGCTCCGAACCTGCCCGACGCGACCCGCTCAGGCCTTCGCCACGCAGCGACCCAGCTGGCAGCCTCCATAGGCTACGACTCCGCCGGCACCATCGAGTTCATCGTCGACGACGACGACTCGGACTCGTTCTTCTTTCTCGAGATGAACACTCGCCTTCAAGTGGAACACCCGGTCACCGAATACGTCACCGGGGTCGATCTCGTGGAGCTGCAGATTCGGTCAGCCATGGGCGAACCGCTGCCGTTCGCTCAGGCCGACATCACCATCCGCGGACACGCGTTCGAAGCACGCATCAACGCTGAAGACTCGGCCAATGACTTCGCACCCCAGACCGGTCTGGTCACCCATCTCCACGTTCCCGAGGGAGTGCGATGGGACAGCGGTATCGAGGCCGGCACCGAAATTTCGCCGCATTATGACCCGATGGTCGCCAAGCTCATCGTTGGCGGACCCGACCGTGAGGTCGCGCGAGCAAAGCTGGCTGCGGCCCTCGACGAGCTCCTCATTGGTGGGCCCATCACCAACGCCGGGTTCCATCGCTGGCTCATCGACCAACCCGAGGTGGCCGCTGGTCGGATAACCACCCGATTCCTCGACGAGACCGATGTCCCGGCCAGCCCCCCGGTTGAGTCCAGCGCGCAGCAGGGCGCCAACGCGTGGGCGATCGCCATTCGCGACGTCGCCGAACCCGGGCCGTGGGGATCATTGGCCTCGTTCGGCATTACGCCCCATCAGCGCACCCGAATGCTTGCCCTCGAGTCTGGCGACCAGATCGTCTCCGTAAAGGTCAACGATCACGTCGGCCCGGAGCGGCCAACAATCGTCGACATCGCCGGCCGCGCGATCGTGGTCAACGTCGACGGCCACTCACAGACTTTCCGGGTACTCACCCGGTCCGAACACTGGGCACCTGGCGACGACGTTGGGCACGGCAGCGCCAACGCCACCGTGGCGCCGTTCCCAGCAGTCGTGGCCGAGGTCGCAGTCGCACCGGGCGACGACGTGGTTGCGGGTGACACGATCGTGGTCATCGAAGCCATGAAGATGCTCCACACACTGGCCGCCACCGGTGCGGGCCGTGTCGACGAAGTGCGAGTAGCGGCGGGCGATCAGGTCGCCGCGAAGCAAGTCTTGGTCACCTTCCACGAAACAGCATTGACCGAAGAGCCCTAGAGGACACACCATGACACTCCGCAACGCATACATGACCGACGAACTCGAAGCCATCTACGACCAGACGGTCGACTTCGTCGAGAACGAGGTCACCCCCAACGGTGAGCTCTGGGAGCTCGACGGCATGGTGCCGCGCGATATTCTGGTCAAAATGGGCGGTCTCGGCATGCTGGGTTTACGTGTGCCCGAGGAGCTCGGCGGGTTGGGCATGGGCATGCTCGCGTCGGCCGCATTCTCCGAGGCCCTCGGCGCGTCGACCTATGCCGGTTTCGATGTCACGGTGCTGGTCCACACTGACATGGCCGGCCCACATCTGGTGAATTCGGGCAACCAAGACCAGTACGACCGCTACCTGCCAGGGGTGTTGAGCGGCGAGACGGTTTTAGCGATCGGTGTGACCGAACCGGACGCCGGCTCCGACGTGGCTGGTATCCGTACCAGCGGCATCAAAGACGGCGACGGTTGGCGCATCAACGGCACGAAAATGTTCATCACCAACGCCGTGTACGGAGACATGACCATCATCGCGGCGCGCACCGACAACGACAACAAGTACGGCATCTCGATGTTCCTGGTCGAAAAGGGCACGGAGGGCTTCGAGGTCGCAACCAAGCTCGACAAGCATGGCTGGCGCTGTTCGGACACGGCCGAGCTCACGCTGACCGATGTCTGGGTACCCGACGAGCAGCTCCTCGGCACACCGCACCGGGGCTTCTACGAGACGATGAAGAACTTCCAGAACGAGCGGATGGTCCTGGTGGGCATGGGCCTCGGCGCCGCCCAGAAGGCCATCGACATGACCAATCACTACTGCCAGGATCGGCCAGCATTTGGCGGCAATCTGTTTGACCTCGGGGCGATCCGGCAGCGCATGGCGATGAACCAGGCCAAGGTCGACGCGGTCCGGGCTTCGATGTATCACGCCGCATGGTTGGGTGACCAGGGCGAGGACAACGTGAAAGACATGTCGGGCGTCAAGGCCTGGGGCTGCGAAGTCGTGAACCAGGTCATGTACGACTGCGTGCAGTTCCACGGCGGTATCGGCTACATGCGCGAGTCACACATCGAGCGCATGTCCCGCGATGCCCGCATTCTCCCCATCGGCGGCGGCGCCACCGAGGTCATGCTCGAGGAAGTCGCCAAGCGCAGCTACACCAACAGCTAGCGCCGGCAATAATCCCCGAGCGGATGTTGAGTTGGGGTCTGGGTCGGTTCAAGGGGTGACGGCTGCAGTTGAGGGTTGAGGTTCCACCGGGCAGAGCGTGCTACGGGCGATGATCCCCGCTGTGACACAACAACCCCGACCGGTGGAGATC
>CAWKYX010000035.1:0-19949 GCA_963854265.1 Acidimicrobiia bacterium
GGATGGCACCGCTGACTGGCTGACCCGGCGTCTCGGGGTCGAACCCGCCCAAGAGCTCAACCGGTTGCCCGAACTCGAGGACGTCGGATTCTTGGTTCGACAATCGGGCGCCGAGGGCACGTTGGCCACCGAAGAAGTGACGTTGCTGACACGATCGCTCCGTTTCGCAAAGAAGTCAGCCGACGACGTGATGGTCCCGCGGATCGATGTGCATGCGCTCGACGCCGATGCATCGGTTGACGATCTGGTCGCGCTCAGTGCTTCGACGGGCAATTCTCGCTTCCCGGTCGTGCGCGGAGACCTCGACAGCGTGGTGGGTGTTGTCCACGTGAAGGCTGCGTTGGCTATCGAGCCCGACGAGCGCGCGGTCACTCCGGTCACCGCAGTCATGCGAGACGTCCTGGCCGTTCCCGAGAGTCGGGACCTTGCATCGATCATGGTTGACATGCGTACCCGCCGGCTACCGCTGGCAGTCGTCGTTGACGAACATGGGGGGACAGCGGGCATGGTGACGCTCGAAGATTTGCTCGAGGAGATTGTCGGCGAAATCGATGACGAGTATGACGACATCACCGAACGCACCGTGGTCGAAGATGAGGGCATCTTCGTGTTGTCCGGTGGCATGCACCACGATGAGGTTCGCGATGCATGCGGGTTCGAGTACCCCGATGGGAACTACGAAACACTGGCCGGCTTTGTGCTGGAACGTCTGCAGCGCGTCCCTGTCGCAGGCGAGATGTTTCGCCACGCCGGCTGGCGGGTCGAGGTTGTCGAGATGGATCAGCGACGCGTCGAGACCCTGCGGCTCCACGAGCCCTGGGAATCGGTGCAGGATCGGCTCCGACGACGGCAGGCGAGCTCGTGAACCCGGTTCTCGCGATGTTGATCGCCGTTGTGCTGTTGTTGTTGAACGCCTTGTTCGTGGCGGCCGAGTTTGCGTTGATCGCCGCCCGGCGGACACGAGTCGAGCACATGGTGGCGACGGGGGAGCGCGGCGCAAAGGCTGCGCTCGCTGCCATGCAGAACATCCCACTGACACTCTCAGGTGCACAGTTCGGAATCACCTTGGCCAGCCTGGGCCTGGGGCTCATTGCCGAGCCGGCAGTGGCCAACGTGTTGGAGTCGGCGATCGAGCCGTTGATCGATGTTCCGAGCGGGCTTCTCCATGGCATCTCGTTCGCGATCGCTTTGGTTGTCGTGGTGTTTTTGCACATGGTGATCGGCGAGATGGTGCCGAAGAACATCGCATTGGCCGAGGCCGAAAAGACGGTGTTGTGGGTATCGCCGGCTCACGGGCTGTTTGTCATGGTGTTCAGGCCAGTCGTTCGGATGCTCAACGGGATGGCTTCGCTGCTGCTCAAGCCGTTCCACATCGAACAGGTCGAGGAACTGGGCACGGCCCACACCGCACAAGAACTCGTGACGATGATTGACGCGTCGGCGGGCGAGGGTCTGATCGACGAGGCCAACCGAGAACTGCTGTCGGGCGCACTCGGGTTTACCAGCCGTGAGGTTGGGACCTTCATGGTGCCGTGGGTTGACGTGGTGACCGCAGAGCGAAACGCGAGCGTCGTGGAGGTCAGTTCGTTGGCTGCTGCCAGTGGGCACACGCGCTTGCCCATCGTGTCCGGTGCCACGGTCCTGGGGTTCGTTCACGCCAAGGACCTCTTGTACGTCGACAACGGAGATCGCCAGCGCCCGGTTCGCCAGGAGCTGGTCCGCCGGATGCTGGTCGTGCCCTCAACTCGCGGCGTGAGCGATCTGCTCTTTGCGATGCGCCGTTCTCAGATCCATTTCGCACTCGTCCGAGATGGTGAAACCGAAGCTGGAATCATCACGCTCGAAGACATTCTCGAGTCGATCGTCGGTGACATCATCGACGAGACCGACCGCACCCGGGGTGCCGAGCGGGCTGGCTGACAAGATCATCTTCACCGGTGCCTGTCCTGGGGCTATGGGCGGCGACAGTCGGTTTTGATGTACAAGCTTGCGCGTTGTCAGGCGCCGATCGCGTGGTATCCGCCGTCAACGTGCACCATCTCGCCGGTGGTCTGGGGGAACCAATCTGACAACATCGCGACGCATGCCTTTGCCACCGCGGTGGAGTCGTTGACATCCCAGCCCAGCGGGGCTCGGACGTCCCACGCATCCTCGAATTCCTTGAACCCCGGAATGGATTTCGCGGCCATGGTTCGGATTGGGCCTGCAGCCACCAGGTTGACGCGGATTTGTTGGTCGCCGAGTGCTCGGGCCAGATAGCGAGACGCCGACTCGAGTGCGGCCTTTGCGACCCCCATCCAGTTGTAGGCGGGCCACGCGACGCGGGCATCGAAGTCGAGGCCGACGATGGAGCCGCCGTTGGTCATCAACGGTGCCACCACGTCGGCGACGGTTTTGAGCGAGAAGGCTGAGATGTCGAACCCGACGGAGATTTCGTCCCACTTTGCGGCCATGAAGTCCTCGCCAAGCCCGACCTCGGGCATGAAACCAATGGCGTGCAATGCGCCGTCGACGCGGCCCCATTTGGCCGCGAGGTGATCTCGGACGGCGGTTACATGGCCGGGCTGGGTGACGTCGAGTTCGAGCACTTCAACGTCACTTGAGAGCTTGCGTGCGGTGCGTTGGGTCAGCCGGAGCGCGCGTCCAGCGCCGGTGAGAACGATCTCGGCGCCCTCATCAAGGGCCATCTGGGCCACGCCGTAGGCGAGGCTGGCATCGGTCAGCACACCGGTGATGAGCAGGCGCTTGCCGTCAAGAAGACCCATGGTGACTCCAGGCATTGTCGTGATCGGGATGGCCCGACGTTACCCGGACGTGGCTTTGGACCTCGCGACGCTGAACCTGGTTACCGCTCACCAATGGTCGTTGCGGACCCGAGCGCGGTACCGTCCCCCGCATGGAAATCGGGATCGTTGGTGGAACTGGGCCGGCAGGACTTGGATTGGCGACGCGACTTGCGTCGGTCGGGTTCGACATCACGGTGGGGTCGAGGTCTGCGGTCCGGTCCGCTGAGCTTGTCGACGCGGTTCTCGAACAACACCCCTCCCACACCCTTGAGATCAGTGGCATGACCAACGCTCAGGCTGCGCTGGCCGACATCGTTGTACTGGCGACGCCTTGGGATTCCTGCGCCCCGATGGCGTCAGACCTGAGTCCGCGACTCCGCGGCAAGCTTGTTATCTGCATGGCGAACGCCCTGGCGCGCGTCGGCAAGGAATTCCACGCGCTGTATCCGCCCCGTGGGTCCATCGCTGCCGACGTTCAGGCAGCTATCCCCGCATCTCGCGTCGCTATGGCGTTTCAACATCTTCCGGCAAAGGAACTGGGCGAGATCGACACGCCGATGATGGGCGATGTGCTGGTCTGCGCCGACAGGCAAGAGGCCATCGACGAAACCATCGAGATCTCCGAGCGCATGACGAACCTTCGTGGCCTCGATGCCGGGAGCCTCGCCAACGCAGCTCCGGTCGAAGCATTCACTGCGGTCTTGATGCAGCTGAACCGCGCGTACAAAACCCGGTCCTCGGTGCGGATCACCGGGTTGGAGAAGTCCGACGGTTGAAGCAGCCGGGACTATGAGAGCACGGAGTACAGTCGCGATGGTGCTGACCCCTTCCCCGAACGAGTCTCGATGAGCAGCGGGCCCGTACGGCTCTATGACACCGCGCGTGGCGAGGTGGTGCCCTTCGAACCCGGACCCATCGTCACGATGTACACGTGCGGGATCACCCCGTACGACGCGACACATCTCGGCCACGCCGCCGCGTACGTTGGCTACGACATCCTGCAACGGCGACTACGCGACCTTGGGCACGAGACCCGTTGTGTGCGCAACGTGACCGACGTTGACGACGACATTCTGCGCAAGGCGCGCGACTTGGGTGTCCACTATCTGGACCTGGCCGCCGCCGAGACCACCCGATTCGACAACGACATGGTCGCACTCGCGATGGTCCCTTCGTGGACCGAGCCTCGGGCCACCTCGGCCATTGCCGACATCCGCAAGTTCATTGGGCTGGTACTGGACAACGGGCACGCATATGAGGCCGGGGGAGCGGTGTATTTCGACGTTTCGTCGTTCGAGGACTTTGGGTCTATCAGCGGCTACGACCGCGAGACGATGCTCGAGTTGGCAGCAGAACGAGGCGGCAATCCCACCGATACCAACAAGCGCGACCCTCTCGACTTCATTCTGTGGCAGCCGTCGGCACCCGACGAGCCCGCCTGGGAGACCAAGTGGGGTCCCGGCCGGCCTGGCTGGCACATCGAATGTTCCACCCTTGCCATGCGAGACCTCGAGACGTCGACCATCGATCTGCACGGCGGTGGTGCCGACCTGATCTTCCCGCACCATGAGTGCGAGCGGGCTCAGTCCGAAGCAGCGACCGGACAGCCCTTCGCTCAGCATTGGATGCACCAGGCCATGGTGCGCATGGATGGCGAGAAGATGTCGAAGTCGCTGGGAAACCTCGTCTTCGTCTCGGAGTTACGCAAGGTTTATGACCCGCGGGTCATCCGCCTCGGCATCGTCGGGTTCCACTACCGAGACTCGTGGGAGTGGAACGAACAGATCATGCCTGATGCCGCGGCCCGCCTCGATCGATGGATTGCAGCTGGACCCGGTACGGGTGGGCTCGACGAAGTCCGGGCGTGCCTCGACGACGACCTTGATTCCCCGGGGGCAGTGCAGGCAATCGACACCGCTGTTGCCGGCGGCCATGGCGTGTCCGAGGCGGCCATGCTGTTGGGGATCGACACGGGACCCGAGATCTCTTTGGATCTGCCCGACGTCTGACCCGAAGCGAAGTTGGCCGGCGCTATACACCGGTGCCAATGACCCGGCCGGCGTTGACCCCGCGTCGAGGTGCGAAGCTGGAACTCCACCAGAAGCCATGTCCCCAGGACGTACACTCGGGCGCCATGAGTGACATCACGGTCTTGCTTCCTGACGGCTCACAACGTTCGCTGCCCGAGGGTTCCACTGCCGCCGACCTGGCCGCCGACATCGGCCCGGGTCTGGCGAAGGCAGCACTCATTGCTGAGGTTGACGGCATCCAGGTCGATCTCGATGTGCCGTTGGCCGACGGCGCCGCGGTGTCGCTGGTGACGGCACAGTCCAACCAGGGCGTGTTCACGTTGCGGCACTCCACGGCGCACGTATTGGCTCAAGCGGTGCTGGAAATTTATCCGGGGGCAACATTTGCCATTGGGCCACCGATCGAGAACGGCTTCTACTACGACTTCGAGTTGCCCGATGGTCAGACGCTGAGCGATGAGAGCCTCGAGTCTGTGGAAGCCAAGATGCGCGAGATCATCGCAGCTGATCAGCCCTTCATCCGCGGCGAGACCAATGCAGCGGAGGCGGCGGTGCTGTTCGCCGACCACCCATATAAGCGCGAGATCATCGAAGTTGCCGACGCGTCAGAACTCGCCGGGTCGAATGTCATCAGCTTCTATCGCAACAGCGACATCTTCATCGACCTGTGTCGGGGTCCCCATGTGCCGAGTACGGGCAAGCTCGAGCACTTCAAGCTGATGCACGTCGCCGGCGCCTACTGGCGCGGCGACGAGAAACGCCCGATGTTGCAGCGCATCTACGGCACCGCATGGGCGTCGAAGAAGGAGCTCAAGGCTCACCTGCATCGCCTTGAAGAGGCCGCCAAGCGTGACCATCGCAAGCTGGCCAAAGAACTCGACCTGTTGAGTTTCCCGTCTGAGCTCGGCGGTGGTCTCGCGGTCTGGCACCCCAAGGGTGCCAAGGTGCGCAAGATCATGGAGGACTACAGCCGCGATCGTCACGAGGCGGGTGGCTACGACTTCGTGTACACGCCGCATTTGGCCAACGCGAAACTGTTCGAGACCAGCGGCCACCTCGATTTCTACGCCGATGGCATGTACCCGCCCATGGAGATGGACAACGGCGAGTACTACCCGAAGCCCATGAACTGCCCGATGCATTGCCTGATTTTCAAGGGCGGTACCCGCAGCTACCGAGACCTGCCATTACGGCTGTTCGAGTTGGGCACGGTCTACCGCTACGAACGCGCAGGGACGCTGCATGGGCTGATGCGGATCCGCGGTTTTACCCAGGACGATTCGCACATCTATGTCTCCGAAGAGGGCATGGCCGACGAGTTCGCCAATCTCCTCGACTTTGTGCTGTCAGTCCTGCGTGCGTTCGGCTTCGACGAGTTCACCTTCAACCTGTCGACCCGCGACCCGGACAAGTCGGTCGGCTCCGACGAGATTTGGGAGATGGCGACGGCTTCGTTGCGCGAAGCGCTCGAGCGTCACGGTCTGGACTATGAGGTCAAAGAGGGCGACGCTGCGTTCTACGGTCCCAAGATCGATATCGATGTCCGCGATGCGATTGGCCGTTCGTGGCAGCTCTCCACAATCCAGGCCGACTTTCAGCTTCCCGAACGCTTCGACTTGCACTACGTCGCTGCCACGGGAGACCGGAAGCGTCCGGTCATGATTCACCGTGCGTTGATGGGGTCGATCGAACGGTTCTTCGGAGTGCTGCTCGAGCACTATACCGGGGCATTCCCGGTCTGGCTGGCGCCCATACAAGCCTCGGTTCTGCCGGTGGCCGAAGACCACGAACCCTATGCGCGGTCAGTTGTCGAACGACTTCAGAATGAGGGCATCCGGGTCGAGTTCAGTCGAGCCGACAACCCCTTGGGCAAGCGAATTCGCGATGCGAAGACGCAGAAGCATCCCTATGTCTTGGTGGTCGGCTCAGACGATGTCGACAACGCCACACTCGGGGTCAATCCTCGAGGTGGCGAGGTGGAGCGCGACGTTGCTGCCGATGCCTTCATCGAGCGCCTGCTGGCCGAGATCGACGCGAGGTCGTGACCGACGGGCTCCAACGGCTCTGGGCGGGCTGGCGTAGTGCCTACGTGTCTGGGGGCGAGACCCGGCCCATTCCGGAGGGCGAGGGGACGATCTTTGAGCGGATCCTCTCGAGCGGACTGCCCGACGAGGAGACCTATGTGCTTGCACGGGGCCAATCGTGCGCTGCGCTCTTGAACGTGTACCCCTATGGCACCGGGCATTTGATGGTGATGCCGCAGCGAGCGGCGCCGGACCTGTTGGACCTGTCAGACGAAACTCACGCTGAATTGTGGGCGATGGTCCGCGCTGCCGTGGGTGCGATTCATGGGGCCTTCAGCCCCGATGGCGTCAACGTCGGCGCCAATCTCGGTCGCGCCGCCGGCGCAAGCATCCCGGATCATCTGCACGTGCATTGCTTGCCCCGGTGGACAGCTGACTCGACATTTCTGGCCACGATCGCAGAAACGCGAATGTTGCCCGAGCCGCTCGATGTCACATGGGAGAAGCTGCGGGCCAACTGGCCGCAGTGAGCTCACATGGCTGACGCGGTTTGATGTGGTTGACGCGGTTTGATGTGGTTGACGCGGTTTGATGTGGTTGACGCCAATCCTGGGTGCGCCTGGATGTCGAGCCGATACGGTTTGACGTCGTGAGCGCTGACAACGAGATCGATGACCCTGATAGCGATGAAACCGAGCCCGGCGGCGACACCGTCGACTCGGGCCAGGACGCTGCCGGTTTGGTCGATGATGGCCATGACGACGGTGTCTACGATGACTATGACGAGCTGCCCACAGATCTTGACATCACAGGTGGTGTCGCGGTCTATGAGTTCCCCAACAACTCCAAGCGCCGCATCGCCTCCATCTTGTACCTGGGTGTCGGAGCGATCTGTATTTGGCTGGGGACGGCTGTCGACTCCCCGCAGGTCAACGATGGTCTGACTGTGGTCGGCATTGGCCTCGTGGTCTTTGCCATCTACAGCTATGTGGTGGCGGTCGACACCGCAGTCGACGAGACCGACGCTCTGGTCATCGCTGCCGAGACCATTGGTTTCACGCCAGGTCATGCCTCGGCTCAGATGAGCTGGCGTGGCTGGCGTAGCCGCCCTTTGTGGCGGATCCTCGTGTATTCGGACGAAGAACAGCCAGTGAGGCGAGCGCTCGTGGTTGTCGATGGTGTCACCGGCGAGGTCCGCGAGCACGTTGTCGAAGACAACCCCGAAGATTGGTCCGAGCTCATCGCCGGCGTCTGAGCTGGTCAGATCCGTTAGTCGGGCTGAACCGAAATTCAGTCCACCCCTGACAACCGGTGACGCTTGGTGCCTGGCACCAACCGTCACCCGTTGCGCGAACAACGATCAGGGCAAGTCTGCGGGTACACGAGAGCGACGTCGCGAATGCCTCTTTTTGGCTTCGTTTCAACGATTCGGCTTGGGAACGAGGAGCGCATGAAGCGGTTGGTGGAAACCAGGACACAGCACTGACGCTGTTGGCTGGTGGCGATCGCTGCGGTGGCTCTTGAGGCCGCGAGCAGGACGCTGGGGGCGGAGGCGGCAAGATCCTGTTCGTGGTGCAGGCTTTCGGAATGGATGCCAACGGGGACGAGCTTGTCATTGACCTCTCTCTTTGAGGAGGACAGCCAATTCGCCGGCGACGACATCATCGTCGACATTCGGCGACCCGTTCTCGGAGTCGGCAGTGAACTGGCAGGTCACCGCAGATCTGGGCACGGTTCAGATCGATGGGTCAACCGTCCGAGCGGAGCGTCTGACGTTGCAGAACTTCGATGACTTCTCAGAATTGCAAGGGTCCTTCAGCATGAACTGTTGAGGCGAGCCCCCTGGGGGACTTTCTTTGGACATGACTGGCGACACCACAGGCTCGGCGCCCTGTCGTAACCTGGTGGTGTGAGGATTCCAGGAGCGCGCCCGGTTCGGCGCGCCACAGCCCGACTGCTTCGACACGTTTCGATGATGGCCGCGCTGGTGCTCGTCACCTCGATGCTGAGCACCACGATGTCCAGCCAGGCGCAGACGGCCTCCTCTGATTCGGTGGGATTGCCTGGTGGTGGCGTGAGTGCGTGGGATGGCGTGATTGCACCCATCGGTGCACCCGCCCCAGCGTTCTCGGTGAGCTCTGTCGACAGCGGGTCCGTGGCGCTCGCTGGCGATACCACCCGCTTGCACGTGAAGTTTCACGAGGGGGCGGGCATTTCGTGGGTCGATGGCGTTCTCGATGACGGTGCCGATAACACCGCTCTCGATGCGTTACTCCAGCCGATCACTCGGGGGAGTGTCACTCCGCTGTTCCGGCGCGACCCCGAGAGCCTGATGGCAGACCGCGTCCGAGCCGAGGCTAGGACCGGGAAGTTGTTGCCCGATCTCACAACCTGGTTCCTCATCACAGCCTCGTCAACCAGCGAAGGCCGAGCGCTGCGCGACGACCTTCAACGGCTCGACATCGTCGAGATGGTCCAACCCGAACCAACACTGATGGCCACCCAACCGTCCGAAGAAACCTTGCAGGGCTACCTCGACGCCAGCCCGGACGGTATCAACGCCGAGTGGGCGTGGGGGCAAGTTGCAGGCACCGCTACCAATGTCACGATCGCCGTCATCGACAGCGGCTTCGACACCGCGCATGGCGACCTCGACCGGGCATCCATGCCGGGTGTTGTCATTCCCCATGAGGCACCTTGGGCCAGCCACCACGGACTCCAAGTGTTGGGCATCTTGGCGGCCGACGATGATGGCCAAGGGATCCGCGGTATCGCCCATGACAGCGGCCTGCACACGGTTAACAGCGGCCGCAGCTCGGGTGAAGTGGCCAACGCCATCGACCTTGCCAGCGCCGCTCTCGGTCCGGGCGACGTGATCACGATCTCACAGGGCATCTGCGCTGTCACGGGTTGTGTTGGTGATGTGGTGTTGCCACTGGTCTACTCATCATCGGCGCGGGACGCGCTTCGGGTTGTAGCTGCCAGCGGTGTGATCACCGTCGTGTCCGGCGGCAACGGAGGTGCCAACCTCAACAGCTACAGCTCTCGGTTGGGCACCGACGCGCCGGACTCGATCGTCGTCGGCGCAGGGAATCCCCCTCCCGTCAGCGACTGTGTAATGGAGGATGGGCCCTCTCGTGGCAGAGTCTCGTCGAGCAACTACGGATCCCGCGTAGATCTGCAGGGTTGGGGTGCATGCGTTCGCACGACCCTTCAGGGCGGTGGCTACAAGTGGTGGGGTTTCACCAGCGCGGCCACACCGATCGTCGCCGGGTCTGCTGCGTTGGTTTCATCGATGGCCCAACAACGGCTTGGGCGCCCGCTCACCGGCAGCCAAATCCGCGCACTGTTAATTGCGACGGGGAGTCCGCAAATCACCTTGGGCACGCGAGGCGGAAACATCGGGCCCTTGCCCAACGTTCGCGATGCAATCGCCAGCCTGTCGCTGCTTCCCGACAACGACATGTGGGCCGATGCCCAAGTCGTCGAAGCAGTGCCGTTCTCGGCCACCGCAGATGCTCGCTTCGCCGGCGTCGAGCTCGATGAGCCTCCACTGGCCAACAAGTGCGGGCCCATCTCGCACACCACCTGGTACCGGTATGCGCCCACGGCAGATATTGAGGTCACCATCGATACGCGCGGTTCGAGCTTTGATACGACGCTCGGGCTGTGGCGGCTCGACGGGTCGTCGCTTGCTCGGGCCGGCTGCGCCGATGACATCACCGTCAACAACGGCGCCAGCGAACTGACACGACTGCTCCAGGGCGGCGAGACTTACTACATCCAAGCCGGGGGCAATGACGGCGCCGATGGCACGCTCAAGCTCAATATCTCGATCGCCGGTTACACCGGGGTCGGGTGTGACATCAACGGTGACGGCTACGGCGACTTGGTCAGCGGGAGTCCCGGAGAAGATGTCCGCAGCCGCGTTGATGCCGGTCGAGCGCTCGTGCATTGGGGACGTTCCAATACGAAACTCAACGCCGTCACATCGGTGACCCAAGAGTGGCCTGGGTTGCCTGGTGGCTCTGAGAACGGCGATGGGTTTGGTGCCGCGGTGGCTTGTGGGGACTTCGACGGTGATGGTCATGACGACCTCGCGATTGGCGCTCCATTCGAGACGACGGGTGGGAAGCGCAACAGCGGAGCGGTCCGCGTGATCCACGGCAGCAGCGGTGGCCTCAGCAAGGTGGGATCGCTGACCATCACCCAGCGGAGCCCGGGCGTCGCTGGGGTAAGAGAGAGCGGTGACTGGTTTGGATCGTCGCTGGCCGTCGGCGACTTCGATGGCGACGGTTTCGCCGATCTGGCAATCGGAGCAAGTGGCGAAGACATTGGGTCCAGAAAGAATGCTGGGGGAGTCCACATTTTGTACGGCTCCGAGTCTGGGTTACAGCTGGCGGGTTTCGTCTTTTTTCATGGCAACACGAAGCGGCTGCCCAACTTCGCCGAGGCAGGCGACCGGTTTGGTGCACGCTTGGTCAGCGCCGACTTCAATGGAAACGGCTATGACGACCTGGTGATCGGCGTGCCGGCCGAGGATCTCAACGGCGTAGCGAATGCCGGCGCGGTGCTGGTCCTGCGAGGAGGCACCTCCGGCGTCACCGCCGATGGCGCCATGATCTTGCACCAAGACGTCGACGGCGTCGCGGGCAGTCCCGAGCGTGGCGACCGATTCGGCGATGCCCTGGCCGCGGGTGACATCGACGGAGATGGCCACGCCGATCTTGTGGTCGGCGTCCCTGGCGAGGGACTCTCCGGCAACCGCAACGCCGGGATGCTCCATGTCTTCAGCGGGGGACCGCTGGGATTGTCAGGCCAAGCTTCGACGAACATCCACCAAGACGTGGACGGGATTCGTGGTCGCCTCCACGCCGGCGACGCTTTTGCATCGGCGCTTGGGGTAGGAGACGTCAACCGTGACGGCTTCGCTGATCTTGCCGTTGGTGTCCCGGGGGAATCGGTCGGTTCGGTGGCGGATGCGGGCGTCGTTCACGTTTTTGATGGGACCAGCGCCGGCATTACAGCGGCCGGCGATCAGGTGATCCATCAAGACAGCCGCGGTATCGCCGGGAAGGCTGAAGCCGGCGACCGCTTCGGCTCAGCGTTGGCGATGGTCGACCTGGGAGGCGATGGGCGTATCGACGTAGTCGTGGGGGTGCCTCACGAGGGCCTGGCCGGGAAAGACGATGTCGGCAACATTCTGATCTTGCCGGGTGCGTCTCGGGGTGTCAGCCGAGCTGCTTCGGTCGTCTTGACCCAGCGGTCGCCAAACACGGGCGGAAATGAACGTGGCGATCGATTCGGCGAGGTTTTCGGGTCGAGCTGAGGGCATCGGGCCGATCTGCGGTGGTGTCGCTGCTACGATTGATCAACGATCTTCCGGCCACGCCTGCGAGTAGGCGCTTCCCCCCTCGGCCCAGAGAGGACACCTCATGTTCGATGGCAACTGGCGTGAAACCGTCAACAAAGGCCTCGACCCCATCGGCGCCAGCCTTCGACGCGCCGGGGTGACCGCAGACGCACTGACCGTCTCGGGCATCGTGATTGCCGGCCTCGGTGCGGTGGTGATTGGCAACGGCTATCTCACATTGGGCTTCGTCTTTCTCGTCCTTACCGGGATCCCCGATGCTCTCGATGGCGCGGTTGCGAAGGCATCGGGCACCAGTTCTGTTCGAGGTGCGTTCTTCGATTCAGTTTCGGACCGAGTCACCGATGCGCTGCTCTTCGGCGGCGTCACCTGGTACTTGGCATCAAACGAGCCTGGCCGGATTTCGGTGCTGCCCGTCGCTGTCATGGGCGCCGCAATGCTCATTTCCTACGAACGCGCAAAGGCCGAATCGCTGGGCTTCGATGCCAAGGGCGGCATCATGGAACGTGCCGAACGTTTCATCGTCCTGGCGATTGGGTTGCTGTTCAGCCAGATCCTGATCCCGGTCCTGTGGGTCATGCTTGTCTTGACGCTGGTCACCGCAGTCCAGCGTTTCGTGAAGGTGTGGCGTCAGGCAACCAATGTCAGTCCCCAGGTGCAGACCCGTCGAACCCAGCGCCGCCGTCGACGCGTTCGCGCCGAAGCTCGGGGGCGGCGTCAACGTTCTCGCCGTCGCCAGCGCTGATCTCCCATTCTCATGGCCCGACGAGATCTGATTACCCTCGGATATCGGGCGGGGTCCGCGTTGGTGCAACGGACACCGGCGGCGGTTGCGACCCCGGTCAGAATGCTGGCCAGCAAGGTTGCTGCTCGGGCGTCGGCCGAGCGCAGATTCATGGTGGCGCGCCACCTTCGACGGGTCATGGACGCCGACCTCGATGGCGACGAACTCGAACGGTCGATCGATAAGACCATCGACGCCTATGCCCGCTATTGGGTCGATTCCGCTCGGTTGCAATCGGTCGATCCGGCTGACGTCGACGAGGGCTTCACCGTGGAAGGGTTCGAACACATCGAGAATGCGTTCGCCCGCGGCGTTGGTCCGATCCTTGCCTTGCCGCACCTTGGTGGCTGGGAGTGGGCGGGTCGGTGGCTCACCTGCCGGCCGGGCTATGAGGTCACGGTTGTCGTCGAGCCGCTCGACCGGCCCGAACTCTTCGAATGGATGGTCGAATATCGCGAATCCTTCGGCATGCATGTCGTTCCCCTCGGACCTGATGTGGCGACTCGGGTGATCCAGGCGCTCAAGGCCAACCACGTCGTGTGCTTGTTGTGCGATCGCGATATCGCCGGTGGGGGAATAGAGGTCGATTTCTTCGGCGAGACCATGACCTTGCCCGGTGGTCCAGCGACTATTGCTCTCCGCACCGGTGCGGCCATCATCCCCGTCGGGGTGTACCAGCAGCCTGGTCGCCACCATGCGATCTGTCGCCCGCCGCTCGATACACAACGCCAGGGACGGCTCCGCTTCGATGTGTCGCGGGTGACCCAAGACTTGGCCCACGAGCTCGAGCGCCTCATCCGCCGTCGACCCGAGCAATGGCACTTGATGGGACCGAACTGGCCCAGCGACCACGAAGCGCTGGAAGCGTTTCGTGCCGAACAGTGACTGAGTTGTCCCTTTCGCAACGGGCCGGCTGAGGGAACAAGCCGCATGCGAGTCGGCATGATCAGTCCATACAGCCTGACGCTGCCCGGCGGTGTTCAGAACCAGGTCCTGGGTTTGGCGCGCGCCCTGCGGGCCGATGGCGTCGATACCAGGGTGCTCGGCCCATGTGACGGTCCGCCGCCCGATGCCGGCGTGACCCCGTTAGGGAACAGCATCCCGACTGCCGTGAACGGTTCGGTAGCACCGATCGCCCCGGACCCCGCCGCACAACTGCGCATACTCCGCGCGCTGCGCGACGAAGAGTTCGACGTGTTGCACATCCACGAGCCCATGGCGCCCGGCCCAGCGATGACGGCCACCATGCTCAAGCAGGCGCCGATGGTCGGTACGTTCCACCGCGCGGGCGCAAGCCGTTCTTATGTGCTGTTCAAACCCGCCGTGAAGTGGCTCAAGCGCCGTATCGAGGTGTCGGTGGCCGTCAGCGAAGAGGCGGCCGCAGTCGCGCGTTCCCAAATCGGTGGCGAGTACGAGGTCTTGTTCAACGGCGTCGAGATCGACCGCTATCAAGCCCACAAGATCGACCGAGAGACCAGCCCCACGATCTTGTTCTGCGGACGACACGAGCCGCGCAAGGGCCTCGCGGTGCTGCTCGAAGCCATGCGACATCTCCCGGCCGATGTCACCCTGTGGGTTGCCTCTGATGGCCCCGAGACTGACCGGCTGCGCTCGGAGGTTGCCGGTGACCCCCGAGTGGTGTGGTTGGGCCGAATCACCGACCACGCGAAAATCGACCTCATGCGTCGCGCCTCGGTCTTTTGTGCGCCGTCTCTGAGCGGGGAGTCCTTCGGCGTGGTCCTCCTCGAGGCAATGGCCGCAGGAACCCCGGTGGTGGCATCGAACCTCGCGGGCTATGCGATCGTCGCTCGCGATGGGCGCGACGCGTTGATGGTGCCCCCTGGCGACGCGGATGCTTTGGCGGCCTCGATCCGTACCGCGCTCGAACAAGGCGCACCGATTCAGGCCTTGGTCTCGTCGGGTCTGCAACGCGCCGAGGAGTTCTCGATGCAACGGCTGGCCGACCGATATCTGACGCTGTATGAGAAGGCCATCGGGTCAGCACCCGCTGCGGTGCTGGCCTGAGACTTAGGCTGACGTCGCTGTCCGCTCCGGCGTGGGTGTCTGAGGGCCGGCGCCTGGTGCCGCCTACACTGGCTGGCGGCGAGCCAACTGGGAGGCCAGAACATGATTCTCATCATCGTCTTGATCGTGGTAGTTGTTCTACTGCTGCTGTTCTTTGTGGCGCAGTACAACGGGTTGGTCAAACTCAAGAACCGCGTCGAGAACGCATGGGCGCAGATCGACGTGCAGCTCCGGCGCCGCTACGACCTCATCCCCAACCTGGTTGAGACGGTCAAGGGCTACGCCGCACACGAGAGTGAGACGCTCGAGGCAGTGGTCCAGGCTCGCAATGCTGCGATGTCGGCGGGCGGCCCAGCCGACGCTGCCCAATCGGAGAACATGCTCACCGGCACGCTCAAGTCGTTGTTCGCGCTGTCCGAGGCCTACCCCAACCTCAAGGCCAACGCGAACTTTCTCGAGCTGCAGGAAGAGTTGATCTCGACCGAGAGTCGGATCGCCTTCGCTCGCCAGCACTACAACGACAGCGTGCTCGGTTGCAACTCGAAGATCCAGAGCTTCCCGTCAAACATCATTGCCGGAATGTTCAGCTTCGCCGAGCGCGAGTACTTCGAGGTCGAGGGCGATGCCCGCGGTCCTGTCCAGGTTGAATTCTGATGGGGTCCAGCGCAGTCATCGGGCGCGCTCGAGCGGCCTACGTAGCTTTGGTGGCGGTCGTTGCCGGCATTGTGTTGGTTGTTGGTCTGGTCGCTGGTTTGGGCCTGATCTGGGCGATTCTTGCGGGTCTCGTGCTCGGCCTGGCTGCCGGCGCTGCGATCTACCTGACGGCTGACTCGAAGGCCCTGAGCGCGCTCGGCGCGCAGCCTTTGGCCGCGAGCACCTATCCGAGGCTGGAGAATCTGATTGACGGCCTCACGGTTGCACATGGGTTTCGGAGCCCCGCCCTGTACGTGATCGACGACGCCGCACCCAACGCTGCGGTCGTGGGCCGGACTCCCCAGCACAGTTCGTTGATCCTCACGACCGGCCTGCTCGAACGGCTCGAACGAGTCGAGTTGGAGGGTGTTCTCGCTCACGAACTCACCCGCATTCGCTCGCGCCAGACCTTCGTCAACGTCACCGTGGCCACTCTCGTTGGTCGCCCGCTCGGATTTGCCGATGGCTTCGCGACGTGGCTGGCGGGCCATTTGGTCAGTCCGGATACGCCGGTCCTTACCGACCTGGCCGGGGCCTCTATTACTCGCTATCCGCCTGGCCTCGCTGGTGCGCTCGTCTCCATGCGTAAGGACGGTCGGGTCGTCAAGTCCAACCCGCGTGCCTACCGCCATCTGTGGCTCAATGTTCCGGATTCTCCCATCATCGAGCAGACCTTCACGCTCGATGACCGAATCGCGGTGCTTCAGGAGCTCTGAGTGCACCGCCCGCCGCAGCGGTGACCTGGCAGGTTCTCGAATCGATCAACCGGCGCTCGTAGTGCGTATCGACGACGTCCGCCAGGCGTTACCCCGGCGCGGCCTCAACGAGGCCGATGTCGCGGTGGAGAACCTCGTGGAAGGCGGACTCACCGGTCTGTTGACCGTGCGCCACACCACTATTCCGCCCAGTGTGGGGCCCGCTCGCCCGGTCCACCGACATTGACCTGTTGGCCAATTTCTCCCGACCGGGATTGGCCTACTGGCCCTCGAACACTGGCGTGGCCATCGCGCTCGACAACGGCGCGTCGGCAAACAAGTTCGTGGATTTGGGGATCGACTCCATGGCGTTGGCCTAATACCGCGAGGCGGTCGCCGGCCGAGCGTTCGAACAGACCGGATACGTTCGACTCGCCGAGGTCGCGGCTGCTCTGGAACCGAACATGCAGGCCCCCATCGCCGTCTTCGACTACGCAGCATCGAGGCCAAACCTGGATCGAGTTGGTACCCGCAGACTCTGTCACCCCGGTGACCAATGCTGTCGCATCGGAGCTGCGCTTGGCGGCCGAGGAATTCTTGGACGGTTGAGGTTTGCGGGCTCGCCGACACAGCACTGGGGCCTTGATCGCCCCGGGTCACGAGAAACAGTTACAGGGACGGGGGAGGCAGGCGATACGCTGACGCGATGTCTCCCGAACCCTCAGACACCGCACGTTCTACCGGCACAGTCCGGGTCAAGCGTGGGCTTGCCGAGATGCTCAAGGGCGGCGTCATCATGGATGTCGTCACGCCCGATCAGGCCAAGATTGCCGAGGATGCCGGCGCGGTTGCCGTGATGGCACTGGAGCGTGTCCCGGCCGATATTCGTGTCGATGGCGGCGTTGCCAGGATGAGCGATCCGGAAATGATCGACGGCATTCAGGCTGCGGTTACCATCCCGGTCATGGCCAAGGCCCGTATTGGCCATTTCGTCGAGGCACAGATCCTGCAAGCACTCGGCGTCGACTACGTCGATGAGTCCGAAGTGCTCACGCCAGCCGACGAGACTCACCACATCGACAAGCACGCCTTCACCGTGCCTTTCGTCTGTGGGGCCACAAACCTGGGCGAGGCCCTCCGCCGAATTTCCGAGGGTGCGTGCATGATCCGCAGCAAGGGAGAGGCCGGCACCGGCGATGTCGTGCAGGCGGTGCGCCATCTGCGCTCGATCCTGGGTGACATTCGCAAGATCGGCCAAGCGGACGGGCCCGAGTTGTTCGAGTGGGCCAAACAACTCCAAGCCCCGTTGCCGCTCGTCGAAGAGCTGGCCGAAACCGGCAAGCTCCCTGTTCCCATGTTCTGTGCCGGCGGATTGGCCACACCAGCTGACGCCGCGCTTGCCATGCAGCTTGGTGCAGAATCAGTCTTTGTTGGTTCCGGCATCTTCAAGTCTGCGGACCCCGCGCCCCGAGCCAAGGCCATCGTCGAAGCAACCGCCAACTTCGCCGACGCAGACATCTTGGCAAAGGTCAGCCGTGGCCTGGGCGCTCCAATGACGGGTATTGCGATGGACGAGCTCGACGTGCACTTCGAAGACCGCGGTTGGTGACCCTCGACTCCACCAAGGCCCGGCCATGAACGTCGGGGTCTTGGCACTCCAAGGCGCTTTTGCTCGCCACGGCGAGGTCGCTGCCTCGTTGGGCGCTTCGGTGACCGAAGTGCGTCGGCCCGGTGACCTGGAAGCGATCGACCGGTTGATCATGCCGGGAGGCGAGTCGACCACGATGTCGTTCCTGTTGGAGTCGAGCGGCTTGTTTGATGCCATCCAAGAACGCATCACCGGTGGCATGCCAGTGTTTGGGACCTGCGCCGGGATGATCTTGTTGTCGACAGAGATTCTCGACGGCAGAGACGACCAGCGTTGCTTCGGGGCCATCGACCTGGCCGTGCAGCGAAACGCGTTTGGTCGCCAAGTGGACTCCTTCGAGACACCCCTCCCAGTCGAAGGTCTTGACGCGCCGTTCCCCGCCGTGTTCATCAGGGCGCCGGGCGTCGTTCACATCGGTGGAGAAGTCGATGTGCTCGCCTCAGTGGACAACCGACCCGTCTTGTGTCGCCAGGGCCCTACGATGGTGGCCGCGTTCCACCCAGAGTTGTCGGACGACCGTCGACTCCACCAGTTATTCCTCGAGAGGTAGGCCAGTGTCGGGTCACTCAAAATGGGCAACGATTAAACACAAGAAGGGCGCGGCCGACCAGAAACGCGGGAAGCTCTTCGCCAAGTTGATCAAGCAGGTTGAGGTTGCAGCACGCCAAGGAGGCGGCGATCTCGACTCAAACGCAACGTTGCGGACCATGTACCAGAAGGCCCGCGACAACTCGGTCCCTCTTGACACCATTGACCGAGCGGTCAAGCGGGGCACCGGTGAGCTCGAGGGTGTCAACTACGAGACGGTGACCTACGAGGGGTATGCGCCTGCCGGCGTGGCCCTCTACATCGAGACCCTCACTGATAACCGCAATCGCACCGGTTCAGAGGTTCGGTCGATCCTGTCGAAGAACGGTGGCTCGCTTGCCGAACCTGGAGCGGTCGGCTGGCAGTTCGAACGCAAGGGCGTCATCATGTTGCCCCGCGAGATCGACGAAGACGAGCTCATGATGGTCGCGCTCGATGCTGGGGCCGAGGACATCGTGGACGAGGGTGACACGTGGCGGCTCACGTGTGAACCCACCGACCTCAATGATGTACGCGACGCACTCGAGAGCGGGGAAATCGCGTTCGAGTCAGCGGACCTGACGTTCTTGGCCACCCAAACTGTGCTGCTCGACGATGTCACGTCGGCCCGGCAGGTCCTGAACTTGATCGACCTGCTCGACGATCTCGATGATGTCGATGCCGTGTACGCCAACTTCGATGCCCCCGACGACGTTCTGCAAGAGGCTGCTGCGGACTGATCTCGGCGCTTCTCAGAGGAAGACGAAGCTCGGTCAGATCTCGTCGGCGACGCCGAGCAGGCGCCCGCGGCGCACCGAGTGCATGCCGCGCGAGAGCGTGAAGAACGCGCCGATCCACGCCACGAACCCGATGAAGATCGTTGCCGAGCCCGCCCCGAACAGCGACCCGGTGGATTGGCTGTAGGCCACGATGATCATCGGGAGTGTCACGAGTCCTGATGCCTGCTGGGCAGCAGCTGTGCTGCGGACGCGGGCCGAGAGCCGAAGCACTAGCGACAGCGCGAAGCAGAGGAACGGCGGCACGACCCACAACATGAGGAGCCACCAGTCGGTGGTCGGGAAGAACCACCCGCCGACATTGGGGCCCACGATCATGTTGACCAGGACCGAGTAGATACTGAATCCGACAAGCGTGGTGGCGTAGCCAGGAACCAGGCTGGCGATCAGTTTGCCGACATAAATCTCGGTGGTCGCCGCAGGGGAGTGAGCCAAGAATTCGCCGGTGCCCTTTTCGCGCTCGCCCACCAGCGTCGCCGCGCCGACGGCCGAACTGATTGTCAGCGGCACGATGATGGCCAAGGGGCAA
>CAWKYX010000036.1:0-19862 GCA_963854265.1 Acidimicrobiia bacterium
CCATCCCGTCGAGATTCGCTACCAGCCGCTCGACCAGCAGCCGCCCATCGAGCAAGTCCAAGGGATCTGCGACGCGGTTACCGAGCTGTTCACTGAGGGCGATGGCGACGTACTGGTCTTTTGCTCGGGTGAGCGTGAGATCCGGAACGCCGTCGACGCAGTAGTTGATCTTCAGCTCCCCCATACGCAGGTCCTGCCGCTTTACGCCCGGCTCTCGGCAGCCGAGCAGCACCGCGTATTCTCCCAACACAAGGGCCGCCGGGTCGTCGTCGCGACTAACGTCGCCGAGACGTCGCTCACCGTTCCGGGCATCAAGTACGTCATCGACACTGGAACGGCGCGCATCTCTCGATTCAACCGTCGCACAAAGGTGCAGCGCCTCCCCATCGAAGCGATCTCGCAGGCCTCGGCAAACCAGCGTTCGGGGCGCTGCGGCCGCATCGCCCCGGGTATCGCGATCCGCTTGTTCGCCGAGGACGACTACGACGCTCGGCCCGAGTTCACCGAGCCCGAGATCCAGCGCACAAACCTGGCGTCGGTCATCTTGCAGATGACCTCGCTGGGCCTCGGCGACGTCGGATCCTTTCCCTTCGTGGATCCCCCCGATCACCGTGCCATCCAAGATGGGATCTCGCTGCTCGAAGAACTGGCCGCTGTCCAATGGCAGAAGTCGAAGACCAAGCGCCGTGGCGGCCCGAAGGGCGCTCGTAGCGGCCAGTCCGGCCCCGACAGCGCTCCACACATCCTCGAGCTGACGGCCCTGGGCCGGAAGCTGGCGAAACTCCCGGTGGACCCGCGGCTGGGTCGGATGCTGTTGGCGGCCGATGAGTACGGCTGCGTCGACGAGCTGTTGATCATTGCTTCGGCGCTGTCGATCCAAGACCCTCGTGAACGTCCCCGCGACAACCAGCAAGCGGCAGCCGAGAGTCACAAGCGCTTCGCCGACGAGGACTCGGACTTCATCACCCTCCTCAACCTCTGGCGCTACCTGGGTGAACAGCGCAAGGCGCTCTCGTCCAACGCGTTCCGTCGCCAATGCCGCAGCGAATTCCTGCACTATCTCCGCATCCGTGAATGGCAGGACGTGCACAGTCAGCTCCGCCGGGTGGCCAAGGAGATCGGCTTGCGCCGCAACGAGTCCCCGGCCGACCACGATGTCGTGCACCAGGCATTGCTTCCCGGGCTGCTTTCCCAAGTGGGGGCAAAGGACACCAAGGCCGACGCGCGTGGGCGACAAAGTGTCGAGTACCACGGCGCCCGCAACGCAAAGTTCGCCATTGCCCCAGGGTCGGCAATGTCCAAGAAATCACCCAAATGGATCATGGCCGCCGAGATGGTCGAGACCAACCGTCTCTGGGCCCGGGTCACCGCACGCACACAGCCCGAACTGATCGAAATAGCCGCCGACCATCTGGTCAAACGCAGGTATACGGACCCGGCGTGGGACCTCGAGCGCGGTGCAGCCATGGCCAAGGAGTCGGTGACGCTCTATGGCCTACCCCTGGTGAGCGGACGCTGGGTCATGTGGGGCCGTATTGACGAAGCTGACGCACGCGACCTCTTCATCCGCCACGCGCTGATTGACGGCGAGTGGGAACGCGAGCACCCGTTCATCACACACAATGCCGAGATGGTGACTGAGGTCCACCAACTCGAGGCTCGGGCTCGGCGCTCGGACATGCTCGTTGACGTCGAGGTACTCGTTAACTGGTTCGATGAGCGCCTGCCACACCACATCATCTCGGTGCGCCACTTCGACCGGTGGTGGAAGAAGGCGGGCCCAGATTCGCCTGACCTCCTTTCGTTCACGCTCGGAGACCTCATCGTCGACGATGCCGCCGCCGCCGACCCAGACGCGTTCCCGACCCATTGGCACTATGGCGACGTCGCGCTCGCGCTCACCTATGAGTTCGACCCATCCAGCCCGAATGACGGGGTCACGGTCGACATTCCCGCTGGCTTGCTCGGCCAGGTTGACGGCGCGGGGTTCGACTGGCTTGTGCCGGGCCTGCGCGCCGACCTTGTGACTGGCCTTATTCGATCGATGCCAAAGCAATATCGCAAAGCTCTGGTCCCAATTCCCGAAACCGTCGAAGCCGTGCTGCCCCACCTCGCCCCCGGTGCCAGCGCACTTGTCGAAACCCTGAGAGCTGAGCTTGGTCGCCATGGCGGCGTCGACATCCCGAACGGTGTCCTCGATCTTGAGAACCTGCCACTTCACCTTCGCCCCAATTTCCGCATCGTCAACCATGACGGCCAGGCACTGGCAACCGGCGGGGATCTCGGCGCCTTACGCTCGCTGCTGGACGAACAGGTCCGAACGTCACTCGACGCATCCACACACAACCTGGAACGGGCCGGGTTGACCGAGTGGGACTTCGGCGAACTCCCTCGCTACGTCGAAATCGAAGGATCAGGCCACACCGTCCGCACCTACCCGGCCCTCGTGGACGAAGGCGACTCGGTGGCGATCCGCCTCGTCTCCTCGGCTCCCGAGCAGCGCCTCGTTACCTGGGCCGGAACCCGGCGTCTGCTGGTGCTCAACCGACCCAGCGTCTCGAAGGCGCTGCGGTCGCTACTCACCAACGACGTCAAACTCGCCCTCCTCCAAAGCCCTTACCCGACCGCTGCCGAGTGGTTCGACGATGTGTTGGGCTGCGCAGTCGATGAGATCATGGCCGAACGGGACGCCCCAGCATGGACCTTGGCGGAGTGGGATCGGCTGCTGGGCCACGTCCGCTATGGGCTGCCGGCTGGTGTGGGCCGTATCGGGGGCGTCTCGGCTGCGCTCCTCCAACAGGTCCACACGATCGAGCAGATGCTCGCGATTGTGACGGCGCCGAAGTTCGCAGGTGCCACAGCCGATATGCGCTGCCAGCTCGACAGTCTGATCTACCCCGGCTTCCTCACCGGCGTGGGTGCCCGAAACCTGGGCAACGTGGAGAGGTATCTCGCCGCCATCGAACACCGCTTGGATCGGCTGGCCGAGAATCCCGATCGCGACCATGACGCAATGGTGCGAGTCCATCGCCTGGACCATGAGCACGACCGACTCATCGACCAGCAGGGTTGGACACCCCAGGTCGAGGCCATTGTGTGGCAGCTTCAGGAGTTGCGTGTTTCGCTGTTCGCCCAGCACGTCGGAGCCGTTGGTCAGGTAAGTGAAAAACGGATTCGCAACGCGCTCGATGCGGCGTCCCGCCCGAGCGGCTAACAACGACGGCTCACGGCCCCATCAACCCATGGGCTGTTCGATGGCCTCGAGCTCGCCGACGGGTTCATCGTCGACCCCATATTCCGTTTCTGTTTCATCAACCCACGCACCACCGTCGCCGACATCGACCTCGTCATCGCACAGCGAGTCTCGACCCCGTTCCACCGTTGCCCGCCGACGAACTTGCACAGGGCTCCGCTTCATTCGCATACGCCTTGCCGACCCAACAGAGCTGCCGGATCGGGGTTGGACTATGTCCGCCAGCACAGGTTGATGCCGCGCCCTATGGTGGACGATGGGTCGCTGACCAGCAGCTACAGCCAGCGTGATCACCATGGACGACAATCGCTACTGCCCCTTCTTCCACCACACGGTTGAACTCTTGGGCCGACGCTGGAGCGGAGTCATTCTCAAGGTGCTCGCCGTTGGGCCCGCGCGGTTCGGCAACATCCGCGACAAGATCCCAGGTTTGTCAGATCGGTTGCTGACCAACCGCCTGGCCGAGTTCGAGGCCGAGGGCATCGCCGTCCGGTGCGAACGCGACGGAGTGTCGTGCTATCGCCTTACCGACAGGGGCCAAGCCGTCGAGCCGGTCCTCGATGCGGTTGCCGTCCTTGGACAAGGCTGGGCTGCGCTCGAAGGACCGGCAGACAAGCCGGGCCGCATCCGCTCCGCCTGACCCAGAGCAGACCAGCTCAGATCGTCACGCTGCAGGTTCCAGCGCGATCTCCAGCACCTCTCGTACGTCGCTCACCAGGTGAATCGTCAATGCATCGCGCACATCGTCTGGTACGTCATCGAGGTCAACGTGATTCCGAGCGGCCAACACGACCTCGGTCAAACCGGCTCGGTGGGCGGCCAACAACTTGTCTTTGACTCCCCCGATCGGAAGAACCTTGCCTTGCAAGGTGACCTCGCCCGTCATCGCAACATCGTGGCGGACCCGACGGCCCGTCAACAGACTCACAAGCGCGGTGGTCATGGTGACGCCTGCCGATGGACCGTCTTTGGGGACGGCCCCCGCTGGGAAATGCACGTGGAAGCGCCGGTCGACATTTTCAAGACCGAGGTCAGCGGCATGTGACCGCAGAAACGACCGTGCAATCTCGCCCGACTCCTTCATGACGTCCCCGAGCTGGCCAGTCAGCATCAACCCCGGTTCGCCCGGCATCGACGTTGCCTCCACAAAAAGCACATCACCGCCGGCCCCGGTGACTGCGAGTCCCGTAGCAACACCGGGCACAGCAGTGCGGTCCTGGATCTCTTCTCGTGGGATGGGCTTGCCGAGCATTGTCGACAGATCATCGAAGCCGATGGTGATCGGTCCCGTCTGGCCGGTTGCGATCAACGTGGCAGCCTTGCGAAGGAGCGTGGCCAAGTTCCGCTCCAGGCCACGAACTCCGGCCTCACGAGTCCAGTCCGCAGCGACAGCCGCAACCACTGCATCAGAGATGACAACTTCGGCCTCAGCGAGACCCATCTCCCGCCGAAGCCGAGGGAGTACGTGACGTTGCGCGATCACCGTCTTCTCATGGTCGGTGTAGCCCCCGACCTCAATGATCTCAACGCGGTCCAAGAGGGGCTCGGGAATGGTGTCGAGCCGATTCGCTGTAGCGATGAAGATCACATCGGAGAGGTCCAATTCAAACTCCAGGTAGTGGTCCCGAAAGCTGTGATTTTGGGCAGGGTCGAGTACTTCCAAGAGCGCCGATGACGGATCACCGCGCCAGTCGGCACCAAGTTTGTCGATCTCGTCCAGCAAGATCACCGGGTTCATGGACCCGGCTTCCTCGAGCGCCCGCACCAGGCGTCCTGGCCTGGCGCCGACATAGGTGCGCCTATGGCCCCGGATCTCGGCTTCGTCGCGGATGCCGCCCAACGCCATCCGCACAAAGGACCGACCAAGCGCCTCGGCGATGGACTCACCAAGGCTGGTCTTGCCAACGCCAGGCGGCCCGACCAATGTGAGAATTGCAGCGCTGCGCCGGCGAGTCGGAGCAGTGAAGTCGGGCCCAGCGGTTTCATCAGGCTCAGCGTTTCGGTCGGGCGTGCTGTGGACCTCGCGGTCGGTCCGGAGCTTGCGGACAGCAAGATGCTCCACGATGCGCTCCTTCACGTCGTCCAGGCCGGTGTGATCGGCATCGAGAACATCTCGGGCGGCGCCGAGGTCGTGATTGTCGTCGCTGCGTCGACCCCAGGGGATCTCGAGGACGGTCTCGAGCCACGTTCGGATCCATGAGCCTTCTTGGCTCTGCTCGCCCACACGCTCGAGTCGGTCGAACTCCTTGTCGATGGCTGTCGCGGTAGCTTCGGCCATGGTGTCGCGGATTGCATCGAGCCGTGCCCGAAGTTCGCCCAAGGCATCACCGGCACCTTCGCCCAGTTCATCTTGGATGGCGGCGAGCTGTCGACGCAGAACAACCTCGCGCTGATCTTTTTCGATGGTTGCGCCCACTTCGTCATGGATCTTGCGGCTCACCTCGACCTCTTCGAGGGCTCGTTGGGCCCAACCCGTCGCAAGCTCCAACCTGGCGTCAACGTCGAGTGTCTCGAGGAGTTCGACCCGCTGGTCCAGCGTGAGGTCCGGCCAGTAGGCGACGGTGTCCGCCAGCACGCTGGGATCGTCGGTCTCGGGAAGGGCTGTGGAGATCCTGCCGGCGCCGAGATGGCCGAGCAGAGTGTTGGCGACCCCGCGGTAGCGATCCGCCAACTCCTGGGTGCGGTCCTACTTGAGCTCTCGACCGGCGTTGCTTGAACCCACAACGTGGCACCCGTACCGACGACACCAGCGCCGATCAGCGCCCGGTCGGTGGCTCGTATGGTCAGCGCAGGCAACCCGCTGCGGAGGGTGCCGCGATCCTCGATGCGAGCGATGACACCGACAGTCGAATAGCCGCTGTCGAGCTTGGGAACAAGCACGATCTGATCGTCTGTAGCCGCGTTCGCAGCGGCTTGGGACTCCTCGGTCTCAAGCGCCACCGTGATCACCATCTCAGGAAAAACAACGCCCCCAGGTATAGGCATCAGGGGGAGAGTTGCCGTCTCGGAGCCGGTAGCGACGTCATGGGTGACGTCATCCGCTGTCGGATCAGCGGTGGCGGTGTTTGCTTCAGGCATTTTGGGGCCTCGATCTGATGGTGAGTGCGTCTGTATGGATGAATGGATGGATGGCGATGCACCCGCCAAGACATGAGCCTTGACCAGTGAACCATTACATAATTACATCGCAACAACGACGGACCGCGATGATTCATTCCAACCCAACGCCTGGTCCACGCCAACCTCAACCCACCTCCGCCCGATGAAGGATTCCCATGGCTGAACCCCCAATACTCACTGCGACCGACGCCGCTGCATGGTTTGACAAAGCGATGCCGGACGGCTGGTTTCACGACAGTCGCGTCCTGCTTGACCGCGACGAAATCCTCGTCGTCGGGACGCTCGATCCACCGCCCACCAATGGCAAGTCGACAGACGATGGCCACCACGATGACATCGCCCACATCGAACGGTTCCGAGAAGAAACCCGAGAAGCTCGAATCGCCATTGCCCAAGAGGCAGAGTCCCGATTTGGGCGCAAGGTCTCCTGGGCAACGCGGAGTGGCACCAACGAAGCCACGTTCACCCATCTGAGCGTGCCGGTCATGACCCGACTCCGCATGCGCGAACGGCAACTGCTCGACACCCTCATCGCTGCCGGTGTCGCGCGCAGCCGGTCCGATGCTCTTGGATGGTGTGTCCGTCTTGTCGATGAGCACCAAGGCGAGTGGCTGGACGAACTCAGAGACGCCATTGCCGCCGTCGACAAGATCCGAGGACAGGGCCCTACCTGAGCATTTCTGTCGACTCTGGCCAGAAGCGTTAGCATTGTTCGCAAGCCCCGATCGAACACCTTTGCTCCGCCGGCTTCAGCTACCGACCCTCGTGATCCACGGACGGCGCGATCCGCTGGTGTTGCCATCGGGCGGCAGCGCCACCGCTGCCGCGATTCCTGGCGCGATCCTGATCGAGTTCGATGAGATGGGCCACGAGGTCCCACGCCATCGTTGGCTCGAGATCACTGCAGCAATCCGCCGCAACGCCAAGCGGACCCGCGCTCCCTCAATGGCCACCAGCTGGCAAGCTGCTGCACAAATCCCAGCGCAGATTGTGTTACACCAACGGGCAATGACCACGAACGCCAACCTGGCCCGAGAACTCCATGACCAGTACCGGGCCGCCAAGGACCAGCCGTTTCTCCGCGTGCCCGGTGACCGCGCGTACACCTATGGCGACATCCACGACCGCGCCGGGCGCTTTGCCGGAGCCTTGCGGACCCAGGGCATCGAGGCCGGCGATCGAGTCATCGTCACCGCACCGAAGTCTGTGGATGCGGTCGCGCTGTACCTCGCGTGTCTGCGCATAGGAGCAGTGTATGTCCCGCTGAATCCGGCCCTCACAACCAGCGAGCTGGACTTCTACGTGCATGACGCCGATCCGGCGATCATGGTCATCGACTCCACACAGCCAAGCCCACACGCCGTTCCGACCCTGACGCTCGATGGCGGGGGTGCCGGGTCGTTGCCAGAGGCTGCGACCGATGTCGCATCAGTCGATGACGCGGTCATGGCTGCCCCAGATGACGTCGCGGCGATGCTCTACACGTCAGGAACCACGGGCCGTCCCAAGGGAGCGATGTTGACCCACCGTGGCCTGAGCAGCAACGGAAAGGCGCTCAACAAGATCTGGGGATTCGAGCCCGGCGATGTGTTGGTTCATGCGCTCCCGATCTTCCATGTCCATGGACTCTTCGTCGCGTTGCATTGCGCGATGTTCAGCGCGGCGGAGGTCCTCTTCCTTGCTCGATTCGATATCGACCGCGTTCTGGAAGCCCTCCCAAACGCAACCGTTCTCATGGGGGTACCCACCCACTACGCCCGACTCCTGGCCGACGATCGGTTCGGTTCCGCCGCTTGCCACAACATGCGGCTGTTCACCTCCGGCTCGGCACCTATGACCAAGGGCATTCACGACACCTTCACCGGCCGAACCGGCCACCGCATACTCGAACGCTATGGCATGAGCGAGGCTGGGATCATCACCTCCAATCCGCTCGACGGGGACCGAGTAGCGGGCACCGTTGGCTTCGCCCTCCCAGATATGGAGATGCGCGTAGCAACCGACGCGGGGCTATGCCCACCCGGCAACACGGGCATGGTTGAAGTACGCGGGCCGCACCTGTTCGCTGGCTATTGGCGACAACCCGCCAAGACGGCGTCCGAGCACCGACCTGATGGGTGGTTCATGACCGGCGACGTTGGAGCGATCGATGCCGAGGGGCGCCTCACGTTGGAGGGCCGGTCCAGCGACATGATCATCTCGGGAGGCGAGAACATCTACCCGAAGGAAATTGAGTTGTGTCTCGATGCCATCGACTCGATCGTCGAGTCTGCGGTCGTCGGTCACAGCGATCCGGATTTCGGCGAGGCGGTGGTGGCGTTCTTGGTCGTTGAAGCAGGATTCGACCTCATGGCCGTTCAAACCGGCATCGCCGGCCAACTGGCTCGTTTCAAACACCCGAAGCGCTACATCGTGGTCGACGAGCTACCGCGCAACGCCATGGGCAAGGTTCAAAAGGCAGATCTGCGGACCCGGCAGCGGTAACGCCCGACTATCACAGGGAGACGGTCACCCAGATACCGTGCTGGCAGTGAAACACGGCCTCTTCCTCGCTCCGACGGGCGAGCTCTCGAACCCTCGCATCTTCGGCCAACTCGCAGCGGAGGCAGAAAGCAATGGGTGGGATGGGCTCTTCGTCTGGGACCACGTCCTGCGCCCACCCGCCGAACCAGCAGCGATTGCAGACCCATGGATTTGTCTGGCTGTCGCGGCGGCCGCCACCTCCCAGATCCGCGTCGGCCCGTTGGTGACACCCATCACTCGCCGCCGACCCATCAAACTCGCGCGCGTGACCGTGTCGCTCGATCACCTCTCTCAGGGCCGACTGACGCTGGGACTCGGCTTGGGTGTCGACACCAGCGGCGAACTCAGCAAGTTCGGCGACATCGTGGACCCGAAGATCCGCGGCGAGCGGCTCGACGAAGGCGCAGAGCTGTTGTGTGCGCTTTGGTCCGGGAGCGAAGTCCACTTCTCCGGCAAACACTTTGTCGCCGATGGTGCGCTGGTGCTGCCAAAGCCGGTGCAACACCCGCGCATTCCGCTTTGGTTCGCGGCGCGTGGCGCAGCCCGAAAGCCCGTGCGTCGCGCTGCCAGGTACGACGGCCTGTTCCCCGTGGATATCACTGGCGATCAGCTGCGAGCAATGCTGGATCTTGTTGGCGACGCGAGAGGATCACTCGACGGGTTCGACGTCGCCGCTCGACCGGACGACGCGCTGAGCTACGACGAGCTCGCTGACATCGGTGCGACGTGGATGCTGACCGACTTCTCGCCCGGCGCCACCCTCGACGAGATCGAAGCGGCCGCAGGAGTCAGCCCAAAGATGGCCTTCCACCACTAGCGGTGCGCCTATTCGAATGGCCGCTCGTCCCACCACGGGAGAGACTCCGGCATGTCCGTGCTGGGCCGCATCGAAAATTCAGCCGGGCGTTTCTCCAGGAACGACGTCACCCCTTCGGCAGCGTCGGGGCCCTTGCCCAACTCCCAGATCAGGCGTGAGTCGATCTTGTGGGCCTCCATGGGGTGATCGGCACCCGACATCCGCCATAGGAGTTGCCGTGTTGCTGCTACCGACACTGCTGAGGTGTTCTCGACAATCTCAGCCGCCACGGCACGAGCCGCACCCAACAGGTCGTCAGGTTCATGCAGGCTCCGAACCAAGCCTGCATCGTGGGCCTCCGCGACCGGGAAAACCCGACCGCTGAACGTCCATTCCAGCGCCTTACTGATCCCAACAACCCGCGGGAGAAACCACGACGAACAAGCCTCTGGGACCAGGCCGCGACGAGCAAAGACAAACCCCAACTTCGCAGTGTTGGACGCCATCCGTATGTCCATCGGAAGGGTCATCGTTGCTCCGATCCCAACTGCGGGGCCGTTGATCGCCGCTATCACGGGCTTCAAACACTCGAAGATTCGCAATGTGACACGACCACCGCCGTCGCGGATACGCGAGACATCGGGGAGGTCGACCATGTCGGAGCGATCAGACCGCTCCTCGTAGTTGAAAGTATCCACCCCAGATCCGAGGTCGGCTCCTGCGCAAAACCCGCGACCAGCACCCGTCACGATAACCGCTCGCACATCGTCGTCTGCATCGACCTGGTCGAATGCATCGATCAACTCGTGCATCATCGTGGCAGTGAACGCATTGAGCTTGTCGGGGCGGTTCAGCGTGATCGTCGCGACCCGATCGGTGACTTCGTAGGTGATGTCGGAGTAGTCCATCGCCAATTGATAGCCGACACAACGTCATTGGGCCGCGCTCCCGACCGAACCTGGCGGACCCGACCCGACCCGACCCGGCATCGCCGATGCATGCCAGGTATTGGAGATGCACAAAACGCAGTACGCCGCCACCTCAAGAGGTGACGGCGTACTGACTGTTGAGCTAACGCTCAGATGGCGCGGACGTTCTGGGCTTCTTCGCCCTTCCGACCAGGAGCGACATCGAACTCGACCAATTGGCCTTCGTCGAGGGACTTGTAGCCCTCGCCTTGAATGTTCGAGTAGTGGACGAACACGTCGTCAGCACCCTCGCGTGAGATAAAGCCGAAGCCCTTCTCGCTGTTAAAAAATTTCACAGTACCTTGCATTGTATATCTGCACTTCCGCTTTAGGTCGTCCACGTGGCCGACGCTTTTAACTGATGGTAGTGAACGTTTGGCGAACATCCTCCCCTAGATCTCAGTCAAATATTCCGGAGGGCTCAAATCCGCCCCACCGATGCGCGGTAGAACACGCCATCGCCGCTCGCGACATACCCCTCATCGCTGGCCCGAACCCATAGCGGGACACCGGCTTCAGCAGCGATAATCTGGCCATCCGAGGTGGTGAACTCGACGATGCCCTCAGTGACCACCACAATTTCGGGTCCATCGACCTGCAGGCGGGCGTCGCTGCCGACAGCGACTCGGCTCAGGGAGAATTCCGGGACCGGTGCCTCGAATGTGTGGATGCACCCAGCCGCGTCCTGGATTGGTGCGACGGTTGGCGTACAATCGGCCACGCTCAACAACTCCTCGACATCGATGTGTTTTGAGCTGAGCCCACACCGCACGACGTTGTCGCTGTTCGCCATCAGTTCGATCCCGGCACCACGAAGATATGCGTGCAGGTTGCCGGCTCCCAAGAAGACCGCTTGACCAGGCTCGAGCACCACATGGTTGAGGAGGAGCGAAACAACGCAACCGATGTCTCCGGGATACAGAGCCGCAATCTCGCCGAACCAAGCGAGGTCTCGGGCGAACGGACCAGTGGGCCCGTGATCGAGGACGGCGTCAAGCATCACTGATACCAGCCGCTCCACGGTCTCGTCGCTGGACCGCAACAGCCAGGCCAGCGTCTCGGCCAGAACGTCAGTATCGGTTCCCCGCGATGCAAGGAGTTCGCGCAAGTCCGTGAGGCCACGACCGCCCAGGTCCGCGAACAGTTGCTGGGTCTGATCCCTTGAGCGGAAACCACATTTGGCCTCGAATGACGTCAGAGCACAGATGAGTTCGGGTTTGTGGTTCGCATCGCGGTAGATGCGACGGGGACTGTCTCGTGGAATGCCGGCTGCCTCCTCGCGCTCGAACCCTGCCCGAGCTTGAGACATCGAAGGATGGGCCTGGATAGAGAGCGGCCGTTGTGCGGCAAGAACTTTGGCCAAAAAAGGAAGCTCACCGAACCGCTGAGCGGTGGTTATGCCGAGCTGACCGACCGGGTCTGACGCAATCACGTCACTCAACGACTCGCCGGTCGATTCCAGCCGCGATGGCGCTGCGGGGTGAGCGCCCATCCACAGTTCAGCTTCGGGAAGACCGGACTCGGCGCGCTGCTGGAGAAGCGCGATGAACGAGGCGTCTCCCCAGTCATAGTGCTGGACGGTTGCGGTCAAGCGTTCCAAACGAGTTCCATCGGCAGCGCCAGAGGGTTGTGTGAGCCCTGCCACTGCTGGGACCCATTATCGCCGCAAACCCTCGCAGCCGCCACAACCGCTTCGAAGTCGAGCGAACGAAGTTTCGTGCACCACGCGTCCAAAGAGCCCATGATGGGGCCATGACACGAGGCAGTGCATGGATCGATGCCGACCTGGCCACCTACCTAGATGACCACTCCGCCAAACCCGACGTCGTGCAACAACGGCTGATCGAGCAGACAGCCGCTCTCGGCGGCCCGGCGGTGATGCAGATCGGAGCAAACCAAGGGGCCCTCCTCGAGGTGCTGGTCGGAGGCCTCCGACCGCACTTCGCCATCGAAATCGGGACGTTCACCGGGTACAGCTCCATTGCAATAGCACGCGGTCTCCCGGACGGGGGCCGGCTGCTGTGCTGCGACACGAGCGAAGAATGGACCACTGTTGCCGTCAATGCTTGGAAGGAGGCGGGCATCGCCGATCGGGTCGAATTGAAGATTGGTCCGGCGGCGAAGACCCTCCAGGCGCTCGATCCGGCCGTGGACGTGGACTTCGCCTTCATCGATGCCGACAAAGGTGGCTACATCGGTTACTACGAAGCGCTACTCCCCCGGCTCAGCACCCATGGTGTCATCGCCGTAGACAACACGTTGTGGAGTGGTCGGGTCCTCGACGAGGGCGACATCAGTCCCGACACGGTGGCGATTCGGGCATTCAACGAACACGTTGCCCGCGATGACAGGTCCATCGCAGCGCTGACTTCGATCGGAGATGGTCTGACCTTCATCCGAAAACGCTAACGCAACCCGAAAAGGTTGAGCACAATAACGCCCCGACGGTCCTGTTATCAGCAGGAGCGTGGGTTGGCGTGGCTAGGAAGTGGTTCTGCGGCGACGACCGCCGCCGCGTCGATTATCGCGGTCAATTGTTGTTCGTTCGGGGGCGGCGACGTGTTCGACGTCGGGCACAGGAACCTCGCCTGCCAGCACCTTCGCGACCATCGCGATGTGGTCGGGAGTCGATCCGCAGCACCCACCAATCACGGTGACGCCGGCTTCGCGGACGCGGTACGCATGCGCCGCCAGAACGTCTGGGGTGCCGTTGTAATGGAGCTCGGTGCCGTGCCACTCGGGGATTCCAGCGTTGGCCTTCGACACCACGAGCACCTCCCCGGCCAAGCCCGCAATCTCAGTGACCGCAGCTTCGGTGTCTGGGATGTTGTTGCCACAATTGGCGCCGATGGCGGCCAGGTCGTAGGGGGCCATACGCTCAACGGCTTCAGCGCCGCTGACCCCCATCATCGTCCGACCAACGGTGTCATAGCTCATGGTGACCACGATCGGCAGGTCGCTGGCAGAGCGGGCTCCGCGAACAGCTGCTTCGACCTCGGCGAGGTCTGAGAGGGTCTCGAGCCACAGCAGATCGGCGCCGCCCGCAGCGAGGCCCCGGGCTTGTTCGGCAAACGCAAGGGCAGCGTCTTCTGCACTGAGCTCGCCAAGTGGATCGATCAGTTCACCCGTTGGACCCATCGATCCCGCGACGAGAACCGTTCGGTCGACCTCGTCGGCGGCAACGCGAGCATTTGCGGCGGCCGCAGCACTGAGTTCCTCCACCCGATCCTGGAGTCCGTGCAACTTCAGTCGATATCGGGTCCCGCCAAAAGAGTTCGTCAGCACTACATCGGATCCGGCGGCGAAATAGTCGCGGTGTATGGTCTGGATGCGTTCAGGGAACTCGATGTTCCAACGCTCTGGTGGATCGCCTGAGGTCAGACCGGCAGCGAACAGCTGGGTTCCCATGGCACCGTCAAGGACGACATACCCCTTGGCCTCGACCAATGCTTTGAGTGGATTCATATCGCCTTGTCTCAGATCTTCTGCCGCCAGATGTACCAACCTTTGTATCGGTCAACATCGCGGCACCGACAGAACATGTGGGGACTTTCGGGTGGTTCCCCCTCGACATGGTTCGCCCCTAGGTGTTATCTCGGCGAATCAATCGTGCCCAGGGTCGTCAAGAAGCGATCGTTCTCTTCACCCGTTCCAATGGTGACGCGAAGGCCTTCCCCGCTGAAAGGACGGGTCACTACCCCTTGCTGTTCCAGTGCCACACATATCTCGTCGGTCCTGTCGCCCAGTGGCAGGAAGATGAAGTTCGCCTGCGGGTCTGGGAGCGCCCAACCGACTGCCCGCAAGACCCCGACAACACGGTCGCGTTCGGACAAAATGACGGCGACTCGGGCGCGAATCTCGTCGATGGCGCCAATCGCCGCTATCGCGGCCGCTTGCGCGACGCCGTTGACAGCGAACGGGACGAGCGTCTTGTCGATCGAACTGATGATCTCGGGATCGCCGATGGCATAGCCCACGCGGAGGCCCGCAAGCCCATGGGCTTTCGAGAATGTCCGCAGTACAACGACGTTGGGATGCTTGGGCAACAGTTCGGTGACGGGATCTCCGACAGCCGGGTCCACAAACTCCCGGTAGGCCTCATCGATGACAACAATCGTGTCATCAGAAATACCACTCACCATCCGGTCGAGCTCGGCCGTCGTGACCGCCGTACCGGTCGGGTTGTTGGGGGTCGCCAGCAAGATCAACTTCGTTTGCGATGTAACCGCTTCGGCGACTGCATCGAGGTCGAACGCATGGTCGACAAGGGGCACCATGACCGACTTCCCACCTGCCAGGGTCGTGAAGACGGGATAGACCTCGAATGATCGCCATGGGTAGACGACCTCGTCGCCGGGATCGACGTAGGTGAGCACGAGCTGCTGCAGCAGCCCTACCGAACCACACCCGACTGTGACGTGGTCGGCACCGACACCAAGCCAATACGCAAGGGTCTGACGGAGTTCGGTTGCGCGATGGTCGGCGTAGCGATTGGCGGCCACCGCGCCGTCGACGATGGCTCGTTGTACCGCTTCGACGGGCGGCAGCGGGTTTTCGTTGCTGGCCAACTTGATGGCATTCGTGATGCCATGCTCGGCCTCAGCCTGCGCCGCTCCCTTGCCGGGGCGATAGCCCCGAACGGCAACGACCGCAGTTCGTGGACGCCCAATACTCACAGCTCACCTCTTTCGTCGACGCGAGCATAGAGCGCCTGTGTAGTGCTCTTCTCGAAAGCTGGCATGTTGCGCCAGCGGGACGCCTCGTCACGACCAGGAGGCTCCATTCGGGGCAATGAGCGAAACAAAGGTCTGGCCCGCGGTGAGAGCGATGTGGTTCCCGGCCTGGTCGGTAAATGTCGTCACTGAACGCAGAGACGGTCGAGTCCATATGGCCTCGATGACGTGACCCTCGGTGAACACCAGGGCGGGGCCACTCCCAACCGAGACCCCTTCGTAGAGAACTTCACCCCACTTGTCGGTCATACCGGTATCGATGTAGTTCACGAACTGAACAATGACGTTCTCGGGTGCGAACTGGACACCGTTCGCATCAACGTGACGCGAGCCCGCCTGCCAGCGTTGCCATCCGCGTTCGGTCTCGTTCCACTCGAACTCGATCGACCGGCCCGAATCCGCCGCGTACTTCAGTCGGATCGACGACGCGGTTTCCGCCTCGGGCGCGAGGTCGTCGCCCGGAGCGCGATAAACGAAGTGCGGCGCCGGCGCTTCCCCGTCGTCCACCGAGCCGAGCATGGTGTCAGCCCCGGTATAGAGGTTGTGGGGGGCGGCGCGGCTGCCACTGCGCCAGTACCCAGAGAAAACTTCGGCGCTCCGATTCTCGATCGGCTGCTTGTCGATCAACTTGTCGTAGATGCTGTTCGCGCCCGAGAACGCAAAGATCGGACGACTGAGTGAGTCGACAATGCCAATATCGGTGGAGCGACCCGAACGTACGGGCCCGATCGTCGCCGGCGCTTGAGAATGGAAGACCGCTGCCAATCGGGTGACACCCGCCTCGACCAACTCCTCGTACACAATGTCGGCTTCGTTGATCCCGATCTGGGGGCGTGCCGCAGGCACATTGTCGATCTTGACGATCAGCGCCGGGCGGTCCAGTGCGGGGCCGGCCAGACCCGTGAGGGGCGCCACGCCCGCGACCTTCGGGGGAGCATCCGCGACCGCCGGAAGAACCTCGTCCCCGGGTTTGAGGCGGCCGAGCACGCCCGTGTACTTCCAGCGGTTCCCCTGCTGACCAACCGGAGACAGCGTTCCCCCGGGAGGCGGCTGTGACGAGGCCGCTAGGTGGTCAGTCACCACGAACGGGCTCCACTGATCAGGCAGCTTCTCAAGCAGGTCTGGATCGATAGCGAAGACGGGCTCGGGCGTCGGGGTCGGCGGGGGCATCGGCGTGGGTGTTGGGCGTGGCGTCGGTGGCACCGGTGTCGGGCTCGGGGGTGGCGTGGTTGAGACAGCCGCGACAACCTCGCGTTCAGCCGACAACGCGTCGACAGCGAAGTCCGGGCTGGCCCCACACGCGCTGACGACCAGAACCCCCAGCACCGTCATGCGAATCGGCCCCAGCGGGCGTGGACGCTTCACGAACGCAAACCGTACCGCCTCACGGCCTCACGGTGCCCCAAGGCGAGCCGATAGGTCTTCGATCAGCCCGCGCCCTGCCAGGGGCTACGGCCGCAGCGCATACCTGGACACCCATTGCGGATTTCGCCTCCAACATCACCGAGTACGCCCCAAGCGCCACTTTTCGGCCTTACGCCAGAGAGCGGGTTCGTGTTGTGCCTATTCGCTATCGCGACAGCTCTCTCGGTTGCAACGACAACAGATCCTGATCTGTGGTGGCACCTCCGCACTGGCGAGTTAATCGTGAACGACGGGATCCCGTCGGGTGACGTGTTCTCGTTCACACTGCCCGGCAAGGAATGGCTTACCCACGAATGGGGCTCACAGGTCCTGATGTGGGGTTTGTGGTCCTGGGCCGGTGCAGGCGCGCTGATCCTCGTGTTCACGGGGCTCATCACCGCCACGTTTGTCCTCGCTTACAAGACCAGCACTGCCCGACCGGTCGCGACCACGAGCCTCGTCTTGTTGGCTGCCGCAACCGCCCGCATTGCAACGGCCCCGCGTCCACAGATGTTCAATCTGTTCTTGATGGCGCTATTGATATGGCTTCTCGAACAGGTGCGCTCGGGTCGCTTCGCCCCTGGAGCTGCGTGGGCGTCAGTCCCACTTGTTCTCGTCTGGGCAAACCTGCACTCGGGCTATCTCCTGGGCGTCGTCGTGCTGGCGGTGTACGCCGGCGGCGAGCAACTCGAGCGGCGGCGGACCGGGGGACGGCCGCTGCCCGGGCCTGCGATTCGGCATATGCCGTTGATCGCCGCCGGCGCCTTCGCATCGGCGGTTGTGGACCCAAGCGGGACTGCGTTGTGGACCTATCCCATCGCAACTCTGCGGTCGCCGGCCATGCGCACCTACATCCGCGAATGGCATTCACCGGACTTCCACTCGTCGTGGTTTTGGCCCTTTGGGTTGTTGCTGATTGTGCTGATCACGAGCCTCGTGATCAGCAGTCGCAAACCCGGTTCGACGCAACTGCTCTTGCTGTTCGGTACCGGCGTTGCGAGCCTTCAGTCGATGCGCCATATTCCACTGTTCGCCGTCATCGCGATCCCGATCGTCGCTGAGCAAGTCGAGGTTGCCTGGGACGCGCACCGCGCACGCCGAGAGCTCCAGCTGTCGGTCGCCTCGTCGCGATCCATTGGCTTGTTGGCGGGCGGACTCGCGGCCGTCATCGTGGCAGTCTCCTTGTCGTCAGCGATCTCGAGCAACGACGACGCAATCGCGTCGTTCTACCCCATCGATGCGGTCGACGCGATCTTGGCCAGCGACCTCGCCGACACCCGCGGCTACAACGCTTACGGTTGGGGTGGCTATCTGATCTGGCCAGGGGTACCCGTGTTCATCGACGGCCGCGCCGATGTGTATGGCGATGACTTCATGTACCTCCATTTCCAGGCGGAGCATGCCGAACCGAATTGGCGAGAACCTCTCGATCAATACGGCGTCGACTATGTCCTGATGCCACCCAACAGCGATCTGAACGTCGTGCTCTCGGAGGCCGCAGACTGGACATCGGTCTATGACGACGGCATGGCCGAGATCTTCGTACGGTGCACAACGACGTGCCCATCGGTGCGCTGAACTTCATTCGCGTCGGGTAACCGGCCGCAACAGCGGTGCTCTGCCCCTCAGGCAGCTTCCCGAGTCGACCGGGGTGGAGGATCTGGCCGCAGCGAACCCGGCAAGTTCTGTAGGGGAGATCGCGTAGCCCACGTCCACGGACCGACGGCTGGCCGAGAACACCACACCGACAACGGCCCCGTTGCCGTCGATGATGCCGGCTCCTGAGTCGCCGGGGCCGATATCGCCGCGGACCTCGATGCCTCGACGCTTGTGACTGCCCGCACCGTAAATGTCGGCGATGAAGATGTTGATGGTCCGCTCGATCAACAACGGCAACGGCTGCAGGGGTGCCCCGGCATCGAGGTCGTCGCGGACGAGCGCGACGGTCTCGGTCCCGCTGTGCGGTTCGGCCACGACAAGAGGGGGCAGCGAAACATGGCCGATGTCAAGCAGCGCAAGATCCAACACCGGGTCGAACACTCGAATCTCCGCTGGGTATTGCCGGCCGTCCGTTGCGGTGACGAGCACCTCGGTCGCGCCTGCGACCACGTGCGCGTTGGTGATGACACCGGCCTCGAGCACGGCCCCTGATCCAATGCTCTCGGTTGGACATCCTGTGGCCGTGATCAGTACGGCGGACGGGCGAGCGTCGTCGAGCACAGCCGCGCTTGGCGGGCCGGGCGGCGCCAACGGGCCCGCCTCGCTGCGATCCACGCCGTCGCCACCACTGCCTCGGTTCGCCGTCTCGGCTCCGCCGCCCACGGTCAAGACAATCACCACAGCACCCATCACCGCAGCAACCACGAGGAGCGGCGCCATTACCAGTGTGACGACACGTTGGGCCGGCGACATGTTATGAATCTACCTGGGCGCGGCAACCCATGGGCAAGGCCTTTTGTGGGCCTTCAGACCAGCAATCCTCAAGCCTGACCCCGTTTGGTCCGATTGTTCTCACGAGACCGCTAGTTCCCCGGGCCGGAGAGAGACGCCGCCAATGCCTTTGTCGCAAGCGCAAGCCAAACACCTCTGCCGTCGCGTCGGCTTTGGTGGCAAATCCACCGAGGTGAACCTCTTTGGGCAGATGGAGCGGACCGAGGCCGTCGACTACTGCCTCGACGCGTTGCCCGACCCACCCCCAAGGCCTCCCGGAATAGACGACACGAACTGGTGGGAGGTCCTCACCCAGACCCAGGACTGGTGGCTCCAACGGATGGCCGATGCGCGGTGGCATAACCGCGATTCGGCGACGCCTTCGCCACTCGAAGAGAAGATGGCGCTCTTCTGGCACAGTCATTTCGCCACCGGGATCTCAAAGATTGAAGACATGCGCAGCATGTGGGACCAACACCAGATCCTGCGCAACCGCGGCATGGGGAACTTGCACACCCTGCTCGAACAGGTCTGTACCAACGGCGCCATTCTGTCCTACCTCGACAACGACCAGAACACGAAGTGGGACCCACAGGAGAACATCGCTCGAGAGCTCATGGAGCTCTACACAATCG
>CAWKYX010000037.1:0-19495 GCA_963854265.1 Acidimicrobiia bacterium
TGGTCGAACCCATCGCTCACCAACTCAGCATCAAGCCCTTTGAGCGCAGGTAGGGGCACGGGCGTGGGGGTTGGCGTTGGTGTGTGGGCGCTGGTTGAGGTGGGGACAGCGGTAGGACGCGGCGTCGGCACGGGTGTCGGCGGGGCCGGCGTCGCGGTAGGCGAGTTGACGCCAGCATTCACCGGCGGAGTGTCACTTGCCGCGGCGCAACCAAGCACCAGGATTGAGATCGCTACTGCGGTGGCAACCAGTCGCGGCGATAGTCGCCAAAGGCGTTCCATATGATCCACCCCGCTCCCCTGGCCTCGGCCTCATCGATCTGGGCACGCACCTGGTCGCCGTTGTAATAGAAGCCCTGGATCCACGGCCGCATCAACGAACCGGCTGCAATACGGTCGCGACCCTCGTCGAGTGCGTACGCAATAACGGGCCCTGGGTGATTGTTGGGGTCGGCAAATCCCAACCACCCGGGGCTGTAATGACTGGGATAGAGCATTGGGCTGACTGCATCGACCACGGCCGAGATTGTTTCGGGGGTTTGACCGAGGCGCTCGTCGTCGGGGCTGGACATCACGATTCCGAAGATCGCAGCGGAAACTCCACACCCCATTGGATGCAAACGTGACCGCGCTTCGCCCAGGAACGAAGCGATCGCAGCAGAGCGTTCCTCAGATGTCGGGGGAACCAGCTCCCACGCCCGCTCGGCGGTGTTGCCCGACGGGAACCGCACGTAGTCGAACTGGACCTCATCGAACCCCAACTGACAAGCCTCGACCGCCAAGTCCAACGGGTAGTGCCAGTTGTCCGGGTTGGCGGCATCGACCCAATGACCGGCCAGGGCTGCTTCGGGGACGGCTTGGGCCCAGCGCGGGTCCTCGAAGGTGACGATGCGGGTGACGGTGTAGAGATCGTGAGCCTTGGTCTTGGCCAACAGATCGTTGGGGTCATAAACAGGATTGACGCTGTCGAGCTCGTGGGCGAACGCGACGTCGGTCTCGTACAAGACGAAATCACTCTCGTCCTTGGTGTCAAAAACGAGCGTGTTGACCACCGTGTCGTCCGCCAGCGCCAACAGGGCGTCGAAAGCGGCCGGGTCCGACGCGACCTGCTGCGATACCCGCAGCGCCCGGACAACGATCGGCTCCAGTGCGATCACGAGGGGCTGTCCAACGACTGGCGAAGCCACGATCGTCGGGCGCCACACGGGCCGGTCGACGCTGACTTCGCCCGTGTCGACCACATCGGCCAGCACGAAGGATCCGGTCGCGTCCGTCGCCACAGTCATCGAGCCCACCGAGACATTTGCCCGGGGAACAGCCAGGCCATCGGCCGCCGATATGACTCTGCCTTCGATCGTGACGGTCTCGGGTGTCGGAGTCGGCGTATTTAGGGGGACGGCGGTGGGGCCTGGTGTCGACTCCGGCGCCGGAGCCGGCGTGACCGGAACCTCGGTGGGGATCGCCTGAAGCTCGGGGCCACCAGCGCCAGCGCAGCTCACTGCGACCAGCGATGCCACGATCAATCCCGCCAGTCGGACAGTCACACGCCGATGCTACTGCGATGAGGGCGCACTAGGTTCGGTCCCCACAGCCCCAAACGGCGACCCCAAAGGTTTGATCACATGAAGTTCGGCATGTTCATTCTCGGCGCCGTGCCAATGCCTGACGCTGGCGCCGGCGACCCCCAACCGACCGCTCGCCGGGCATCCAACAAACTCATGTGGGAGACAACCGAAGCCATCATTGACACCGGCGTCCTGGCCGACCAACTCGGCTATCACTACTTCTTCTTTACCGAACATCACTTCCAATATGAGGGCTACGAGGTCATCCCCAACGCTCTGTTGGCCGGGACGGTTTTGGCCGAGCGGACTGAACAGATCAAGATCGGTGCACTCGTCCATGTTGTCCCGCAATGGCACCCCCTGCGGTTCGCCGAAGACTTTGCGTCGCTCCACAACTTCTCGGGCGGGCGGGCCGTACTCGCGGTCGGCCGAGGCACAGTCCCACGTGAGGCAATGCCGCTGGGGGCCATCATCGGGAGCACCGACGACCCAGCAGCGCGAGCCGAACAAGATGCCGCGAACAGAGCGAAATTTGCCGAGGCGATGGATGTCGTCGACCTCGCGCTTCACAACGAGCGGTTCTCCTACGCCGGCCAGCACTTTGTCTTCCCACCAGAGGGCATTCCCGACCGTGGTGCGTTCACCGAGGAACTGACGCTGGTCCCTCGCCCGCTGACGCCCTTCGAGACCTGGCAGACCGTGTCCTCGCCACCGACGCTTGAGGCGGTGGCACGCCGGGGATACGGCGGCATCTGGTGGAACCTGCACCCCGAGTTCTTGAAACCGCAGTGGGACCGTTTCGCCGAGGTCTGGCATGACGAACATGGCACCGAACTCGCACCCGGCGAACAGCGCATGATGATCGCCAACATCCGCGTCGGCGACACCCGCCAAAAAGCCATCGATGCCGCCCGTCCAGCCTTTGATGAACACTGGAAATTCCTGGCCCCCTATGGCCGAACCGTTGGGTTCATGGGGCCTGATGGCAACCCGGCACCGAAGGGGTGGCTGCCCCGGCTGGAGGACGCCATGGAACAGGGCATGGCACTGGTCGGGACCGCAGACGACGTCGCCACCCAGCTTCATGAACGGGTGGACCATCTGGGCGCCCAAAATGTGACGATCTTCCCGATGTGTCTTGGCGACCCGTACGCCAAGTATCAGGAACAGATCAGCCGTATCGCCGAGGACGTGCTGTCGACGTTCGGCTAACTCTTCGCCAGATCAGTCCGTCGGGCGACCTGGGTAGTCCACCGGCAGAGTCTGAAAGACGTCGCTATGCGATTCTGTCGAGGGGATCGCGATGACATAGGTAACCGGCCCCTCAGCCTCGCCCTCGATGTGAAGTGCTCCTGCCGGGATGATCAACTTGTCGCCCGTCTCGACGGTCAGCCGATCGCCGGTCTCGCCGTCCATGATCCATGTCCGACCCTCCATGACGTAGCCGTTCACCTCCATGCGGTGCCAGTGCAACTCGGGCGGCGGCGTCGGCTGAGAGACGTAGGTCGAGGGCCAGAACCCACTCAAGGAGATGTCGGCGAGGACATCGGGGAGACCGTTGTGGAACTGTTTGACGACGCTGATCTGTGGGGCCATCTCGTGATCTTGCCAGCTCGGCGGCCTCGCTATCCAGTCTCAGGCCGGTGGCCCCTCCATCGACTCGGCAAATTCGTACCGCCATACCGGGAGCGCAGGGCTCGATGCGATCCAGACGCCGCCGCTGTCGTCTGATGTCAACACGCCGCAAATGGCCTCGGCCATTTCCTCGGGCTTGCTCATCGTCTTCGCTGCGTGCCGGCGGTCTTCGGGCATGAGTGGTGTGTTGACGCTGCCCGGGCAGAGCGCGTTGATGGCAACCCCTCGGTCAAGAAATGCTGGAGCCACGCTCCGGACAAACCCGATGACCGCTGCCTTGGACATGCCGTAGAGGGGGTCGGGCGGCTGGGGACGAATGCCGGCAACCGATGCCGTCGCGACGATACGACCGCGGCCACGCTGCTCCATATGAGGCAACGCTGCCATTGCACCGAACACCACGCCGTCGATGTTGACCGAAACAACAGAGCGGTAGCCATCGAGCATCCACGGGATTGGATCGTCGGCCACGCTGACGCCTCGAGGGCGCGTGCCGATGCCGGCATTGAGGCACACGATGTCGAGCCCGCCGTCTCGTGCCACGACCTCGGCCAGAGCCTCTTCCCACGCGACCATGTCGCCAACATCGAGGCGAACGGTCGAACACCCGACCTCTGCTGCAACGTCGGCGAGTCCCGCCTCGTCGATATCCGCAACGGTCACCACCGCCCCCGCATCTGTGAGCCGGCGCGCTAGCGCAGCCCCAATACCAGACCCGCCACCGGTGACTACTGCCACCTGGCCGGCGAGTTCCCCGTCGTCCACTACGAGATCAGCCATACAGACAAGGTACTGCGCCCGGTCAAGCCGGCTTGCCAATCTGCGCGACAACGACGCGCAGCCGGGCGCTCGATTAGCGTCGGCGGCAGACCAATCGAGGGGAACCCATGCTGGTCCAGAACAACATCGAACCGACACACATCACGGGAAAGCTGCCATGAGCTACGCCGACGACGTCGCGCGCATCATCGCTGTCGTGAACCGCTACGCACTTTCGATCGACCGCTACGACCCCGATGTGGTGCTCTCGGTGTTCACCAGCGACGCCACGCTCGACCACTCCCCGTGCGGGTACCCGAAGAGCGTCGGCCACGACGAGATCGCTCAATACTTCGCGCCGCGCAAGACCCGCGTCCGACGTTCGATGCACTTCATGTCGAATCACCTGGTCGACATCACCGGCCCCGACAGCGCGACCGGATCCAGCTATGTCCATGCCATAGGACCTGGTCCCGACGGAGGAGCACCAGTCACCGCCGCGCTCGCAATCAACGAAGACGTGTATCGACGTACCACCGACGGATGGAAGATCGCACACCGCGTGACATCACCAATGGTCGACATCGGCCGGGAGGCCTGACATGAGCCAAGTTGAACCATTCCTGATCGACATCCCGCAGTCCTCGCTCGATGATCTCGATCGCCGGTTGGCCTCCATCCGGTGGCCTGATGACGTCGGCAACGAAGACTGGCGCTATGGGACGCCGAAGGCGTATCTCGAGGAGCTCGTCGACTATTGGCAGACCACCTATGACTGGCGGGCCCAGGAAGCCGCCATGAATGAGCTGCCCCATTTCAAGACCGAAATCGATGGCTTCCCGATCCACTTCATCCACGTAAAGGGCAAAGGCGACAACCCCCTGCCGTTGGTGTGTACCCATGGTTGGCCCTGGAGTTTCTGGGATCTCCGGAACCTGATCGGCCCCCTCACAGACCCCGAGGCACATGGCCTCGACCCTGCCGACTCCTTTGACGTCGTCATCCCATCGCTGCCCGGCTTCACGTTCTCCACCCCCTTGCCTGTGGGCCACTTCAGCACCCGCGACGTCGCCGGCCTATGGGTGAAGCTGATGCAGGACGTGCTGGGCTACGGGACATTCTGTGCACAAGGGGGCGACTGGGGCGCCCACGTCTGCACCGAACTGGGCCACGCCTATGCCGATCGTATTCACGGTCTTCAGATCACGATGCCGGCCTTCAACGGGATCGATCGCGAAAACATCGACCCGGCCGATTGCGAGCCTGACGAGCAGGACTACGAAGCTCGTACACGCGCTCGCCTCGCAGGTGCGAAGTCACACTCAGCCGTGCAAGGGACCGATCCTCAATCGTTGGCCTACGCCATGCACGATTCGCCGTCGGGTCTGCTGGCTTGGCTGGTCGAACGCCGCCGCAACTGGAGCGACTGTGCCGACGCCGACGGTCAGCGCGATGTCGAGCGCCGTTTCAGCAAGGACGAATTGATCACGCTGGCGTCGCTCTACTGGCACACCGACAGTTTCTGGAGCTGCATGCGGATCTACTACGGGCGATTCTCGGTCCCGTGGACACCCGATCATGACCGCACACCAATTGTCGAGGCCCCAACGGCGATGGCGTTGTTCCCTGGCGACCTGGTGTTCACCCCCCGTCGCACGTGCGAACGTGTGGCCAACATCCAACGCTGGGAGCACCAGCCAGCGGGCGGCCACTTTGCGGCAGCCGAGGAACCGGGCCTGGTCGCGGCCGAGGTCCGCGAGTTCTTCCGCCAATTCCGCTGATCTTGGATCCGCCGGTTGGACGTCGAGCGCGCCAGCCTCGGCAGGGGCAGCCGGGCAATTCGTGGCGGCCGGAGGCCACATTCGGTGCGTCTCGCCAGGGGCCTGCGTGGCCCGAACGCCCGCCCGGAGGGCAGCGATCAGGAGAGCCTGGACACTGTCGTCTGCCAAGATCGGCGATCCAGGCTGACGGCCGCTACTCGGTGAGATCCGCCTCGGTGCAGGTGTCGGGAGCGTTCACCGGGTTACACCGGGCAACCACCCCAGCGGGAAGCCCCACCACATACGGACTATCGAAGAACACACTCGGCGCGTAGTAGTCCGTACTCAAGAAATGGGCCCCTGTAGCCAACGCTTGATCCCGGCGGGTTGCGTCGTTCCCCCGCGCATCCGCTGTCGGAACATCGGTCCGGGTGCGCACCAGGTAGCCCGCGAGCACCGCTGCACCGAGGCCGGCGGCCGGCGGCCGGCGGCCGAAGGATCGTCGAACCGGACGAACGCGGCGTCGGGTTGACCCGGCGTGCCGTTCGTGAACATCGGCCGCCCTTCGAGACTGGGACTTCCAACCACATACAAGTCGCGGATCGAGCCCCCGTCGGTCATGGTGAACAACACCTTGCCCCGACTTTCGGCCACGCTCGGCCAACCGTCGCCAAGAACGGCAGCTTCCAGCGTCTCGGCATCGCCCCGGACATCATCGGGTTCGATCAGTCGGTCGGCATCGAACACGGATCTGATCTCAGCATCGAGGTCGTCAAGCAGTGCAGCAGTGGGTGCGATTGGCTCGGTCCAGGGCAGCGGCAGCGGGAGTTCGACACCAGCCTCGGCGGCCGCGTCGGGCACGGACTGAGACTTGATCTCCACCATGATCATGACCGGCAGGTGGTTTGGGTGCGTGGCCGACCACTGCTCAACCTCGGTCAGGCACTGGACAAAGGTGAGGCACGTGGACGCGTAGTCAAAGTCCTGGGTGTGTAAGACCTTGAATCCGGGGTCGAGCAGCGCTGGGTCGTCGGAGTCCGCAATCCCGACGAGTGCGTTGGCGGCGGGTGTGGTGAACAGGCCACCGTCGGGGTCGGCGAACACGTCAATCTTCAGCTGTCGGATCCCGAATTCTTCGAGTTGCTCGGTCAGTGATGCGTGGGAGTACTCAATGCTCTCGGCGAGTTCGGTCGAAAGGCTACGGATCGTGTCGAACAGTGCCTGATCTGGCCGCAGGTGGTAGCTGTTGTGCGACCCAATCACCTGGATCTGGTTGATGGCAAGTGCACGCGGCACGGGTGTGGGCGTTGGCCGAGCAGTCACTGTTGGCTCTGGTTGGTCTGGCGGAGTAGGTGCCAGGTTTGCTTCGTCGCTATCGCCGCTACAGGATGCCGCGACAACGGCGATCAAACCCAAGAGAACGCAGAGTCGGCCCTGCCGGCGCGAGGACACGATTAGATCGACCGGCCGGCGGTTCGGCCCTCGCGGACGGCCTCCAGGATGGTTCGCGGTGCAGCGGCATCGCCCACCAGATGGACCGATGGACCACCGGGACGGGCGCGCAGCGCTACGGCCAGGTCATCAACGGCCTGGTTTCCGACCGCGGCCACAACGACATCGGCAGACTCGGTGCGCTCCACCCCCGACAAGGTGTCCTGCACCTGGACTGACCCTTCGGCTATCGCGATGGTGAGCGAGTTGGCCACAAGAGCCACGCCCTTGGTGGCAAGGCGGCGCAGCATCGTGGTCATCGTTGCTTGATCCAGCAGACTGCCAAGGAAAAGTTTGGGCGACAGCACCGTCACCGTGGCTCCGGCGTCGATGAGCGCCTCGGCAGGAGCGTACGCCTGGAAGTGGCCCACCTGGTCGACAACCACGACATGTCGTCCTGCGAGATCACCAGCGGCGGTCATGACCTCGATCGGGGCGAGCACCGGGATCGAGCCGTCGGTTACCAAGGGGTCTGGACGGGGTGCGGAACCCGATGCAACGACCACCGCATCGACGCCCATAGCGACGACCGCATCTGCATCAACCTGGGTTTCGAGCAGCACTTCGACCCCGAGCCGGTCAAGCTCGGCGATCTGAAAGTCGACGATGGTGCCGAGCTCAGCACGCGATTCGAGCGAGGACGCGAACGGCACTTGGCCGCCCAAGCTGGCCGATCGCTCGGCCAACGTCACGACCTCACCCCGCTCAGCGGCTGCAATCGCGGCTTCCATGCCGGCTGGGCCGCCACCGACGACCAGCACATGGCGCCCTCCCCCATCGGGCTCGGTGCCGAGGCCCAGGGTGCGCTCGTGGCCGACTGCTGGGTTCACCGCACACGTTATGGGACGGTTCGTGTACAGATATCCGAAGCAGCCCTGGTTGCACCCAATGCAGGGTCGGATGCGCGTAGGTGTTCCCGAGGCGAGCTTGGCGACCCACTCGGGGTCGGCAATCAACGCTCGGGCCTCGGCTACGACATCGGCTCGACCTGACGCGATCACGTCCTCGGCAAGTTCTGGACGCTTGAGTCGTCCGACAGCCATGACGGGCAGATCGATGGCTTCGGAGATCGCGGCGGCGTAGTCCACGTAGAGACCTTCGGGGGTATCCATGGGCGGCACGATCAGGTGGTTGTGCCTCGACGTCCCGGCGCTGATGGACAGGTAGTCGATCGCCGCGACCGCTTCGATGTGGCGCGCGATCTCGACGTAGTCCTCGCTCCCCATGCTGCCCTCGACCAGGTCAGATCCATTGATACGAAGTCCGACAACCATGCTGTCGCCGACCGTCTTGCGGGCGAGCATCATCACTTCGGTGAGGAGCCGCAGACGGTTCTCGAGCGACCCCCCGTAATGGTCACTGCGGAAATTGTTGAGCGGAGACAGGAACTGCCCCAACAGATACTCGTGGGCAGAGTGAATCTCGATGCCATCGACGCCGGCCTCGGCCGCATTGGCGAACGACACCTCGTACCCGTCAAGCACGCTGTCGATCTCTTCGTTGGTCATCGCGTGTGGGATCTCCGGCGAGATCGCCGACCGCACATCCGACGGTGCCCACAGCGGCAGCCGCGAGTCGTGCGATGACATCCGTCCACCGCTGTGCACCAACTGCACGATGGTCTTGCAACCGTACTGACTGAGCTCTTCTTGGAGCGCCGCCAGGGCTGGAACCGTAGGCGGCGTGTGATTCCACAGGTAGTTGGGGAACTTGATCGTCGTGTCGTGAACGGCGCCACCCTCAACAACAACAGCAGCCACACCACCTTTGGCACGCTCGGCGTAATACGCACGCATCCGCGGACCCACCACCCCGTCTTCGGACAGCAGCGTCTGATGTGCCGGGAACACGACTCGGTTCTTGAGTTGCAGTCGGCCACGATCCAATGGGCTGAGCAAGTGCTCGAAGCTCATATTTCCCCCTGAGTTGACGGTCATCGCTGCCTCCCCTGAGGCAACGCATCGCCCGCACCCTAGAACAACCACCCAACTCCCATGGCTCTGGCTCGAGGCGATGCGACTAACCTGCGGTCATCATTGCCACCGGCACCATCGCCACGGACCTCTCTGCCTGGCCGACGCGGCCGTTGCTGGGAGACCCAGACCGTGCCCGCCGGCACTCGCGGGCGTCCCGCACGCCATCGGATCAGACAGGCCAACGGTGACCGAAGCTACCCAGACCCAGGGCGATCTCGCACGCGTCCAACGCATTGGCATGGCCTCCACCGCCATTGGGTTCTGGTTCGTATCGATAGGGCCGGTGATCGCCGCAGCGTCCGACATCGGCGGCTTGAGCATGGGCTGGTGGCGATCATGGATCGGCCTCCTGGTGCTTTTCGTGCTCGTCGCGCGCAAGGGACAACTCTCATGGGACCTTGCGATGCCAACGCTCGTTCCCGGGATCTGCTTCGGCCTCTCGACCAGCATGTTCTTCTGGGCAAACCAGTTGACCAGCATCGTCAATGCCAGCCTGATTGCCGCACTCCAGCCCATCCCGATCGCCATCTTCGCGACCTTCGTGTTCGGCGAAGTCTTGACCCGACGAGATCTCGGCTGGGGTGTGATCGCAGTCGGCGGAGCTGCGATGCTCGCGCTGGCCGGCGAGAGCGCTGGCGGTGGCAGCCTGAAGGGTGACCTGGTCGCAGCAATTTCGATCTCCATTGGATCCCTGTACTTCGTGGTCGCAAAAACCGCTCTCAGAAAGCTCGACATCCTCCCATTCATGCTCGGTGTGTTCGCGTGGTCAACGCTCATGATGACCCCGGTCATGTTGTTCTCGGGCCAACAGATCGTGGCCACCTCAGGTGGGGACTGGATCCGCGTCGTCGGCATTGGTGTGCTCCCTGGACTCGGGCACGTCTTCCTCAACTACGCGCAAGGCAGAGCGCCGCTCAAGATCATGGGGCTCATTGGACTGACCCTGCCGGTCAGCTCAACCCTGCTGGGGCTCTGGTTCCTCAACCAGAAGGTCAGCGCCGGTCAAGCCATTGCGATGGCCGTGGTGATCGCCGCCCTCGCAGCCCACACACTCACCCAAAAGACCGACAACGCCCGGGCTTGATCAACCCCTGCGATTGGGAATGAAGCTCTTCGCGATGTTGCGGAGTTTCATCCGATTCTGGAATGAGTCCGCGGCGTTGGACCGCGGAAACGGCTCGACCGAATCCTGCGCCAATCACTTCCAGCGGCATGCTCGTCATTCCTTCTGTTCTGTGGAGCTCGTCTGTTCCGTCGCAGAAGCTGACACGGGGCGCTCGACGACCCTCCTGCGTCCGCTCACCAATGGGTGCCCTGGGACTGGTTGTTTGCGCACCTGGCGCGTCGGGTAAGTTCGTCTGATCGCCGCCGGTCGGGTGGCCGGGGAGGAACCATGGCTTCAGATCGTTCAGAAACACCAGTTGGTCTGCGAGATGTGCCACTGCGCGTGGATGAACCCGACCGCATTGCTGCGGCTCGTTATCACGACCAGGCGTTCTATGACATGGAAGTCGAGCACCTCTGGCCCCATGTTTGGCAGATGGCGTGTCGTCTCGAAGAGATTCCCGAGGCCGGCGACTTCGTCGAGTACTCAAACGTCGGCCAATCCGTCATCGTCGTACGAAACGCCGACGGGGGCATCAACGCGTTCCACAATGCTTGTCGCCATCGTGGCGTCCAACTCGCGCAGGATCGTGGCAACGTCCGAAACGGGTTCGTGTGTCCGTTCCATGGCTGGTGTTATGACCTCGAGGGTGCGAACACCTTCGTCTACTCGCCCGACCATTTCCGCGACGAGAACATCGACCCCGCCGAGCTGAACCTACGCCCCTGCCGCGTCGAGACATGGGGCGGGTCCGCCTACATCAACCACGACGATGACGCCGCTCCGCTTCGCGAATCGCTCGAGCCCTTTGCGACCGCCATGGACGCGTTCAACGCGCACGAGATGCGCATCGAATGGTCCGAGTCCTGCATTCTCCCCATCAACTGGCGACTCGCGCTGGGCGCGTTCCTCGAGGGATACCACGTCCGCACAACCCACCCCGAGCTCATCCCCAAGGGCACCCGGGACAAGCACACCTACGCACCCTCGCGTCCGGGTGTCGACTACGCCAGCCGCTATGCCGGCACCGCCGATGCTCGAACTCAAGTCGACAACTTCCTCTTCTATCTCCGCAATCTCAACGTCGGCAACAAGGGCATGATCGACGAGAGGGAGCTCGCCATCGCCGAGAGCTTGCGCGATATCGACCTCACCGGCTCCGACAACGTGTCGCGCGACTTCACGCACAGGATCTACGCCGCCCTCACCGAGTGGAGCGAAAAGTCCGGCGTGCCCATGCCCGACTTCGACCACATCGTCGAGAACGACATCCCGAACGGCACCTGGTTCGCGTTCCCCAACGTCTTCTTGCAACCGATCTTCGGCAGCGCCCCGCTCTACCGGGTGCGCCCCTTGGGGCCCGAAGAGACACTGTTCGACATCTGGTCGATGGCGCCGTACGCCCCCGGCGAAGCACCCCCCACCCCACCAACGCCGACCCCGATGGCACCCGATGATCCACGCTGGCCACTCATCCCATCCCAGGACTTCTCGAACCTGCCCAAACAACAACTCGGGCTCCACGCGAGTGGGTTCGAGTACATGCGGCTCGCGCAGGGCGTCGAAGGCATGATCAGCAACGTCGAGCGACTTGTGGACGGCTATCTCGCTGGCGCCGACCCTGACCGTCTCAACCAAGCAATCAAGCACGTCTCAGGTCGAGTCGGCCACGTCGATATGCACGCGGCCGACGTCCTCGACCTCGGGACCTGACTGAAACCAGCACCCCGCCAGACCCCCGGCTCGGCGCGAGCCAGACCGGTACGTGTCAGCTCACCTCGTGAGAATGGTGACGCCGCTGATGCCTGGGGCGCCGTAGACGTGGGTGTAACCGACCTTGGGGTCGTTGGGGACCTGGCGCTTGCCCGCCTGGCCCCGCAGCTGCAAGACGTTCTCATAGACCTGGCGTAGCCCCGATGCTCCCACCGGCTCGCCGTTGGCCAGGCAGCCTCCGTCGGTGTTGACCGGGATGCGTCCACCGATCTCGGTTTCGCCCAGCTGGATCATTTGTTCCTGGTCGCCGTCTTCGCAGAAGCCGTTCTCGGCCATATGGAAGATCTCGGCGCCGACTTCGGTGTCTTGGAGCTGTGCCACATCCACGTCCTCGGGGCCGATCCCGGCCATCTCGTACGCGACCTTGGACGCATCGACGGTCGGGCTGACACCGTCTTCAAGGGCCACCCACGGCGACAGCGTCTCGAACGATCCCCACCTGCGGCTACGAACGGTGGCGGCATTGAGGTAGATAGGCGTGTCGGTGTACTGCGTGGCCTTGTCGGCTCGGGCGAGCAGCAGCGCGACGCCGCCTTCACCTGGTGAGCAGAACATGTACTTGGTCAGCGGGTACGCCAGCATGTCCGACTCGAGGATCTGGTCCTCGGGGATGGGCTGTCGACGCCACGCGTTCTCGTTGTGCTCGGCATTGCGGAAGGCCTTGGCTGACACCTTGGCCAACGTGTTGTGGGAGATGTCGTGCTGTTGCATGTAGCGGTTGATCTTCATCCCCATGAACTGGGTGGTGAGCGCCAGACCGTTCTTGCCATACCACTCGCCCAAGCCCCAGTCGGCGGGATCGATCCGGAACGCACCTCGAGGGTGCTTGTCGAAGCCGATGGCAATGCCCAGGTCGAACGCGCCCGACGCGATCGTGTTGTATGCGGAGAACAGCGCAGAGCCGCCCGTGGCACAACCATTGAAGACGTTGATGAACTGCAGGCCCGTCAGGCCCAGTTCGGACACCATGGTGTCGGCTGCGCCCGCATCTTGGCTCCCACCGAACGCGAACTGGACGTCCTTCCACTCGACACCGGCGTCAACCAACGCTTGGCGAACGGCGTAGACACCCTGTTGTTGGCCGGTCCGCTCTGGCGTCCGGCCAAACGGGTGCATCCCGATGCCGACAATCGCGACGTCTGGCTTGTCCATGCTGTGTCCTTCGGAGTGTTCGCTCTTGGATCTGTGGGGCAACCTGAACCAGTACGATCCAGGCCGCCAAGCCCACAGAATAGGCGCAAAGCACCTCCACGCGGACTTCGACGGCGTGACATCGTGGTCCGGGTAGCCGCAGTGGAGCCTTTTCATAGCCATCGTCGGGAGGGTCGACAGTGAGAGATGACAGAACGTTCAACGACAAGATTGTGCTGCTCATATCGCCTCGACGCGCCTCGAACTCTGAGGAGCTTCGCCGCCTCGGGGCGTTGGCCAGGCTTGTTTCGCATCGATAGCCCATGTGTATGGTGTGGCCGCGAACTGTTGATCAATCGGAACGGGGCAACTGGCGAAGATGGTGAGCACAACCCGGACACGTCGGGTCTGGGCCGGGGCCGCCATCGCCATGGCCGTCATGGTGCTGGGCGCATCGTCGGGCACGATCAGCCTGTGGACCAACCCTCAGGTGGAGATCGACGAACCGGTCCACGAGGCCCCAGTCGAACAAATAGCAGCGCCATTGCCGCCCGACGACCTGACCGTGCGCAGCCTGCCGTCTTGGGTGGGCAACACCATCGAGATCGTCGCATGGGTAGCCATTGCGATGATGGTGGCATCAGCCTTGATCGCAGCTTCACGGCTGCAATGGTGGGCGCCCCTCCGTGGGTTGCGACAGCGCATCCTGCCTTCGTGGTGGCAGGTGCCCGACCCGCTGGCTGACGTGTCCGAGACCGTCTTGCACGTCGATCTCGATGCGGCGTTGACTGCGCTGACCAGCGGCGAACCGCGGAACGCGATCGTTGCTTGTTGGATGCGCCTCGAACAAGACGCTGCAACGATGGGCTTCGGGCGCCTGGAAGCCGAAACCTCATCGGAGTATGTGGCGCGCGTCATCACGGCGGCATCGGTCGACCCCGGCCCGATCACCGAACTCGGGGCGATGTACCGCGAGGCCCGGTTCTCACTCCACCATCTCGACGACACCCATCGCAGCAGCGCAGTGCATGCGCTGGGCGGCGTCGTGGCCGCGTTGAGGACGAGTGCCGAGGTGCGTGCATGACGCCGCAACGGTTCTGGACCGCAGCAGCCGTTTGGTCGGTCTTGTCCGTCGGATTGTGGGCCGGCAACGCCGAGCCCGACATCATCGTGCTGGGTGGTGTCATCGCTGTCATCGCTGCTGGGGGCGTCACGATGTACGACCTGGCGATGCGTGCTTCGGCCGTGCGGTGGACCCAAGGGCACCCGCCACCCAGTATGGATTGGCATGTGCTCAACCTCCGTAGGCACCTGAAACTCAACAGTCGGTACGATGCTCCCTTGCTGCACGAGACCTTGATCAACCTGGTCGACGATCGACTCTTGGCGCACCATGGCATCGATCGAGCGGCGGCTCCGGAGGCTGCATGGGCTGTGCTCACCCCACGACTGCAGCGACTGACTGCTGGGCCGTCGAGGCGCATGGCAACCACGGGTGAGCTGCAACAAATTCTGACCGACATCGAGGACCTATGAGCGAACAACAACCGTTGGTACCAGAACTCGACATCGCGACAACGTCGCAGTTGGCTGAACAGGTGCTCGACGAGGTCGACAGAGCAGTCGTCGGCAAGCGCTCCGAGCTCGCCTTGATGTTGTGCGGGGTCCTTGCCGGAGGTCATGTCCTTATCGAGGACCTTCCGGGGTTGGGCAAGACCCTCGCAGCGCGATCGTTCGCTCAAGTCCTGGGACTGACCTTTACCCGGGCCCAATTCACCCCCGATCTGTTGCCGGCAGACCTCACGGGGTCGTTCGTCTTCGACCAACGCGACACCCAGTTCGTGTTCCGTCCAGGCCCGTTATTCACCGGGCTTTTGTTGGCCGACGAGATCAATCGCACCCCACCCAAAACCCAAGCTGCCCTGCTGGAAGCTATGCAAGAGCGCCAGGTGACGGTGGAAGGTCAGACGTTCCCGCTCGAGGCACCGTTTCATGTGCTGGCCACTGCCAATCCCGTCGAGTACGAGGGCACCTACCCGCTGCCCGAGGCGCAGCTGGACCGCTTCTTGTTGCGCATCAGCTTCGGTTATCCCACGCCTGACCAAGAGTTGGAGGTCCTCACGCGTCGAATGGATCGCCAGGCCGAGTCCCAAGAGCTCGACACCATCGTCGACGCGGCAACGCTGCTGGCAATGCAAGCAGCAGTCGAGTCCGTTGTCGTCGACGACGACGTCGGTCGATACTGCGTGGATCTGGCCGTAGCGACGCGATCACACGTCCATGTCCAGCTCGGAGCATCGCCTCGCGGGACGTTGGCGTTACTGCTGTGCGCCCGAGCCCACGCCGTGATCGACGGACGGGACTACGTCACCCCTGACGACGTCAAGGCCGTCGCCCCCTCGGTTTTGGCGCATCGAATCACGATCAAGCCCGAGCTCTGGCTCACCAATGCCTCCGGCACATCGGTTGCCAAGGAGATCTTGGCGGCTGTCGCGACCCCGACGGCTGGGGGGAACACCGAAAAGTGAAGCACGCCACTGGGTGGCGCCCGACGCCAGCGCACCTTCGAGCAGTATTGGGCAGCGTCTTGCTCTGCGCTGTTGGAGTGCTGGCGCGCCGCCCAGACCTTCTCGTGATCGTCTCGCCGCTGGCAGCGACGGCCGTGTGGGCCATCATCGTGCGCCCAACCTGCGTGCCCACGGTGACCGAACAGGTCGGGCACCTAACCCTGCGCGAGGGCGAGGCCACCACCTGTCGAGCTCACGTTGAGGACCCAGAAGGCCGCGTCGAGGACGTAGCCGTGGTGTTCGAGTGCTCGGAGATGATTGACCAACAGCCGGAGCACGGGCAGGTGGTCGTGAGCTTGCCCGACGATGGCTCGGAACCGCTCCAGGCCGTGATCCGCCCGAGACGTTGGGGAACTCACCGTGTCCGGCCGGCCCTCGTGGTCGCCTCAAGCGGCTGGAATGGCTTCCGATGCGAGTCGCAGAAATGGTCCGTCATTCGCGAACTGGTCGCCCTTCCCCACCCAGCCCCGTTCGATGCCACTGCACCGGCAGTCCACACCCCTGGCCTCATCGGCGGCAACCGCTCTCCTCACCACGGCGGGGGCACCGAGTTTGCGACCGTGCGTCCGTTTCAACCCGGCGACCGGCTTCGCCGCATCCACTGGGTCGAGTCGCTGCGGTCTGGCACCCTGCACGTCACATCAACCTGGGCCGACCACGACCGCAACGTTGTCCTGCTGGTCGACGCGTTCGAAGAAGTCGGTATCAGCGGTGGTGTCGACGGCGATACGTCCAGCCTGGATATCGCCGTCCGCGCCGCTGCCGCCATTGCCGAGCACTACATCACCTCCGGCGACCGCGTGGCCGTGGTGCCGTTGGGCGCCGGCATGGCGCGGCGCCTTCCCCCCGCATCAGGCCGCGGCCATCTCCGACGGATCCTCGAAGTCCTGGCCAGGATCGAGCCCGCCGACTCGCTGGTCGACACCGGGCGGATCCCTCACGGCTTAGGGCGTGGCGCGCTAATCATCGTGCTGTCACCGCTGCTGTCTGCGGGCTCCCAACAACGGTTGGCGGCCATCGCTGACCACGGGTACAACGTGGTCGCCATCGACTGCCTACCTGCGCTCATCGGGCAACAACAGCCACCCGGCGCACACGCGGCCATAGCGTGGCGCATCACCCGACTCGAGCGCGAGGCACGTCTGCGTCGTGTCAGCGCAGCGGGTATTGCTGTTGTGCCGTGGCATGGACCTGGCAGCCTCGATCCGGTGCTCCGGGGCCTCCATCGGCGGACGAGCCCAAGCGTGCGGCAACCGTGATCACTGCCCACTCGCGAGCACCCAGGCGCGCCGGGCGCATGCAGGTGCCCCTCCGCGTGGTCATCGTCATGGGCGTCGTCCTGGCCATCGGATGTACCCGTGCTGCCGGCGACGGGTCAATCGCCGCCATCGATGTTGGCCTAGTCGGGCTCGGCTTGATCTGCGCGATCCTCCCTGACACCCACGTCGGACTCGTGATCGTCGGATCGATCGGTATCAACTGGGTCGCTGCTGTGGACAATCCTGCCACCCCCTGGGCTATAGGTGTGGCGGTCGCCATTGCGATGTTCCATGCCGCGACCGCCGCGGCCAGCGTTGCGCCACTCGGCGCTTCGTGGACAGCGGCCATGGCTCGGAGGTGGAGTCGACGCTTCGCAGTTGTCGCGGCCGTCAGCGTCCCGGTCTGGGGTGCCACTGCTGTGCTCGATCGAGCCGACGTTGGGCGCAGTCCAGCGCTGGTGACCGCAGCACTCCTCTCGCTTGCCGCATCCGCATTGTGGATCCGCCATGAAACCGTCAAACCCGACCATCGGGTGTGAGTCGCGGCGGGTTCCGCCAAGTTCGTCGGCGTGTACCGAGCGTGCGACCCCAACGGCGGTGCCGACAACATCGTGGTAATCGAACATGTCGGCTACTCGTCGCGCTAGCTCCACCTCTCCACCACCCCGTCACGAATCAAGAAGGGCCGCTTGGTCGAGGCCGGTGGCGTGATCGGCCGCTCCGGGGCATTGGCAACCTTAGGAGGTGTCCACTTTCACTAGGATGAATACCAGGTCAGTCCCCGCTGTCTCCGCCCGTCGGGTGAAGACCTCACCGCCTGCGATGACCCGTTAATACTCGAGCAGATGTTCGCGCAGAGTGCTGTGGCTGTAGCCGTCTCGGACGAGTCCGCGTCGCCGCAGCGCTGGGGCGAGGCCATCGGCTATCTCGGCGATGCGACGACGGGTGAAATCCCATCCTCCGATGAGGAAGCCGTCGCCGCCAACCTCGTCGATCACCTCTCCCATCTGTGCAGCTACGGCGTCAGGCGTTCCGGCGATGTCCATAACCGACATGTCGAGCGTGGGGAGCACCTCGCGCAGAGTCGAACCGACTGCCATCATCTGCTCGAAGACTGCTCGGTGGCCTTCTTCGGGTCGGTGGTCGACCAATGGCTCGTCCAGATCGATGTTGGAGAGGTCCAGGCCGCCGACAGCCGAGTAGCCGGCCATCGTCAGGGTGCCGTCTAGGCCGCCAGCGCGACTCGCGTCTCGGATCGCGATGCGAGCATCTACCTCGTGTTGGGTCTCGCCGACGACGGGGTCGAGCAGATAGAGCACCTTTACCGTGTCCGGGTCTCGCCCAACATCAGCCGCTCGAGCCCTCACTTGGTCGCGGAACGCCTTCATGTTCTCGGGGCCCTTCGCCATACAGACGACGGCCTCAGCATGTTCGGCCGCGAAGCGGATGCCGCGCGGCGAACCACCCGCTTGGACATAAACCGGCCGGCCCTGCGGGCTGGGTTGGACGTTGAGAGGCCCGGTACTGCGGTAGTACTTACCCTCGAAGTCGACCGGCGAGACCTTCGTATGGTCCGCATAGACGCCACGCTCTTCATCAATGGGGACGCTCCCTGGTTCCCAGGAGTCCCATAGCTGCTCCACCAGGTCGACGAACTCGTCAGCGATCTCATAGCGTTCGTCGTGCTCGGGAAGGTCAACGCCGAAGCAATCCGCAGCCTGGCGGCTACTGGTGGTGACGATGTTCCAGCCGAACCGGCCGCCGGTCATATTGTCGAGCGTCCCGGCGAGTCGGGCGAGCGCGTACGGATGGTAAAAGGTTGTCGAGAGTGTCGTGACCAGGCCGATCCGCTTGGTCATGTAACCAAGCACCGGGATAATGGAAGCCGGATCGTGCATCGGCGTCATGTGACCCCGGTCCAAGTAGGCCTTGGCGGAGCCACCGAACGTGTCGGGAACATAGGCAGTGTCGGCGAACATCATAATGTCGAAGCATGCGCGCTCAAGCGCTTGGGCCCATTCGACGAAGAAGTCGCCTCGAGTCCATTCTCTAGCCATCGCATTGCCGGTCCATGTGCGATTCCAAGTTGGCAGCCCATACCCGCGGCCAATGAACCAACCCATGTGAAACATGTTGTTTGACATTACATCCCCGATTTCTTTGCACTCTAAGCATGGTGTAGAGATGAAGGTAACGCCAGAATGGCGCGCAAGTTTGGGCGCGTGGAATCCGACTACCGGTGACGTCAAGAGGGCTACGGGAGGTTTCAATGGCTACAACACTGATCGATTCGAAACCGCCACTGCATCCTCTCGCAACCTATGCAGGCAGCGGTCACTTCCTCTGCGGCGACCCCATCGATGGGGGGCTATTGGTGTGGCAGTCGCCATCGCTATGTTCCACGCCGCGACCGCCGTCAGCGTCCCGGTCTGGGGTGCCACCGCTGTGCTCGATCGAGCCGACGTTAGGCGCAGT
>CAWKYX010000038.1:0-19425 GCA_963854265.1 Acidimicrobiia bacterium
CAGGCGTACGAAAACTCACTGCACTATCAGTAGTGGATGGATCTCGAGACAACGCCAGTGCTCACTCTCGAAGACGCGCTTCCAACCATCATGAATGTGTAGGGCTAGAACGCACCGAAGCGCGTCACGACTGGACCGCCTAGTCCAACCAAAGCCCGACGTCTAGGCGGTTCTGTTCTGAGGCCCGCTACGTCGAGCCGGTCAACCACCGTGTCCGACGCCGTCGACAACTCACACCTGAGAGGTGACTACTCGTCAGCTGGCACTCGTTCGACAGTCTCGTCTGCCTTCAGCCGTTCCTGCTCTTCCCAACTCTGGTATCTCGTGAGTCCGTCGTCATCGAAGTAGATGATGGGTCCCTCACAGACGAAAAGATACTCGGTGTCTTCGAGCGCCTTCGTGGCACCGTGGAGGATGCCACACGGCTCGTAGTCATAGTCACCGGCCTCGAGCACCCCATCACGAACTTGCAGCTTGCCCTTGAGCACATAGGTATGGGCGTCGGAGAGGTGCTTGTGCGACGGCGCCGTGTAGCCCTTCTTCCAGCGGTAGAGGGCAACCCAGCGGCCGGTCTCGGCGCCCGTCCAGAGGACCTTCTTCCAGGCCATTCCGGGGCTGGTCTCGATCCACGGCTCGTCAGCACGAACGATGATGTCGGCCAAATGGCTGTTGAGAGGGGTCACGTCTTGTAGTGGCATGGAAGCGCTCCTGTGGTGAGGCGTGCAGAGCGATCCACCGGGCTGCACCCAGCGCGTCTACGAATGCCAGCATAGGTTGGACTCGGAGCACCGAACCCAGTTCCGAAGATGCTTCCGCGTGGCTGTCGAGCATCGACTTCCCTCACTCCCGCCCCGCCACTCCCGCCCCGCCGTTCATGCCCTCCCCAAGACGCAGGGCAGCTCAGCGAGTCTGCGCCCATCGGTCCCAGTAGGTCCGGTCTCGCGCCGCGTTTCGCCCAGCAGGCCGAAACGTTTCGCCGGTGTAGTAGCCGAAGGGAACAAGACCAACCTGTGTCACATCATCGGGGACACCGAGAATTTCGGCCGCCTCGGCCTCATACATCAGATGCAGCGTCGTGAGCGACGAACCAATACCCTGCGCCCGAAGTGCCAGCATGAACGACCAGACGGCCGGGAAGATCGAACCATAGGCACCCGCCTGATGGAAGACGCTCAGCTTGTCCCACCGGCCTTCGACACAGGGGACCATCATCATCGGCACCTCGTGGAGCCGCTTGTTGAGATATGCGGCCGACCCGAGAATGCCGCGCATCTGACCGGCTCGTGGATCGTCGCGATCAAACCGAGGGACCTCAGGAACGTCGGCATAGTGGTTGAAGGCTCGCCGGTAGAGCTCGGCCAACGCCTGCTTTCTTGCAGGATCGCTGACCATCACGAAATGCCACCCTTGACTGTTGGAGCCGGTGGGGGCTTGGATCGCGGTCTCGACGCAATCTTGCACGATCTCCGCTGGGATTTCTCGCTCGAAGTCGATCCGCTTGCGGACCGAACGAGTGGTCCTCAACAGATGTGTCGCAGCATGGAGATCTATGTCGGCAGCAGCTTCGGGGTTGGGCACGTCCCTCCTCCAGGTCGGGGCAGCAAGGGTAGCCGGGCCTGCGTTCGCGCCACGGGGCTGTTCGACGCCAGGATTCTTGCGTAACGTTCCCCCATGATCAATATCGGCCGTAACGGCCTCTGGGTAGGAACACTCGACCAGCAGCCGACCAGTCGGGTGCGCGAAGTCTGCGCGGAGATCGAGGCAATGGGCTGGCCGACGCTGTGGCGCCCCGAATCGATCGGGCGAGATGCGCTGGTGGCATCGGCCACAATGCTCGAAGCGACCACAACGCTCAACGTCGCGACCGGCATCGCCCAGATCCACGCGCGCCACCCCCAAACAACCGCGGCAGCGCAGCGAACGTTGCACGAAAGCTCGGGCGGCCGCTTCCTATTGGGTCTCGGTGTCAGCCACGCTCCTTTGATTGCCGGGGTCCGTGGCCTCGACTACTCAACCCCCTACAGCGACATGGTCGCCTACCTCGATGCAATGGCTAGCGGGCCATTCGACGCCGTCGCCGCGCCCGACGAGCCCGACACTGTCCTCGCCGCGCTCGGTCCGCGCATGTTGCGCCTAGCCGCTGACAAGACCGGCGGCGCACACCCGTACTTCGTACCGCCAGAGCACTCGGCATACGCTCGCGACATCATGGGACCCGACGCGCTCTTGGCGCCCGAACAAATGGTCGTCATCGCCAGCGACCGAGGGCAAGCCCGCGAACTGGCCAAGCCGCACATGGCCCGGTATCTCGCCCTCCCGAACTACGCCAACAACCTGCTGCGTTTGGGGTTTACCGAGGCGGACGTCGCAGGGCCGAGCGACAAACTCGCCGACGCCATCGTTGCTTGCGGCACCATCGACCACGCGTTGGAGCGCGTCCGCGAACACCACGATGCAGGCGCAGACCACGTGTGCCTCCAAGTGCTGGTCGCCGACCCAACTCAACTTCCCATTGAGGTTTGGCGCGACCTCGCTGCCGCTCTCGAACTTCGTTGAACCCAGCCCGGGGCTCGGGACCTAGGCGCCATTCATCCCGGCGCTGGGTCAGCCCGGCGGGTAGGGGTGGCAGCGAGCAAATCCAGAAGAACATCCTGGGCGAACGCATGCTCGGGTTGGCTCGAGAACCAAGCGTCCATCGTGATGTACCGTTCCGCTACCTACTGGTGCAAACCCGTAAGAGAAGCGTGAGAGGAACGGACCCATGGCCGTTGACAAGTTTGCCGTCGAGGCAAGCCACATCATGATGTTCGCCCGTTCGGTGGGTGATGACAATCCGGTTTATTTTGATGCAGAGTACGCGGCCGAGGCCGAGGTCGGCGGAATCATCGCTCCCCCAACGTTCGTTCAGGCGAGCGCCCAGTTCGACCCTGACTACGGCCTCCGACCCAAGGTCGGCGAGCCATGGCTCGGGTCCGGCGCCGAAGCGACCGGCGTGGTTCGCGAGAAGGAAACCGGCAGCGGACAGGCTGCCGGCGGACTGCACGCCGAGCAGCACTACGAGTACCACCGGCATCCACGTCCCGGCGACATTCTGACGGCGACCACCATCGTCGGCGAGAGGTGGGAGAAGCAAAGCAAGAGAGCGGGCAAGCTGTCTTTCACCGAGACAGTCATTGAGTATCGCGACCAGAACGGCGAACTGGTTGTCACGGCTCGAGGCGTTGGCGTGAAGACCGAGAAAGTCATCGGGAGCTGATTCATGGCACTTCATGCAGCAGACGTCACCGTGGGCGATACCCACAGCGCCACCCTCGTCGAGGATCTCAAGCGAACCCAGATCGTGCAGTACGCCGGTGCCTCAGGTGACTACAACCCCATTCACACCGACGAGCCGTTTGCGAAAGAGATCGCTGGGTACCCCACCGTGTTTGCGCACGGCATGTTGACCATGGGTCTCACCGGGAAACTCCTCACCGACTACGTCGGTGATGGCCGCCTCACAAACTTTGGTGTCCGTTTCGTCAACCAGGTCTGGCCGGGCGACACACTCACCGGGACTGCCGAGGTCGTGGCAATGCGCGAAGAAGCCGGCGAGCACTTCGTAGACCTCTCACTCACCACGGTCAACCAAGACGGGGCCGCTGTCGTCACCGGTACTGCGAGTGCTCGCATCGACGCCTAAGGAGCCGAGCTGTTAGGCGAGGGAAGGGCCCGAGCGGCCCATGCGCTAGGAACTCCAGGTGTTCGGTATCGGCTGGTCAGTCTTGGATTGGCCGCCCGAACGTGACCGCTGCGACCACTTCGGGACCCGAGAACTCTCGAAGTTCAGCGTCCGGTCGGGCACCGAGGGCATCGTTGATGGCTGAGAACGCCATCCGTGCGGCAGCGAACGCAGTGACTCCGAATATTCGTTGATCGTCAAAGCCTGCTGCGCGGAGACGATCGATGTCTGCCTGGGTGGTCGCGTTTGGATCTCGAACCACGAGACGCACCCAACGCACCAGCTCGCGCTCGGCGTCGGTGAGGCCTTCATCGGTCCCGGCGATGACGCTGGCGGCGGTTGCAGCGTCTGTCTCAGCGGCGAGCTTTCCTCCCCAGGCCAGCGAGCAATACGAGTCACCGAACGCGGACATCGAGGCAACCACCAACAGTCCGCGTTCTCGCATGCTCATCCCGGGCGTGACATGAGCCATGAAGTCGAACAGCTTGTCGAACCCTTGCGGGCTCCACGACCACGCACGCGTGGCATTCATGACAAAGCCCATGTATTGCTGATCGTCGGCGAACAACTTGTCCGTATGTTCGTCGGCCTCGCGCTCGTTCAGAAACATGGGACCAAGCTAGTCATGAGTACGTCCACAGCCGGACTGTTCCGACGACCTATAGCCAGCTCCTTCGCGACACGGCGTCGCCGACTGACCATCCCGCGCCGAACAGCGGCTAGGTGTCGTCGTCGGGCGACCAGAGGATCGGGAACACGTCACTGAACTCCGTGAGTAACTGGCCCGATACCGGCTCGTGGGCATAGAGCGCAATGGGGTCGGGGATGATCTGGCCGATGCGGTGCTGATAGTGGACGTCGCGCCCGGCCCACAGCGATGCATGGGAGCGGCGAGGGTGCTCCGAAACGGCGTTGCCCAAGGCCGAATGCAGAATGTGTCCGTGGAAGAGGAGAACGTCGCCGGGCTCATAGTCCCAGCCCATGATGTCAAACGAGGCCCGATTGGCATCGATGTCGGGAACGTCGGGCAGCGACGTGTCCTTTACGCCGCTGCCATATCCCCAGTCTTCGTACGCGTCCGCGCCCAGCATCGGCTTGTCCGGGTCGGCATCGCGAAGTTGGGCCGTCGCTGTTTCGCTGAGTTCGGCCTCTCGCCCTGCCAGCGTCCGGTAGGTAACACCCCAGCGATGCGAGCCGCGGACAACCTCGAGGCTGAGGTGACGGGGCACGATGTCTGGGGAGACCCAGGCTCGGATGAGGTCCCCACCGTCGACGTTGTAGTAGCAGGTGTCCTGGTGCCAGAGCGTCGGCGGGACCATCCCTGCGGGCTTCGCGAACAGTTGGTCCATGTAGAAACTGACCGGGCTTCGCAGCGCCCGCCCAACAATCTCAGCCAGCGGAGAATCGTGAATCAGCGAACGAAGCTGCGCCGAGCGCGCCGCCGGAAACTGATCTACTCGCAACGCGCCCAACTCTTCAGACATCACGTCGGGCGTAGCAATAGCGGCGTCGAGCCCGGCCTCGGCAACCTCGACCCATGCCAACGGCAGGATGTTCTTGATCAGCACCGCACCGTCGCGATGAAATGCCTCGATCTCGTCGCCTGTCACTGAGCGCAGCGGAGCTGATGTCACGCGTCGATCACCCATCATCCACTCACTCCCTGTGGGCCGATCTCAGTGTCGCACGCCGCACCAAGTCGGTAACGACGCACCCCACGGCCAACCAACGTGCACCCGCCAACAGGAGTCCATAGTGTCGGCCCATGTCAGACACCGAGAAGACCGTTCGCCATGTCGTGCTCGTGAAATTCCGCGAAGACTCGACCGCCGAGCAACGTGCGGAGTTCATCGCTCGATCCCAGTGGAGTCTCGAGGCTGACTATGTGTCGGGCTATGTCTCCGGCTGGGGGGTACAGCCCAACCCCTACCCGTCCTCCGCGAGCGACGACTGGGACTGGGGAATGACCCTCGACATCGCTGAATCAGACGTCGACACCTACAAGCACGACCCGATTCACCGCGCAGTAGGCCCGGCGGTCAGCAAGTACGCGCAGGGTTACGCAATCTTGGACTTCATCATCGACTGACTCTGCGGCCCTCTGACGAAGGGGCTGGGTTCTAAGGACGCCTATCCCCCACTCGTTCGCCTCCGGGGCGGGCCTCTCGGGCCCGAGAGGCGGCTCCTAAGGCAACGACAGAATCCGCACTTCGCCGGTTCCGCCATTCACCTCGATGGTCGCACCATCGGGGATTCGGTCACTGGCATCGGGGACCGACACAGCGCACGGCATCCCCAGTTCACGGCTCACGATTACGGCGTGGCTGATCTGACCACCAACGTTGACCACGATGGCATCAGCCGCCATAAACAGTGGGGTCCACGCAGGGTCGGTGAGCGGCGCGACCATGATGTCTCCGGGCAACAGCTCCGGTGGGTCAGTTGGGTCGAGCACAATCCGTGCCCGGCCTGTGACAACGCCCGGGCTTCCCGGAACCCCAGTGAGCACCTCATCAGGAACGACCATCGCCGCACCAGAGGCCCCTTTCCGGTCCCAGCTGTTGAGCGGCGGGACGTATCCGTTGCTGATGAAGAACGGCGGCTCGAGCTCCCAAAGCTCATCCCACTCGGTCGCACGGGCAGCGAGGCGGTCGGTCTGCCCGGCTGGGTCGGCGATGAAGCCATCCAGCTCGTCTGCGGTGAGCATGAAGATGTGATCGGCACTGGCGAGGTTCCCGGCCTCGGCGTGACGCCGGCCCAGCTCAAGAAAGGCCATGCGGATCTCGTGGAGCACCCGTACAACGGTGGTCTTGCCGCGCTCGCGGTAGACCATCATGTTCCCGCCAATGAGCGCGCCCTCGAAGGTTGCGGCGAGCTCTTCATTGCCCAGCTCGGCAAGCTTGGCCCGGAGCTCAACAATGAGCAGGTCACGTTCTCCGGCGAGCCTGGCCTGGCCTGCCGTGGGGGACTTATCGTCGTCTTGACGACGGACGTTGTTGAGCGCGGCGAGGGCAATAGTGGGGTCGGTTTCCCACGTTCTTGCGCTGAGCTCCCACTCGTTCGGGCCGCGAGATCCATACTCGAAGACGAAGCTCTCGAACGCTTTGGTGAACGCCGCCGCATCGCTGGAGCCGCTGGCAGCAACGGCTCCAAGGACTGAGTTGACACCGGCATCGAAGGCCGCTGTCAGCTCTGGGCTGTGACGAACCAAGCGGGAGATCTCCCACATGGCGAACGACGGAGCGGCAGAATCGACGCCACCCATCCCCGACAGCAACCGCATTGGAATCGTTGGATCGCCGACGGCCTCGCCGACCGCTGCGAGCATGCCGGGCGCGATTCCACTGGAACCCGCAGCCACCATGTGGATATCGCAGAACCGCCGGAGGTCGGGCAGAAGCCGTGAAACGTGCGCGCTCAACTCGGCGTCGCTCAGCGCCGTGAAGTCGGGTCGATCGACCCGGATCGCTGCGGCATCAGCCTTGTCGACAAGCTGTTGGGGCCACTCAGTAGCCGATAACACGAAGCCCATGTGTCGCTCGGCTTCGGGCAGCAGGTGCGGCTTGTCATCGTCGGGGTGCGCTTCGTACGGCGGCGTCTCGGAATTGGCACCAAAGATCGCCAGATCAAGCTGATCCACCGTGATCGCAGGGTTTCGGACAGCCTGCATGCGGACGTTCGAGAGGTTCACGTAGAAGTGTGCACCAAAGAAGCCGCATATCTCGGGTGCGCCGTCGCGATAGTCGGCCGCCTCGTACGCACCCATCCGACAAGACCCCTCTTGAAACCCGGGCAGGATGGCCTGGTCGAACGCCAGGGTTTGGCCCAATGGACTCGCTGGCGTCGGCAAGACCTCACCGGCGTTGGCGCGCGTGTAGTGCGGGAACCGGGTGCTTGGCGGATGGTCCGTGAACCATTGGTCTTGCATGTGCAACGTCCCCTGAGGCTCGAGTGGGACCGAACCATAGTTGACGACCCATCGACGACCCCAGGCAACAGCCCATGTCGCCAAAGAACTGCAGCTCGCTACTTCGGGCCTCTCTATGAAATCTTGGCCGAGCTGCATGAGTCAGACGTGTCGAGCCGCGACACCAACGGCGCGCTGTCAAATCCCCGCGGCGCCCACCCCCCAGCGGCCGCTCAAGGCGAGGTTGGCGTTGAGACTTCGATGATCGGCGAGGAACGGTCCCTGTGTTGTCGGCGTGTTTGGCGCGATCTTGTCCTTTCCGTCGGGCAACTACGGTGCCAGTGATGGAGGCGACACTGAGTTTCACGGCAGAGCTCTACCTGTGGAAGCAGGACGCCTCGTGGGTTTTCGTGTCGCTCCCGGTCGAGCTCGCCGAGGAGATCCAGGACATGCCGCTCCCCCGCCGAGGCTTCGGTTCGGTGAAGGTGCAGGTCCGTACCGGTGGATCGGAGTGGTCAACGTCGGTGTTTCCCGACAAGGGCACGGGCTCATATGTGCTCCCGATCAAGAAAGCCATTCGCACGAAGGAGCAGATCGACATCGGCGACACTGCCGAGTTCGAGATCGACATCAGGTTCGAGTGACCCCAAGCCGGCGTGCACCGCTCGCCTCCTCGAGACCCCAGGCCTCAGAACCCCAGCGCCGACCATTGTGAATGGGAACCGTTCTCACTAGCCTCGGGAAGGTTCCCCTTCAGGAGAACCGGACGAAACCCATGATGAGAGGTAATTGGTGACAAAGCACGCGCCATCGGCCCCCCAAATAGGCGCCCGCTCCCGTCAGTGGAAGCGATTTCTGGCGACGACCGCAGTTGCCGCCATCGTCGCCAGCTCGTGCGGCGGCGACAACGCTGCCGACTCTTCAGGTTCGGAAGAGCCGACGGTCCTGGTTACAACGAGCATCTGGGCCGACATCGTCGCCAACGTGGCCTGCGATGGGCTGGTCGAGATCGAAACGATCGTTCCCCCTGGTGCAGATCCTCACGCGTTCGAACCATCGCTGTCAGGACGGCAGCGGATGGACGACGCTGCACTGATCATCACGAATGGTCTCGGGCTCGAGGAAGGCCTCGATGACACGATCGATGCAGCCGTCAACGCCGGCACCCCAGTGCTGCGCGTTGCCGAACACATCGACACAATTGTGTTCTCATTCGACCGCGACGATGACGGGAACGCCCGTGACCCTCACGTCTGGTTCGATCCCGTGCGGGTGTCGGACGTACTCCCGCAGATCGCCCAACGCCTTGTCGACGAGCTCAACATCGAAGCAGATGCCGTTGATGGCTGCCTCAGGGCCTACCAAGCGGAACTCGCAGCGGTCGATGCCGAGATTGCCGCGATGGTGGGGCAAATACCGGAGCGAGACCGGAACTTGGTTACCAGCCACGACGCGCTCGGCTACTTCGCCGATCGCTACGGATTCGACGTCATCGGCACGGTCATCCCGTCAGCGTCCACCCTGGCCGAGACCAACCCTCGACAGCTCGAAGAGCTCGCCCAGATCATTGAACGTGCGGGCGTGTCCGCGATCTTCGCCGAGCGGGAACACGCCACCGACGATGCAGGCGCCCTTGCTTCGCGCGTCGGCAACGTAGCTGTGGTGACCTTGCGCACCGGGAGCCTTGGCGAGCCTGACGGCGAGGCCGGCACCTACCTCCGCTTCCTCTTGAGCAACGCCGAACTGATCGCCGGCGCATTGGGCTGAGCCTGCTGGTGCCGGTGACACGGGTCCCACAAGCAGGCATAGGCGCCACGATGAAATCACCGATTCTGGCGAGGTCCGCCTGTGACCGCCAGCTCTCGTCCCTGCTCACCGAACAGGCCATTCAAGGGATTACTTGACAATGACTCCAAGACCGACCATATTCAAACTACTGCTTGATTAGAGGGTTCGCTGGGCTATGCCGGCGCGCTGCTAGCAGCGACGTGGTGGCTTGAGTCACGAATCGAGGATGGCGTTGCCGAAGACCAACACAGGGCCAGCGAGAGATGTTGTCCAGCTCGGGCTGAAGCAGAACCTGGCCCAGTTCTCGCTTCTCGTCGGCGTGAACGCCCTGGTGGGCGGCATGATCGGCCAGGAACGCACGGTGTTGCCGTTACTGGCAACCGAAGAGTTCGGGTTGACGGCATTCACGGCGACCCTGACGTTCATCGCAGCGTTTGGCATCGTGAAGGCCGCCACCAACTTCTTCGCGGGCACGTTGTCCGACCGCTATGGCCGTAAACCCGTTCTGATCGCCGGTTGGATCATCGGCGTTCCAGTCCCGCTCTTGTTGATCTGGGCACCCAGTTGGGGGTGGGTGATCTTTGCCAACGTCTTGTTGGGCATCAACCAGGGGCTCACGTGGTCGACCACCGTGATCATGAAGATCGACCTAGCTGGACCAGAGCGACGCGGCTTTGCCATGGGCCTCAACGAGGCCGCAGGGTACGGGGCGGTGGCCCTGACGGCGCTCGCGACGGGAGCGATTGCACAACGCTGGGGCCTGCGTCCTGAGCCGTTCTTTCTCGGGCTGGCATATGCAGGGCTCGGGCTCAGCCTCTCCGTGTTGTTCGTCAAGGAGACTCGCGGCCACGCGCAACTCGAAGCAGCCGGCCACGCGGCCACGCGGGACGCCCCCGACGATCTTTCCAGCGGCCAGATATTTACGCTGACGAGCTTCCGCGAAAAAGCGCTCTCGGCGGCAAGCCAAGCGGGCATGGTCAACAACCTCAACGACGGCCTCGCATGGGGCCTCTTCCCCATCTTCTTCGCTGCCGACGGCCTCTCAATAGGCCGGATCGGAATCTTGGCTGCCATCTACCCAGGCGTGTGGGGCGTTGGCCAGTTGCACACGGGCGGGCTGTCCGACCGTATTGGCCGCAAGCCCTTGATCGCGACGGGCATGATGACCCAAGCAGTGGCGATCGCGTGGATGGCCGCTGTATCGGGGTTCTGGCCTTGGGCCGCCGGCGCCGCTGTTCTGGGCGCCGGTACGGCCATGGTCTACCCCACACTGCTGGCCACGATCAGCGACGTCGCGCACCCCGCATGGCGAGCTCGCTCGGTCGGCATCTATCGGCTGTGGCGCGACGCCGGGTTCGCCGTTGGGGCACTGACGGCGGGGGTGTTGGCCGACCTCGCCTCGATCCAAGTTGCGATCTATGCCGTTGCGGCGCTCACCGCAGTATCGGGCCTAGTGGTTGTCATCCGGATGTACGAAACCCACCCTCCCTCAACCTCTGGGTAGCAGCAAAGGGGTCCGAGTGCACTGCCGCTGACGAACCTGGCCGTTGAGCCTGGCGGTGAACCGCCACTTCGCTACTCAGACCGCATTCGCACGTCAGTGGCTCCCAAACGTGTGCGCCTGCAGCCGTCAGCCGCTGTAGACGGGTGGTATCTGATCAGATACCATAACGCGATGGACTCCGCAAGCATCCTCCGCAACGCGCGCACCCGGTCTGGCCTGACGCTCCGCCAGTTGGCGTCGCTGGCCGAGACATCACACTCAACGCTGGCGGCCTATGAGTCGGCATCCAAGACCCCAAACGTTGCCACTCTCAACCGGGTACTTCGGGCCGCCGGTTTCGAGGCAGACGTATCGCTGCATCGTCGCCACCGATCAGGGCTAGGGATCACCAAGGGACAAGAGCTCGCCGCGGTACTTGAGCTGGCAGCGGCGTTCCCGGCGCGACACTCCCCCCGTCTCGAAGCACCGGTCTTCGGGAAGTCGACCGGTGCGTCGTGAATCTGGTCGACCAGATCGTTGTCCTCCATCGACGTCTGGAGCATGCCGAAATCCCTCACGCGTTCGGTGGCGCCCTCGCATTGGCTTGGTGCACCGAGCGGGCGCGCGCAACGATCGATATCGACGTCAACCTGTTCATGTCGAAAGACGCGGCCGATGATGTCTTCGCAGCATTGCCCGAGGCAGTCGTCGTGACACCCGACGATCGGTTGGCGATCGAGCGTGATAGCCAAACCCGGCTGTGGTGGGGACCAACACCGGTTGATGTGTTCTTCAACACGACATCGTTCCACTCCGACATCGCAACCCGATGCCGGTCCGAGCACTTCGGCGGCGAAGAGGTCCCCTTCTTGGCCTGTCGCGACCTGGCGGTGTTCAAAGCCTTCTTCGCCCGCACCAAGGATTGGGCCGATCTCGAAGAGATGGCCGCCGCCGACTCTCTCGATGTCGAGGCGGTCCTCGGTGTCTTGTCGCAGTACCTCGGCGCCGACGACCACCGCATCGATCGCCTCCGCAGAATCAGCGACACCATCGACCCCGCCCCGAACAAACCCCGAACCGGGTGACGCTCGGTGCCAGGCACCACCCGTCACCGGCCCCCACACCCCCGAACCGGGTGACGATCCGTGGTCTCACCCTGCCTCTGACGGTGATTCGACGCTCCGTCACTGTCGAGCAATTCGAAGCCTTACGAGCCACCCGGAAGTCCGTCATCAAGGTCTGGGATTCGCCAAACGACGCAGTCTCCTAGTGTGAGACCATGGGGGGAACGACACCCGATCGCATCCCACCACACGACATTGGAGGTCGCCACATGGAACTTCGTAAAGCACGGCCAAGCGAGGCGCGCTTGGGGCTGGACATTGTTCTAGACGGATCTGCGCCCCACGAGATCTCACCCACGTGGACCGTGGCCGGCTGGCATATCCAGTTCGTCCGGCTCCAGGCTCGCCAGACTGCGCCACTGGACCAGTCGGCCGGCGACGTCTACTTGAAGGTCATCACCGGCGCGTTGGTCGACCCAGCGCTCGGCCAGTTTGCCCCGGCGCGAACCGTACGAAACACCCATACCGAAGCCACCGGGGCAACGGCAGGCCTAGACGGGGCGCTCTTCACCGTGCTCACGGCAACCCCCTCAGTCCCCGAAGACCTCAAGAGCATGGACCAGCTCGGGTTCGAGGGCCCTGAGGCCGACACGTTTGTCTGGGACACGTTCTTCGATCGATTCCGGGGCGCCGAGATCTTCAACGGAGTCGATGCACACATCGTCCCGGGCTTTCATCTGCTCGATGCTGGCGGAGTAGAGATTGCCTACGTCCACTTCTGGACGATGGGCAAGGGTGGCGATGCGTCCACCCACGACCACTCCCGCGGCCCGTCGCCGAGCGCTCCCGCGTTCGCCGAAGTCCACTGGGTGTTCAGCAATGGCACCGGGACAGGCGCCATGTACGAATGTGATGCGCCAGGCGGACCTCGCAGCAGGTTGGTCATGCAACGCGGAGAAGAACACGGCCCGCTCTTTCGCGTCGACCCCGACACATCGATGCCGAAGCTCCGTGACAACGGCGCCGTCGAGTACGGATTCCATGGCTGGGAGGGTGGCACTAACGACAGCCCAACCCAGGCGTTCGACTTCGTCGCCGCCTTCGAGATCAACCCCGACTACGCACCGGTCACGGCGGACTAAGGGCTTCCGCCTATCCCCCACTCGTGCCCCTCCGGGGCGGGCCGTTCGGGCCCGGAAGCCTGGTCGCAGTCTCGCTGCGCCCGCCTACTGGCGCGGCTCCTAAGCCTCGATCCACCGATCGTGGGCCGAGACCGTGGAGGTCGCCCAGGTCAGCGCCAGATTCAACCCTCGTAGACCTGCCACATCGGGTGAGTCTTGCCAAGGAGCCTCCGTGGCTGGCGGCAAACCTAAGAACGGCGGCCCGGAGAGCAGTGATCGCGACAGCCGGGACACCGACGTCTGCCAAACTCGGTGGACCCGGGCTAGATATCGCCAGCGAGATATCGCTCGAGGGTCTGGTGGAAGACCCGGATGCGATTCTCCTGGTAGTTGGCCAAGCTCACCGCTCCCCTGCTGCTGGCGCGAAGACCCTTCTGGATCCGCGGGAAGTTCGGCGTGTCCTGATCGATGACCGGCCCGTAGTTTCCAAGCTCGCGGACCTCGGACCAGGCTTGGTCATCGGCCAGCCGAAGTTCGGGCATGGGGTCGGGGTGGGTGCCGTCGTCGGCGATGGGATAGAGCATCCAGATCTCGAAGATCGAGCGCTGAGGATCGTCGCCGTCGGGTCGGAAGCGATAGATCAGCGGCGCCACCACCGTTGGCCACACCGTGAAGTTCGGGAAGACGGTGTACTGAATCTGGTCGATCATTTCAGCGTCGCTGAACTCTGAGAGGTCGACGTTGTGCCGCTCGCTCCACACCTTGCGGTTGTGGTCGCCGATCATCGCACGCGCTGTTTGTCCCTCGGTCAAGGTTGGCGATTCACCGTCGCGGCGAGCAAAGTACGCGTCGCCGATGGCTTGTTCCGTGGGCAGCTGATCGGCGATGTAGCCGCTGGGGATACCCCCCAGCATGTTCATGCGTGTCACGTGCGGGGGCCAGTAGTCGTACTGGATGGACGTGTCGTAGTTCGACGCCGCTGCCCCGGTTGCGGCCAGGTTGCCGTCAGCATCCTTGTCGTAGTGGGTCTCAGCCACGTGGTAGCCCTCGATGAATGCTTCCTGGGCCACCTTCCAGTTGCACGGAATGACTTTAGAGACGTGGACGGCTTTGTAACGCTTGTCGATGTTGAAGTCGTCGAGATGCTCAGGGAGAACACCGAGATAGTCCTTAAGCGGCCCACAGCCAGAATCGAGGTTGACGAATACGAATCCGGCCCAGACGTCGACGTGCACCGTTGGGAGTTGGATGTTCTCGAGGTCGAGGTGAGAGAAATCCCAGTCGCCAGGAACAAAGGTGAGCTTGCCATCGAGGTTGTAGGTCCAGCCATGGAACGGGCATCGAAAGCTGGTCGCACAACCGGAGTCCTCGGCCAATGCTGTGGCTCGATGCATGCACGAGTTCGTGTAGGCGGCGAGTTCGCCAGACTCGGTCCGAACCACGAGCACGCTGTCGTCGACGATGTCGTAAACGATGTAATCGCCGACATTGGGCACCTCTTCGACACGACATGCCACCTGCCAGGTCTTTCGCCAGACGTGTTCGACCTCTTGGCGATGCCACTCGTAGGAGAAGTAGCGATCGGTTGGGATGTCATTGGTCGACAGATCAGCCGCCGAGGAGTTGAGGAGCCCGGCTGGGGCCGGATTGTCATCGTTGGGGTACAACTCCTGCACCCACGGCTTCGGGACACGATCTGCAAAGCGAGTGGTCACCGGCGTCTCCGACGATGCCGCTCTTGGCAGCGTTGTGTCTGACATCTTGCCCTCCAACTTTGTGCGGCGGTGCCTGATCAATTCTGGCGCCAAGAACGCCCTCCATCGAACCACAACCCGGCGCAGACTGCTGGCCAACGGGGTCAACGGCCTCGGCCTCGCCATCATCAGAGAGCTCACGGCGGTGAAGTGGTCGTGACCGACAGCCCAATGGGCGGCGCCCGCTTCACACTGACACTCCCCCTGGGCGGCTGATCGGCCCACGAGCCACGTCTGCCTTGGCTTCACGTTTATTTGTTGTTACTGTCACATAACCATGCCGAAGCTCGTTGATCACGCGGAGCGACGCGACCGCGTCGCAACCCTGGCCCAAGAGGTCATCCGCGAGCGCGGCCTCGCCAGCCTCACCCTGCGCGACGTCGCAGGGCGAGGCGGATGGTCGCCAACCGCAGTCACCCACTACTTCCGCACGCGCGACGAGCTGCTCGTCTACACCTTGCAGCACTCCAGGTGTCAGGTCGACGACCGGATCACAGCTGCGATCGAATCAGGCAGTACGCCGCTCCAGGCCATCATCGAACAGACCCTTCCTCTCGATGCCGAGCGGACCAACCGCTGGCAAGTATGGCTTGCCTTTTGGGGCAGTGCCGTTGGATCCGCGTCGCTTGGCGAAGTCCAACACAAGGCACAGCATGCATTCCGCCAACAGATCGCCGAATGCCTCGTTGAGTCTGACTTCGAGGGAGATGCCCAGAGCGAGAGCGGCCGCCTGGTGGCCCTGATCGACGGCATCGCTATCCAGACGTTGTTCGCTCCCGACGACTGGCCTGCAGAGCGCCAACTCGCGCAGTTCACCAACCACTTACCGCCATCGAACGACCCAACGGAGGACTGATGGATCAAGCACTGATCGATCGCATCAAGGCCGACATGCACTACGAGTTCGCCCGGGAGGCGCCGCCCGAAGGCTTCCCGAAGTTTCACGACATTCCGACAGCCCGCCACACCAGTCAAGAGTTCTACGACCTCGAGCAAGAACACCTGTGGACCAAGACCTGGGTGATGGCCGGTCGCGTCGAAGACATTCCCGATCCCGGCGACTACTACGTCTTCAAGGACCTCGGGGTGCCCTTGCTGATCGTGCGTGGCACCGATGGCGAGATCCGGGGCTACTACAACACGTGCCAGCATCGGGGCGCGCCGGTCGTCCGCGAGGACCGAGGGTCGGCGAGGCGACTGCGCTGCCAGTACCACTCGTGGACCTACGAAATCGACGGCGGCACCCTCGTCGCCCTCCCGGACGAACGCGATTTCGTCGACCTGGATTGGGAACAACGGTGTCTTCCCAAGGTCAACACCGAAACCTTCGAAGGCTTCATCTTCGTCAACCGCGACCTCGAGGCTCAGCCGCTGCTCGAGTGGCTGGGCACGGCAGCCGACATGTTCGCCCCCTTCGGGAGCGAGTCGCTGCACGAGGTATACCGCGAGAGTGTCATCGTTCCGTGCAACTGGAAGGTGACCGCCGAGGCCTTCCTCGAGGTCTACCACTTCAAGCACATCCACTCACACAACGGCGTATCCGTCCTCGACAACCGTGGTGCCGCAATGGGCCTGTATCCCAATGGCCACAGCCGCATGATTACGCCGTTCTCGGCACAGAACTGCGACCGGTCCGGCATGGACGATTGGGCAGACTGGAAACCGATCGACAACGGCCCGTTCGCCACCATCGACGCGGTGCCCGACATGGTCGACTGCACCAGCAGCGCCGTCAGCCTGTTTCCCAATGCCATCATCCCGCTGGGCAAGTTCGGCTTTCCCATCAACCTGTTCTGGCCCATCGACAAGGACACAACCCGGCTCGACTGGCTGTACTACGCACCCAAGGACTGGGACGGCGACGAGATCCCGCCGCATTGGGAGGCCAGGCGCAAGCAATACAACATAATCATGGACCAGGACATGATGAACATGGCGCCCATGCAGGAGTCGTTGAAGTCGCCGGCGCTCACGGGTATGCCGATCAACTATCAAGAACGCCGCATCTGGCACCTGCACGAGACGATCGACCGCCTCATCGGCGCGGAGAATGTCCCCGAGGGCCTCGGCGTCGAGTCCCTTCTGGAGCCCTACATCGAGAAGTAGTCCAGCTCCGCCGCTGGTGGGCGGTCCCCCGGCCGGTGGGACTTCGCTGCAGGCTGGAGAGCTGAGCCACACCCCGACACAGCCGTCACGATCCGCTGGGTTTCGCTCCATCCCGTAGTGTCGGACAGGTGACGCGCGATCCCCGAGCGGTGCCAACTACATTCGTGAACGACACCGCTCAGCTCGGGCTGGTAGAGCAGGCTCTGACGGCGAGCGACCGCGTTGCGATCGATACCGAGGTCCCGATCTCGGGCCCGAAGGCGCAACAAATGCGGGTGATGTCCATCGCCGCACGACAGCGCGATGGCGCCGAACAAGCATTTGTGATCGACGCGCGCGACATCGACGCCCGACTGTTGGCCCCCATGCTCGTTGGCATTACCGCCGACGCATGGAATGCCAATTTTGACGCGCGGGTGGTTGATGCCGCCGTTTGGGAGAGTGCCGACACGACACCGGGTCTGGTGTGGTGGGACGCGCAGCTTGCAGATGCCCTCATCCACCAGGGCCAGAGTGGCGTCACCTGGTTCCATGGCCTCGCGTGGGCGACCCAGCACTACCTCGGCTTCGAGGCGGCCGGTAAGGGAACGACTCAGATCTCCTACACCGCCTTCGACGACCTGAGCGAAGACCAGATCACCTACGCTGGCGCCGACGCGGTCGAGACCCTCTGGGTGGCCGATGAAATCCGGACGGAGCTCCACGAAGCCGGCCTCGACCAGATCTCCGACATCGAGATGTGCGCGCGCCCCTTCCTGGACCAGATGGAACGCAGCGGCCTACCTTTCGACTGGGCGGGATGGCAGCGCGAGCTCACCCAAATCGAGGGCAAGCATCGCGATGTGGTCGGGCGACTCGCGACGCTCACCGGCGGCGGCCAAGGAACGCTGTTCGATGACGTCGTCGAGCCATCGTGGAACCCGGGGTCGGATCGCCAGGTCCGCTACGCGCTCAACGAATGGTCCGAAGAGGCGGTGCTGTCTTGGACTGCACACCGCCACGGTCGGGCCCGACTCCTCACCGAACTCGACTCGGTCACCGCGTCGGTCCTGCGAGAAGTCGGCGGAGACCTCTGCGAAGCACTCCTCGACTACCGGAACTTCTCGAAAGTGCTCAGCACCTATGGCGAGTCGATGCTCGACCACCTGCACGACGACGGACGCATCCGACCGCAATACCTACAGGTTGTGGGTACCAACACCGGCCGCCTGGCCAGCCGCAACCCCAACGCTCAGAACCTGACGCCCCTGATGAAGCCCTACTTCAGGCCGGCCACAACAGACCGGGTCTTTGTGCACGCAGATCTCAGCCAGGCCGAGCTGCGCTACCTCGCTCAGGTTGCCGACGATGCTCCACTACGCGAGGCGTTCGCCCGAGGCGTCGACGTCTATGTCAGCACGGCGGCCAGCATGTTCGGCGTCGATACAACGGCGTTGAAAGTTGACGACCCAGAACGGTTCAAGCGCCTGCGCCAAATTGCCAAGGCCTTGAACTTCGGCATCGCCTATGGATCGGGCGCCTCGGCGCTGGCTCGATCCCTGACCGCCGAGGGCTCACCAACAACGGTCGACGAGGCCGACAGACTTCTCGCCCAGTACCGCCGCACGTACCCCGGCACTGCAGCGTGGGCCGAGGCCCGCGTCGCCGAGATCCGCGCGCTGCGCGAGGAAACATCAACCATCAACTGGCCGCTGACGATGCGCTTGGCCCGTGGCTTCGGCGCAGTCTCGACAATCAGGCGCGAGTTCCGCAAGACGCAGAATCGATGGCCGACGGCAACCGAGATTGCGGACCTCCACCCGGATCGTGATGCCGCAGGAGCCACGCTCGTTAACGACATCAAGTGGCTATCGAGGTACTCCGCCCCGGTGGCCCTCTGTGACGATGGCCAACCCTTCACCTTCGCCAGCAGGACCCTGGCAGGACGCCGACAACAGTTCAACCTGCATCTCGATCGCCTGTTTCTCCAAGCAACAGTCGAAGCCATCATGACCACCTCGCCAGCCCTCATGGGTGTCCGAGATCAGTTCGAGCAGACCCACTCGGTCGTGCTGCACACACGCCGCGCGTCGCTGACCGGACCCGAGATCACTCGGGCATTCGAAGACCGCAAGCTGAGGCGGCTTTACATCGAGGCGGTCGCTTCCGAACTGGGCGACGAGGCGGCCCATCAGCACTTGGGGCGAGCTGCGAAAGAGCGCGTCTCGGCCATGGTCAATGCGTGGCGCAATGCACCAATCCAGGGTGGCGTCGCCGACATCATGTTGGCGGCCTATGCCGATCTCCACGTGAGGCTGCGCCGCTTTCCAGATGCGGTGCCGGTCCAAACCGTCCACGACTCTGTGGTCATCGAATGTGACCGAGCTGACGGTCCCCGACTCGTCGAAGAAGTGCGAGCCGCCCTCGAGCAAGCGTCGCTCCGGTTCTGCCCCGACGTTACGCCGAAGGCCGACGTCGACATCCGAACATCGCTGGCCGACG
>CAWKYX010000039.1:0-19140 GCA_963854265.1 Acidimicrobiia bacterium
GATTTCAGGGTCTGGTACGACATCCAGAGGACGCGATTTGATGGAGCCACCATTGGCCCAAATGACTATGAGGGGCAAGTGGGCTGAGGGAATCGAACCTCGCCACTTCAACTGGGTCGTAACCGATAGCCTCGCTATCAGTGAACGCCCCGGTGGATACGGGTCCCAACATCGACGCGTGCGCCGCATGGAAGAGATCATTTGGATCCGCCAGCACGACTTCAACTGGGTGGTGTCGCTTATCGACGCCCCGCACAACCTCCACAACTACGACGAGCAGGGTGTCCCGTACCTGCATTGGCCCGTGATGCCGTCGGACCAAACCGGCCTGGCGTTGGTCTACGGCGAGCTGAAGAACCTGCTCGAGGCGGGTAAGAAGATCCTCATCCATCACGAAGAACTCGGCGATCGCCTGTGTGGCTTTATTGCCGGTTATCTCGTCTGGAGTGGCCTGATCGACGCATCGCCACGTGCCATAACCGTGGTCGAACAGATCACCCATCGCCAGCTTGGACCCAACGGCCGCGAGTTCGTGACGTCGGCCATGGCCGCGGCTGCCACCAGCTGACGTGACCCCGAGCTCACCCCGGTGACCCGGGCATTCCTTGGGCTTGGCTCGAATCTCGGGGATCGACAGCAACTCCTTGCAGAAGCGCTCGCTGCGCTCGACGACGTCGTCGGTGTGTCCGATCTGTATGAAACTGATCCCATCGGGGGCGTCGAACAAGACCCCTTCCTCAACCTTGTGGTGCAACTCGAGACCACCAAGACGGCGCGCGACCTCCTCGAGGTTGGGCGAACCCTCGAACGCGAGGCCGACCGCGTCCGCAAGATTCGGTGGGGTCCACGCACCCTCGATGTCGATGTCTTGTGGGTCGATGGCGAAACCGTCGATGAACCCGACCTGACCGTTCCGCACCCGCGCATGCGCGAGCGGGCCTTCGTCATGGTCCCTCTCGCTGAGCTCGCCCCCGACCTGGTGGGCGATTGGTCCGATCCGGGTGAGGGCGAGGTCCGCAACATCGGACGCCTATGAAGCCGTCGATTCGCATTGTTGGTCTCGGTCGAGCCGGTCGGAGTTTTGGAAAGGCGCTGGAGACGGTTGGGTGGGAGGTCGAGGGGTTCGGCCGCGATGCACCGGTCGCTCGAATGGCGACGGGTTGTGACCTGGTGTTGGTTTGCACGCCCGACGACGCTGTGGCCGACGTCGCCAATCTGATCGAGCCGGGGCCGGCTGTCATTGCCCACGTGGCGGGTTCGTTGGGGCTGGAGGTCTTGGAGGCCCACGACCGCCGAGCCGCGATCCATCCGCTGATCTCACTGCCCAGCGGCGAAGTGGGGGCGGAGCGACTGCTCGATGAGGGCTGGTTCGCGATAGCTGGGCACCCGGTCGCCGCGGCGATCGTCGACGCGTTGGGTGGCCGGGCCTTTGCCATAGCCGACGAAGATCGCGCGATTTATCACGCTGCCGCGTGTGTTGCATCCAACCACACGGTTGCGCTCATGGGACAGGTCGAGCGCTTGGCCGAAGGTATCGGTGTCCCTGCTGAGGCCTACGTTGCGTTGGCGGCGGCAAGCCTGGACAATGCCCGAACAATGGGGGCAGCTGCAGCGCTCACTGGTCCAGCAGCGCGCGGGGACTCCACCACTATCGCGAGGCACCTCGACCAGCTACCCGCCGATGAGCGTGCAACCTACGAGGCGATGGTGCATGAGGCGCGACGCCTCGCAGCGCAAGCCCAACGCGAGCCAGGAGGCTGACCAAATGGAGACTGTCCACACGATTGCCGAGGCTCGAGCTCGGCTGAATGCGGCACGATCACAAGGTGCCGTTGTCGGCCTGGTGCCGACAATGGGGTTCCTCCACGACGGGCATGTGTCGCTGATGACGGCGGCGGCGGCTGACTGCGACGTTGTCATGACCACGATCTTCGTCAACCCGCTGCAGTTCGCTGAAGGTGAAGACCTTGGCGACTACCCACGCGACCTCGAGCGCGATAGCCATTGGTGTGAAGAGGCGGGGGTGGCACTTCTGCTCGTGCCCCCGGTCGACGAGATGTACCCGAACCCCGTGGCCACCCAAGTGGATGTCGACCAGATTGCTGCACCGCTCGATGGCATCTCGAGACCCACCCACTTCGCCGGGGTTGCGACCGTCGTCGCCAAACTTTTCAACATCGCCGGACCATGTCGGGCCTACTTCGGTGAGAAGGATTGGCAGCAGCTTCAGGTCATCACCCGGATGGCGTCAGACCTCTCGTTTCCGGTCGACGTGATTGGCTGCCCGATCGTGCGCGAGGACGACGGTGTCGCGATGTCGAGCCGCAACGTGTATCTCGAAGGCGACTATCGCGTCGCCGCCCGCGTGTTGTCGCGGACGCTTCGAGCAGCCGTTGATGCCATCGCTGCCGGCGAGACAGCTGCCGGCGCGATTATCGATCTCATGACTGCTCGTTTTGCTGCAGAACCGCTCGCCGACCTCGACTATGCAGCGGTGGTGGACGCCTCGACGATGCTGGCGGTGGATCCCATCGCCGACAATGTCCGCCTGCTGGTCGCTGCCCAGTTGGGCCCGGCACGCCTCATCGACAACTGTGACGCCCACTCGGACCGCGGGCTCCCAACGCGTTGAGCCCGCCCTGGTCGCAGCAGCGGAGGCGGCATGGCCAGCTGCCCCAGGTGTTGGCGGTCAGGCCGCTAGGCTCGGGCGCGTGAGCGACACGCCTGAATCGAAGCCCGACTGGTACCCCGACCCCTACGGGCGCCACGAGTTGCGCTATTACAATGGGGCGCAGTGGACCGAACAGGTTTCGTCGCACGGCCGCCAGAGCACGGATCAGCCCATCGACTCGCCGAAGATCGTGCAGGGCGCGCAGAGCCCCGAGAAGGTGCAAAAGCAGGTCGACGCATCGCAACAGAAGGCGGGTACGACCCCAGCCGCCTTCGAAGGTGACGGCACGATCTTCGGGGAGCCGCTACTGGTCGTAAACCAGAAGGCGAAGCTCATCGAGGTCAACACCGAATACGCGATCTATGACCAGTCGGGGACTCAGCTCGGAGCGGTGCGCCAAGTTGGCCAGAGCGCGTTCAAGAAGTTCATCCGGTTCATTGGTTCGCTCGACCAGTTCTTCACCCACAAGCTTCAGGTCGTCGACATGACGGGCAACGTTTTGATGCAGGTGACCCGGCCGGCCAAGTTGTTCAAGTCGCGGGTCATTGTTCGAGATGGTGCCGGCAAGGATCTGGGCGAAGTTGTCCAGGAGAACATGTTTGGCAAGATCCGGTTCGCTTACATGGTGAGTGGCCACAAGATTGGCGGCATCCAGGCCGAGAACTGGCGTGCGTGGAACTTTTCACTGCGCGATACCAGTGATGCCGAGGTGGCTCGAATAACCAAGACGTTTGAGGGTGTGGCAAAGACCTTGTTCACCACCGCCGACAACTACGTCCTGCAAGTGCACCAGCCGTTGGAGGAGCCACTGCGGTCGCTCGTCGTCGCATCCGCCCTCACGGTCGACACCGCGCTCAAGCAAGACTCCCGCGGCTTCAGCTAACCCCCACGCTCAGCGCGCGAGCGGGTGACGGTTGGTGCCAGGCACGAAGCGTCACCGGTTGGTGGAAACAGCGAGCGCTCGGAGACAGGCGGCCGGGGTATGAGCGACAGCATGACCCGTCCGCGCTCGAGGTGTGTTGGCCGCGTATAGGCCGAATGGCTCATACGGTGGTGTGAGCCGCCGATGGAGGGTGGTGACATCGATGTCTACCTACGAGGCGTTTCAAGCCCATGCGACAGAGATCTCCGACCGCATAGACCGTCCCAAGCGCGGCCGCACGATCTTTCTGCTCGCGGCACCCTTCCTAGTCATCACGCTTTTCCTTGCTGCGATTGGCGGCGAGGACAAGAGCGTCGATGCCCAGCGCGAGGTGCTTGCGGCCGCAGAGAGGTGGGCCGACCATGGGCCGGACTCCTATGCCGTCACCTATGCCGTCACCTATGCCGTCACTGTCGGCGGCGAGACGTTTGGGCCAGCGACTGTCACCGTTGTCGATGGGGCGGTCGCCGCGGTAGAGACCACCGACGCCGCATCCGAAGACAGCCGCGTGTACACGGTTCAGGCCGCCTTCGTTGCGGTCGAGCGGATCGCTCGCCAGCCCGATGCCGAAGTTCTCTCGGTCGACTATCACCCTGAGTTCGGCTATGTCCAACGCGCAAAACTTGACCCCGACATCACCGTGGCCGGTGACGAGTGGACCCTTGACCTCAGCGGGTTCGTGGCCACGGATTTCGTCCCGGGCAGATCATGATGAAGATCGATGCCAGTGGTGAGCTGGACCCTGCTCTTCTAGTCAAACGGCGTTCGCAGTGGTCGGTGGTCTTTGCCGTGGTTGTCAGTCTCGCTGGGCTGTTGGCGGTGCTCTTCCTGGGCGGAAGCGACCAGGTCAGCGATGCACGGGTTGTGTGGGATGGACATGGACATACCTCCTATGACTACGAAGTCTGGCTCGGTGGCCGAACTGCCGATCCGCCGCGAGTGCGGTTGAGCGTCCGCGGCGGCGATGTTACCGACGCTGTGTGGGTGTCGACGACCCATCGAGACTCGCTCGTGCCCGGGCTCGATCAAGATCTCGCGACCATGACGATCGATGACCTGTTCGAGCTCATTGAGAAGGCCGTCGCAGTCGGCAATGGCAACCTTGAATTCGACGCCACCGTCGGGTATCCGGCGCGTGGCCGGCTGGATCCGGACGCGCAGGGTTTCGACGACGAATGGGAGTTCGGCGTTGTCGACTTCGTCGTCGTCGACGGTTCGAGACCCCTGGGGTAGCGAGACCGAAGGTCGCCGGCCCGCAGGTTGGTGCCACATTCTCGCGAGCCCTGCACGTCGGTCAGGGAAGCTGAGTCGTGCAGGGACACCACCTTGTGACCAGTCGTTGCGTGCCCGTCAGCTTCGTTCCAGTCGGCGAAATAGCAGTGGTGGCGCCTCGCCAGCCGTGGCATCCACATGCCGTGGCAGTGCCGGCGGTCGCTTGCCGAAGCATTCGGTCCGGCTGACCCTACGCCGTCTTGCGTAGGTGTTTTCGGATCGGGTGAGGCATGCTGGCCCACATGTCACGTGTCTATGAGCCGCCGTTGGATGCTGTCCGAGATGCCGTCGCTCGGGCGTTGGCCGAGGACCTGACGCCACTCGGCGACCTGACTTCACGGATGTTGCCGCCCGAGGCGACGGCGACGGCGTCGTTCGTCGCTCGCGAGTCAGGCGTGCTTGCCGGTCGCATCTGTGCTGACGAGGCGTTCCGCCAAATTGACCCCGAGGTCGAGGTCGAGTGGGAGCTCTCCGATGGTGATGCCATCGAGCCTCAGCAAACTATCGGCCGAGTGACGGGTCGCCTGACGACGGTCCTGACCGGTGAGCGGACCGCGCTCAACTTCATGTGTCACCTGTCTGGCGTGGCCACGCTGGTTCGGACCTACGTTGACGAGGCTGCCACAGGGGGACCCGCCGGAGTATGGGATACGCGCAAGACGATCCCGGGTTTGCGGTCGCTGCAGAAGGCTGCAGTGCGAGCGGGAGGCGGGCGTAACCACCGCGGCAACCTCAGCGAGTGGTTGATGTTCAAGGACAATCACCTGATGGGAACAACCATCACGGCAGCGGTCGCCGCAGCCCACGACCAATGGCCAGGTCGCACAGTCGAGGTCGAAGCAGATCGGCTGGATCAGGTCGACGAAGCCACTCGGGCGGGCGCCGACGCGATCCTGCTGGACAACATGAGTCCCGATGAGGTGCGCGAAGCGGTTGGCCTTGTCGAGTCCATCATTGGTTCCGGCAAACGCCCACTTCTCGAAGCCTCGGGGGGTATTCGTCTGGACACGATCGCTTCCTACGCTGGTACGGGCGTCGACCTCATTTCGGTTAGCCGCCTCACCCAATCAGCCCCGGCGCTCGACATCGGCCTCGACATAACGTGAGCTCGACCAGCTGCCGCTGACAGGCGTCATCGCCCAAATTCGGTGAGAAACGGCCCTCATGGGGGCGCTGCGCTCCGAATTTCGGCGGTGGTCAGAGCAAGCGGGTGCCCTGTCACAGGCTCTGCCTACGGTTGCAGGCAACTTCCTCCCTGGTCCGCTCAACTCGCCGTAGACGCTCAGCGTCGCCGCCGAGCGCGAAGAAGCGAAGAAGCAATGAACGAGATTTACTGTCGGATGGCCGACCAACATGGTTTGGTCTCACTTGACCAGGCCCGAGCCCTGGGCATGACCCGCAAACAGGTGCAGTCCCGGGTCAACGGCGGTGAGTGGGTGCGGATGCACCGAGGTGTCTACCGCTCCGCCGCCGCACCCCCCAGCTGGAGGGCCGAGGTGCTGGCCGGCGCGCTGGCGGTTCGAGGCGTGGCATCGCACCGCTGCGCTGCAGCCCTGTGGGGCCTGGCCGGTTGGACCGAACCCTCCGTCGAGGTGTTGATACCCGAACCACGCAGGACCACCGTGGCGCTCCGTATCCATCGCACCACCCAGTTGGATCGGATCGATCGACAGGTCCGATCTGCAATACCAGTCACAGGAATCGAGCGAACCATCATCGATCTCGGCGCCGTCGTGTCCTTGCGACGGGTCGAACTTGCCGCCGAGTCGGCTTTGCGCCAACGTCTGGTCACCTGGCCCAGCCTGCGGATGTGCCTCATCCGCCACGCACGGCGCGGACGCGACGGCTGTGGTCGGCTTCGGGCGTTGCTCGAAGCTCGACATGGTGATGAACAATTGCCAGCGAGCGAGTGGAGTCGACTGGTCGATCATCTCCTGACCGATAGGGGGCTTCCGCCGGCGCGGCTCGAGCATCCCGTGTTCGATCACAGCGGCGTGCTGTTCGCTCGGCTCGATCTCGCTTGGCCTTCGCTGAAGGTGGCGATCGAGTTGGACAGCGTGCGGTGGCACCTCAATCGGACGTCGTTCGAGCGAGATCGACGGAAGCGAAACCGATTGCGTCTCCAGGGTTGGGTGATCCACGAAGTCACCTGGACAATGTCGATCGAGGATCCGGCAGGCCTCGCCGAGTTCGTTCGTTCCGCCCTCGACCTCGCTGCGTGAGTCGATACCGGCCGGCGCGTCGCTTTCGAAATTCGGAGAGAAAGGCCTCCAGACGGGGTGGTTTTCTCCGAATTTGGGACCGCCTCGGATCGCCTGTCGAAATTCGGCGGCAGGAGGCCTCAGGCCGGGCCTTTTTCTCCGAATTTGGGGAAGGCAGGTTGGGTAGGGCCGGAGCGGGGGCAAAGGTGAGCAAGTGGGGGCCGGGGCTGCGACACTGAGCGGCATATGAGCACGCCCTATCGATTCGACCCAGACACCTCGACTGGTGCCATCCGCGAGCAGTACAACTCGCTTGACGACGGTACCGAAACCGGGGTCAAGGCCACGATCGCCGGGCGCCTGATGCTGCGCCGAGACCAGGGGAAGCTGGCGTTCGGCGTGCTCCAGGATTCGACCGGGCGTATTCAGCTATTTGCCCCCAGCAAGGTCACACCCCGGTTCGAGGAGTTCGTCAGCCTCAACATCGGCGACTGGATCGGTGTGACGGGCGAGATCATGAAAACCCGCAAGGGCGAGCTGTCGGTGAAGGTCGAGGCCTGGACCGTGCTAGCCGAGGCCAAGCGATCCTTCCCCGACAAGTGGCACGGCATCACCGATCCCGATACCCGATACCGCCAGCGTTACGTCGATCTGTGGGTCAGCGAAGAAGCCCGCGACGCCTTCAAGTTGCGCTCTAAGACCATGTCGATCACCCGGCATTGGCTCGAAGACCGCGAGTTCATGGAGGTCGAGACCCCCGTTTTTCACCCCATCCCTGGCGGGGCCCTGGCTCGCCCATTCACCACCCACCACAATGCCCTCGACACAGAGCTCTTCTTGCGTATCGCACCCGAGCTCTACCTCAAGCGTCTCACGGTGGGTGGCTTTGAACGGGTCTTCGAGATCGCCCGGGTGTTCCGCAACGAGGGACTCTCCACACGCCACAACCCCGAGTTCACGATGCTCGAGCTCTACCAGGCCTATGCGGACTGGACCGACATTATGGAGCTGGCCGAGAACCTCGTCGAGCACCTGGCCATCGAAACAACGGGCTCGTCGACCATCACCTACGACGGCCGCGAGGTCAACCTGGCCGCGCCGTGGCGCCGCGCCACACTGATCGAGCTCATCGCCGAACACGCCGATGTTCAGGTCAGCATGGACATGCCCCTCGATGAACTCCGCGCTATCTGCGACAAGCTCGGCGTCCAGCACAAGCCTTCCTACGGTCCCGGCAAGCTCATCTTGGAGATCTACGAAAAGACGGTCGAGGGCAATCTCTGGCAGCCCACGTTCGTGACCGAGTACCCCAAGGAAGTGTCGCCGCTCGCTCGAGAGCACCGTGATCTTCCGGACATGACCGAGCGGTTTGAGGCCATTGTGTGCGGCCGGGAATTGTGCAATGGCTTCTCCGAGCTGGTCGATCCGGTTGAGCAGCGTCTCCGGTTCGAAGAGCAGGCACGGCAAAAAGATGCCGGCGACGACGAGGCCATGGTTGTCGACGACGACTATGTGCGCGCCCTCGAGTTCGGCCTGGCTCCCACGGGTGGTATCGGTATCGGCATGGATCGCTTGGTCATGTTGCTGGCGGATGTTCAGACCATCCGCGATGTAGTGCTGTTTCCGACCCTTCGCCCCGAACAGGGCTGAACCTCTCCAGCGTCAGGCGCTGCCGAGGCGCGGCCCGAAGGCCTGGGCTGGAACGTTCAGGCCAGCGGGTCGGCGGCGCTCCGAACGAGGTGATCGGCGGCTGCCAGCAGTGCTGTGGTGGACGCCGAGTCGGGCAGTGAGGTCAGGACGGCCCCTGCCTTGTCGGCCCAGCTGCGGGCGCTGTCGAGCGCTTCGCCGATACCCGATGACGAGCGCACGAGCTCGCGGGCACGCTCTCGAGCCTCAAGCGAGATCTCGCCGCCCAGAAGGGATCGGAGTTCGTCGCCGACGTTGGTGTGCATGGCTCGAAGAACCGGCAGTGTGTAGACACCTTCGAGAAGGTCGTTGCCAGCGGGCTTGCCCAACTGTTCGTCGGTGGCCACGACATCGAGGATGTCATCGACAATCTGGAAGGCCATCCCGTAGGCGTGGCCAAACTCGGTAACGGCTTCGATATCGGGCCGGGGAATCTCGCCGACGATGCCACCGACGCGACAGGCCGTGGCTAGGAGCGAGGCGGTCTTGCCCGCAATCGAGCGTTCGTAGTCGGCTTCGGTGCGATCGAGATTGTAGGTATCGCGGAGTTCGAGGATCTGACCCTCGCACAGTTGCCCGATCGTGGCCGCCAACAAGCCTGCGACTTCAGTTCCAAGGCCTGCCGCGATCTCCGATGCTCGTGCCAACAAGAAGTCGCCGGCAAGAATGGCTTTGAGGTTGCCCCAACGCGCGTTGACCGACACGGCATTGCGCCGCATCTCGGCTTCGTCCATGACGTCGTCGTGATACAGCGAGCCGATATGGACGAGTTCCACCGCCACCCCACCCATGAGGACTTCGTGGCTGGCGCCGATGGCGTCGGTGTGGCGCGTCCCCGCGGAAGCGATCGAAAATCCTGGCCGGACGCGCTTTCCGCCAGCCTCGATGAGGTGGCTGGCAATCTCGGTCAGGTAGCTGTCGTCGGCCACAACAGCCGCGCGAAGGTGCTCTTCGAGCCGCGCGAGATCGCCTGCCATTGTGGGAAGGACTGAAAGCGGGCTTGCAACAACCATCGACGTCAGTTTACGACCGGGTGACGAAATGGGAACAATCCAATGGAGACATTGATGGTTCTCAAGATTGTTCGTCCGGTCGAGTGGGGCTCGCGCTGTGGCCGGGTTGATGTCGCGCTCGGGCAGAAAGCCTGAACTTCCTGGGCTATTTGGGAAGGAAGTAGGTCACTTTCGCGTTGGCCTTGCCGATTGGAGCAGCCAGATCCGGTTGTTTCTGTTGTGGCCCGAGCCACTCGCAACAGCGGGGCCTGGATACACTCAGGTACGACCCGCTTGGGAGGCAGACCCTTGTTCGAGAGATTTACAGATAGAGCCCGCCGAGTGGTGGTGTTAGCGCAGGAAGAAGCTCGCCTGCTAAACCACAACTACATCGGTACCGAGCACATCCTGCTCGGCCTCATCCATGAGGGAGAGGGTGTCGCCGCGAAAGCGCTCGAGTCACTCGGTATCTCCCTCGAGGCTGTGCGTGACCAGGTCGAGGAGATCATTGGCCAGGGCGGTTCGTCGCCCAGTGGCCACATTCCGTTTACCCCGCGAGCCAAGAAGGTCCTTGAGCTGTCGCTGCGCGAAGCATTGCAGCTCGGCCACAACTACATCGGTACCGAGCACATCCTGCTCGGTCTGATTCGCGAAGGCGAAGGCGTCGCGGCCCAAGTGCTCGTGAAGTTGGGCGCCGACCTTTCGCGTGTGCGCCAACAGGTCATCCAGTTGCTCTCGGGCTACTCAGGCCCTGCCGGCCAGTCCGGTGGAGCGTCAGGTGGCGACAAAACCGGTGCCACCACCGGCGGTGGCAGTGGCGAGAACGCCTCGGGCTCACTCGTGCTCGATCAGTTCGGACGCAACCTCACCCAGCTCGCCCGCGACAAGAAGCTCGACCCGGTCATCGGTCGTACTCGTGAGGCTGAGCGGGTCATGCAAATTCTGAGCCGTCGCACCAAGAACAACCCGGTGCTCGTTGGCGAACCTGGCGTGGGCAAGACCGCCATCGTCGAAGGTCTCGCGCAGGCGATCGCCAACAACGATGTCCCTGAGCCATTGCAGGACAAGCAGTTGTACACGCTCGATCTCGGTGCCTTGGTTGCCGGTTCTCGCTACCGCGGTGATTTCGAAGAGCGTCTCAAGAAGGTGCTCAAAGAGATCAAGACTCGTGGCGACATCATTTTGTTCATAGACGAGCTCCATACTCTTGTGGGTGCCGGCGCGGCCGAAGGTGCTATCGATGCGGCCTCGATCCTCAAGCCAATGTTGGCTCGTGGCGAGCTCCAAACCATTGGTGCCACCACCCTCGATGAGTATCGCAAGCACCTCGAGAAGGACGCTGCACTCGAGCGTCGTTTCCAAAAGATCGTGGTCGAAGAACCGACGGTGCCTCACACCATCGAGATCCTCAAGGGTCTGCGCGATCGCTATGAAGATCACCACCGGGTCACCATCACCGACCAGGCGCTGGTTGCGGCGGCCAATTTGGCTGATCGCTACATCGCCGACCGGCACCTGCCCGACAAAGCCATCGACCTCATCGACGAGGCCGGCTCTCGACTGCGCCTGAAGCGCATGGAAACGCCCGCCGATTTCAAAGAGATCGAGAACGAGATCTCCCAGGTCACAGCGAAGAAGAAGGAGGCCGTCGAGTCCCAGGACTTCGAAGAGGCTGGTCGTCTGCGTGACCGCGAGAAAGAGCTGCTCGGTAAGAAGGACGAAATGGAGACCGAGATCAAGGCCTCCGGTGTCGACCTGTTCGACGAAGTCGACGAGGAAGCCATCGCCGAGGTGCTCTCGGTTTGGACGGGCATCCCTGTCTACAAGCTCACCGAAGAAGAGACCGCCAAGCTCCTGCGCATGGAGGACGAGCTCCATCACCGGGTTATCGGCCAGACCGACAGCGTCAGGGCTGTCAGCCAGGCCATCCGGCGCACGCGGGCCGGACTCAAGGATCCCAAGCGGCCTTCGGGCTCGTTCATCTTCTTGGGCCCATCGGGTGTTGGCAAGACCGAGCTGGCCAAGACGCTGGCCGAGTTCTTGTTCGGCGACGAGCAATCGCTCATCAGCCTCGACATGTCCGAGTACATGGAAAAGCACACGGTTAGCCGCCTCGTGGGTTCGCCTCCTGGTTACGTCGGCTACGAAGAAGGTGGCCAGCTCACCGAAGCCGTGCGGCGTAAGCCGTTCTCGGTGGTCCTGTTCGACGAGATCGAAAAGGCACACCCCGACGTCTTCAACACCTTGTTGCAGATTCTCGAAGAAGGCCGGCTCACCGATAGCCAGGGCCGCTCGGTCGACTTCCGCAACACCGTGCTCATCATGACCTCGAACCTTGGCACTCGAGACCTACGTAAGGCCAACCTCGGCTTTGCGAGGGCCGACGAGGCCGTGACCTATGAGAGGATGAAGGAGAAGGCCAACGATGCGCTCAAAGAGCACTTCCGGCCGGAATTCCTCAACCGCGTCGACGAGGTCATTGTCTTCCACGAGCTGAGCAAGCCTGAGGTCACCGAGATCGTCGACCTCATGTTGGCTCGAGTTGCCACGCAGCTCGAAGCGCAAGGCATGGGACTCGAGGTCAGCACCGGTGCCAAGCATCACTTGGCCGACAAGGGTTACGACCCCACACTCGGCGCTCGTCCACTCCGTCGGGCCATTCAGCGACTGCTCGAAGATCCATTGTCGGAGCGTTTGCTCTGGAAAGAGTTCCGGGCAGGTGAGACCATCATGGTCGACCTCGAACCGGACCCCGACAAAGAGGGCGAAAACCGGCTGAGTTTCCACGGTGTCGAAGGCTTCGAGCCCCCACCGGTCGAAGGGGAGTTCGCCACGGCGGACTGAACACTTCGAAGAACGTGGATCACGACCCTGGCCTCGGCCAGGGTCGTTCCGCGTCCCACAAGGTCTCTGGGCTGCGCCGATGCAGCGAGACCACGTTGACGAGGTGACACTCAGCCGGTGCCGAATCGTGCACGAGGGTCCGCCGCAGTAGCATGCACGCCGTGCGGATCAGGGCTAAGAGATCGCTCGCGGTGTTGATCGCCGCCGTTGTCTTGATTCTCGCGGGCTGCAACGTACAGCTTGAAGTGAAAATCGACGTTGAGGAGGACGGTTCGGGCGTTGTCGTCGCCGGGGTCGGACTCGATACCGATGCCCGTGCTCGGTTCCCGGACCTCAATCAACTGCTGATCACGTCCGACCTCGCCGCGGCAGGGTGGACCGTTGGTGAGGCGGCTGTGCTTGGAGATGGTCGCGAGTGGGTGCTCCTCGAGAAGCCGTTCGACAATCCCAGCGAGCTCCAGGCTGTGCTCGACGAGCTGTTTGGCGTTGACGCTGCGGTCTTCACGGACTGGGAGATCGTGCGCACCGGCGACAAGACCGCCAAGACGTTCGATGTCATTGGCAACGTTCGCCTCGACGAGGGCCTCGCACTGTTCTCCGACAGCGACCTCGCGGCCTTGATCGACGACCCACCACTGGGAACCAGCACTACTGAGATCGAGGCCGAACTCGGTCAACCGATCTCCGAAGCCTTCGATGCCCAAGTTGTCGTGGAGTTGCCGACCGAGGGCAGCCGCCAAGTCTTCGAAACCCCTTTGGGTGAGACCACCAACATCGTGGCTACCAGCAAGAGCGAAAACCGAGTCGCCCAACTGCTTGGCTGGGTTCGTACGGCCTTGCTGATCCTCTTCGGGCTGGCGGTGCTGTTGGCCATCGTCAACGTGCTCCTCGATCGCCGCTACGCCAAACGTCTGCCCGATCGTCGACCCGAGCGTGTCAGCGATCGGGTACCCGGCGGCCTGGCGGCTGACGCCGAAGCAAGCGGACCGCGGTCCCAAATGCAGATGATCGTGCTTGACGGTCACGACGTCTTGTTCGCCATGACAACAGACCCCTATGAGCGGCTGATTCCATTCATTCGTGACAAGGGCGGCCGCGCCTCTGACCACGACATCATCGAGTACCACCGTCACGCCACGTTGGGTCGTCTTCACGCAGCAGCGTTTTGGACCTCGGTCGGTCTCACTGGTGACCCCAACGACCTCGATGCACAGTATTTGGCCCCCGTGCACCTTCAGGCCGGCGCCAAGGAATTCTTGCGCGAGATGCACCGCCGCGGCGTTCCGGTTGCCGTGGTCACAAACGACTTGGCCGAGTGGTCATATCGCCTGCGCGACCTTCATGGTTTGTCCGGCGTGGCTCCGTGGATCGTCAGCTCAGACATCGGCGTTCGCAAACCCGATCCCGCGGCGTTCGAAGCGCTCCGGCGCCTCACCGGCGTGCCGTACCACTCCATGCTCACGGTCGACGGCCAGATTCCATCGCTTGACATGGCCGCGACGCTGGGCATGATGACCGCCTGGTTCAGCGCCGAGGAGCCTGCTGACGGCGCCGAGCCTGGCCATGCCGTTATCACCAAGTTCGCCGACTTCTTCCGTCGTCGCCGCCCTGCCGAACCTGCCAAGCGCCGCAGCCGGGGTCGCTGAACAGCCGATCCTCGCTCGGACAACAGCCGCCTAAACCTCCCGCACGAAGCCACGATCCGTCCGGTTTGTTGAGCAGGCTGTGGTGCGGCCGGAGGTATCGAGCGTGATTGGATGAACGGCGTGGCGGGCGAGTCGATTGTGGGATTGTCGTGACAATTGAGCACATAAACGGCTTGCCCAACGGATCGGTAATCGAAACGAACGTGTGTCTGGTCGGGAGCGGTGCAGCCGGCCTCACAATCGCACACGAGCTCGATGGTGGGCCGCTAGACGTGGTTGTCTTCGAAGCGGGTGATGAGCGCCGCGACCTCGCATCAGAACAGGAGCTCTTCGACGTCCAAGACGTCGGAGACGCCCATCTGAACCCTGAAGCTTCACGTGGCCGAATGTTTGGAGGCAGCACGAGCCTGTGGTTCGGGCGGGTGGCCAGGGTGACGGTCGACCATTCAAGTCGGGACCGGTTTGGACTCCCGGCGCTGCAAAGGGACTGGCGGATTGGGGACGCCGTTTACTGTTCGCAACGACGCATGCACGATCTCATGCGTGCGGCCCTCGCTGATATTGGAGTGCACGACCTCCGGAGCTCTGTCCTCGAACGGCCCGAGGAACGGCCTGCCTTCTGGGATATGAAGCACCCCTCTGGGACGACGCGCATGGCAACGTCGCCGGCGGATGGGGTCGTTGACGCTGATGGGCGGCTCCACGGTGTCGAGAATCTCTACATCGCTGGGAGTTCGGTGTTCCCGACCGCTGGGACGCGAATCCTACGCTCACCATCGTTGCGGTTTCGGTCCGTCTCGCGGCTCATTTGGGCCGAGCGGCGCCGCGCCCGGTTGTGTGAGTTGGCTTTCAGGGCCCTGAACGCTGGCCTCGCCCGGAGTCAGCCGGGTCCTGCTCGGATTTCGCTGTCATACCTGCTCACTATGTTTGCGAGATGGCCAAAGATCGACTTTCTTACTGCTGTTCGGATTGTGGCGCTACCCACCCCAAATGGGCCGGTCAGTGCCACGCATGCGATGCGTGGGCCACCCTGGAGGAGAGCACCGAGGTTGTTTCGGTTTCGGGCGCGCCCACATCGGGGTGGACCGAAGGGTCAGCGCGGCCATTTTCGGAGGTCGCGGCGTTGGTCGATCCCGTGGCTTCGACCGGGATCGACGAGCTCGACCGGGCGCTTGGCGGTGGCTTGGTGGCCGGATCGGTCACCTTGCTCGCCGGCGAACCCGGGATCGGGAAGTCGACACTGCTGTTGCAAATGGCTGCAGCGGCCAGCATGCAGGGCCGACGGGTGTTGTACGTGTCGGCCGAGGAGTCGGCTGCGCAGCTGCGTCGGCGCGCTGATCGCCTCGAACTGTCGCTCGATCACGTCTGGGTCCAGGCCGAGACCTCTTTGCCGTCGGTGCTCGACGAGGTCAAACGGCTGCAGCCTCAACTGCTGCTTGTTGATTCCATCCAGACGGTGTCGTCACCACGGGTGGCTTCGGTTCCCGGGTCAGTCACCCAGGTCCGCGCGTGTGCTCAGGCGCTCCTCGACGCAGCCAAACAAGGAGCGATAGCCACGATGCTTGTGGGCCACGTCACCAAGGAGGGCACCCTGGCCGGGCCACGCACCCTCGAACACCTGGTTGACACTGTGCTGAGCTTCGAAGGTGATCGTCATCAGCGATTGCGGTTCCTGCGTGCGGTCAAACACCGGTTTGGCGCGACCGGCGAACCCGGTGTCATGGAGATGACAGCCGTTGGATTGGTGGGCATCGCCGATCCCAGTGGCATGTTCCTGGCCGATCGTCAGGTCGGTGCTTCAGGGTCGGCGGTAGTGCCAATTGTCGATGGGCACCGGCCATTGCTGGTCGAGATGCAGGCGCTGGTGGTCGAGTCAAAGGCGTTGACGCCCAGGCGAGCCACCCAAGGCATTGAGGCCAGCCGGGTTTCCATGCTCATGGCCGTCCTCGAGCGCCGCTGCCACCTCCCCGTGCTCAAGCTCGAGGCGTACGTGTCCGTTGTGGGCGGTGTCCGCGTCGCTGAGCCGGGGGCCGACTTGGCCATCGTGTTGGCCCTGGCATCGGCTGCCGTCGATGTGCCCATCGGTGGCGATGTGGTGGCATGCGGGGAGGTCGGACTCGCCGGCGAGCTGCGCCAGATCAGCCAACTCGAGCGCCGGCTCGACGAAGCTGCTCGGCTTGGTTACCGACGGGCCATCGTGCCTGCATCGGCGCCAGACTGCGAAGCCGACATTGCCCTGCTGCGTGCCACCACGATCGCTGACGCGATCCGCATGTCCGGCGTGGGCGCGCCGTCAGCGATCGCTGCGGCCTAGGCCGTGCCTCAGCGAGCGCGGATCTCGAGCTGTCGGCGGTCGGTGATGATGTAAGTACGGTCGATCTGGTCCAGCCACCCGAGCTTGATGAACGAAGCAATCGCCTTGTTGACGCGTTCGCGCGATGCCCCGACCATGCCGGCCAGCTCTTCTTGGGTGATCGGGAGCTCGAATCGGTCGGTCTCGCCGGCCAGCTCGAGAAGTCGCTTGGCAGTGCGACCCGTGACATCAAGAAAGACCGAATCGGCCAACGCGAGGTCCATGTTGCGTAGGCGTCCGGTCAACATGTCGACCACACGCCACAGCAGCGCCGGGTCGTCTTCGTAGAGCCGTTTTACGGGTGCGTAGGGCACGACGACAACCTCGGACTGTTCCAGTGCGCGGGCACCGGCGGAACGTCCGTGGTTGTCGAATATCGGCATCTCGCCGAACAGGTCGCCTGGCTCCATCAGTGCCACAACTGACTCTCGCCCATCGGGCGACCGGTTCGAGATCGCTATCCTGCCTTGGGCCACGATGTAGAGATCGTGTGGCTCGTCGCCTTCGAGAAACAAGACGTCGCCGCGTCGGAGCTCGCGGAACTCCGACGCAGCAGCAATCGGGGCAATAGCGTCAGGGTTGAGGCCTGCGAACAAGCTGGCGGACGCGATGAGACTGGTGTCGACCATGGTGATCAACCACACTAGTGGCGTGGATCTCGCCCGTTGCTGTGCTGTCGAAATCATCACCTCGACCTGGGGTTCTTGGTGACCGTACTCGCGGGGTCAGTGTGGACAATTGTTGTTGCGGCCGGCTCTGGGCGGCGGTTCGGAGCCGACAAGTTGAGCGTCGCACTCAGCGGCGATGAGACGGTCTTCGATCTGTCGGTTGCCGAAGCAGTGCATCACAGTGACGGGACCGTCGTGGTGGTCGCCGGTGACAGCCCCCTGCTGTTGGGAAAGCCGGCTGCCGGGGTCAGGTTCGTCGCCGGTGGTGGCTCGCGGTCGGCCTCCGCTCGCAATGGGTTGGCTGCGGTGCCCGACGACACAGCCATTGTCCTCATCCACGACGCGGCGCGGCCTTTGGCCGACGCCGGCGTTTACGGCCGTGTCATAGACGCGGTTCGCGGCGGCGCAGCTGCGGTGATCCCGACGATTCCGGTGGTCGACACCATCCGAGCTGTCGATGGTGGGGTCGTCGACCGTGACGCGCTCCGAGCCGTGCAGACGCCGCAGGGATTCTTGGCTTCAGTGCTTCGCGAGGCGCATGCAACACAGAACGAAGCGACCGACGACGCGGCATTAGTTGAGGCGTTGGGTCACGAGGTGGTGTTGGTGGACGGCGACGTCCGTAACCTCAAGATCACTAGACCCGCCGACATCGCGATGGCGCGGGCGCTCATTGACGAGCCAGGGTGAAAGAACCAAGGGTGGAGAGGCAAGGTGAAAGCAGTGCGCGTAGGACACGGTTTCGATAGTCACCCCTTCGGTGACGATCCGTCGCGTGCGCTGGTGCTCGGTGGCGTGACCTTCGAGACAGACCTCTGCCTCGTTGGACACTCCGACGCAGACGTCATCGCTCATGCCTGTGCAGATGCACTCCTTGGACCTGCAGCGCTGGGCGACATCGGGGCCTGGTTTCCTGACGATGACCCAGCCTTCGCAGGCGCCGACAGCCTGCAGCTCTTGGACCAGGTGGTTGCCGCCGTCGCAGACGCTGGCTGGCGAGCCGTCAACATCGACTGTTCGGTCGTCGCTGAGGAACCCAAGCTTGCGCCTCAGCGTCTCGCGATGCAGGCAGCGCTCTCGGGCGTCGTCGGTGCGCCAGTCACGATCAAAGGAAAGCGCCCCGAGGGTCTTGGACCCGTCGACGGCATCGCCTGTTGGGCTGTTGCCCTCTTGGAGGAATCATGAGTGGTGGACGCAGTAGCGGCAATCGAGGTGGCGGCGCTGGACGGAGTCGCTCCGGCGGCAAAGGCGGCCGTGGAGGCGGACGTCCGCGGCCTGGTGGCGGCCAGCGGGGTACGACTCCTCAGCGCCGCGAACAGCGAACCGATCGCCCCAAGGGCCCTGGTGGCGATCAGGTCGAGGGTCGCCATGCGGTACGGGAGCTGTTGCTTGCCGACCGTCGTAAGACTCGGGAGGTGATCTTCGCTGCCGATATCGATCCCGCGCCGATCCTCGACGAGATCGTCGATTTGGCCGATGAGATCAATGTCGAGGTGCGAGAAGTGGCGCGCTCGAAGTTCGAGGCGATGACCCGCACCGAAGCGCCTCAAGGTGTCATGGCGTATGCCCAGCCGCTCCCCGAGCTCTCGCTTGAAGACGTCCTCCGCACGCCCGATGGCTCACCTCCGTTCTTGATGATCCTCGATGGCATTACTGACCCGGGCAACCTCGGGGCCCTCATGCGCACCGGCGAATGTGCCGGTGTGACCGGCGTTGTGCTGCCGCGCCATCGAGCCGCCCGCATCACCCCGACCGTCACCAAAGCCGCTGCTGGAGCCATCGAGCATCTCCCTATCGCCACGGTCACAGGCATCCCGAAGGCACTGGGCGATCTGGTGGCGCACGGTGTGTGGTCCGTTGGGCTCGATGTCGTCGCCGACACCGA
>CAWKYX010000040.1:0-18906 GCA_963854265.1 Acidimicrobiia bacterium
CAAGGGCGTCGGGCAATCTCCCCTCGGTGTCCGTGCCATCGACCACGATCCAGCTGCTGTTGTTGAAGTAGGCCTCGGTAATCGGCTCAGCACCCGGGCCAACAGCGGAGATATCTTCCTCGGGCTCGTTGCTGTTGAACACAGCGACGCCGAGCACGACCAAGATCGCGGCGACCGCGCCACCCAAGAGGCCGAGCTTCATGTTCCGGCCTCGCTTGCTGTTTGCAGGCAGGGATCTCAGTGGCTCCATGACATCGAGCGCGTCGGCGTCGGAACGGAGGCGGTCGAAGGTATCGGGGATGCGGGGGTCGTCGTCGAAGTCGCTCATGAGAGGTCCTCTTGGTCAAATTGTTCAAGGTGGTCGCGCAGGGTCTGTCGGGCGCGGTGCAGATGGACTCGGGCGGTCGAAGGCGCGATGTCCAAGATGTCGGCGATATCGGTGATTGATCGGTCTTCGAGGAAGTGGAGCGCAACGGCTACCCGCTGGTTTTTCGGCAGCTTGGCGACTGCGTCCTAGACGGTCGCGTCAGCGGGCTCAACCGGGGGAAGAGCCACCACGGGCGACCCCAGTCGGAGGACCGCCTTGGCCTCGCTCACCAGTCGTCGCCGTTGCGAGAGGGCAAGGTTGATGGTCGTGCGCCGAAGCCATGCGCCAGGCTTGTCGTAGCCCTGGACCTTGGCCCAGTGGCGGTTGAGGCGCCCCATGGCATCTTGGGCGATGTCTTCGCCATGGCTACGGCTACCCGAGACGGCCGCGGCCAGCGCGACCATCTTTGGGTACTCGGCGACGAACAACGCGTCGAATGACGGCACGGGGTGCAACGCTGCCTCAATCGGCTCGTTCGCCACCGCAACCTCCCGGCGCTGCTGGGTTCGCTCTGTCTCGACGTCCACACCACAGCACACGCACGAGCAGGGGTGGGCGTTTACCTGCGCCATGTTGAGTTGGGGCCTGTCCCCAACTCAACAAGGTTCTGACGTCAGCAGGGGACGCGAAGCCCGGGAGCTAGGGACAAAGTGGGTCGTTGGCTCGCAGGAGGTAGTTGTATAGGCCGGCTTCTTCGGCGACGCAGAAGGCCTCTTCGATCACGGCTAATGTTTATGGCGCTCGGAGTGCCATGTCGTCGTAGGCATCGTCGTGGACGATGAACCGCGCCGGGGGACTCTCGCGGAGTTCCACAGCGATGTCGTCATAGATCTCGATGCTGATCAGCTGCGTCGGCCACGAGAGGTTTCCCAGCTGGTGATCCTGCCCGGCCACGAACAAGAAGTTCGGGTTCACACCGATTCCCCAGGCCGACGACTCGGCCCCGAGCTCTTGGTTCCATTGGCTCCATGCCTGGGCATCGGCGCAGTCCGGGTCGACCTCGCGACGGAGCTGGTCGCGCCCATCTTGGGTGAGCGCGAGGTCGTTGGATACGAGCTTGGAAAGCTTGTCGACGCCGTCGGGGGCGATCTGGGTCAGGGCCAATATGGCGACTGCCACGGTCCCCGCGGCAAGGAGCGGCGAGCGAACGGAGCGGCCACTCTGGAGGATCGCATCCAGCGCGAACCATCCGAACAACGTGAACGGGACCAGCCACAAGAAGGCGTGGTACCGCCATCATTGCTGGATGAGGAAGAGCGGTACGGCGACGGCCGCCCATGCCACCACCGCCAGGGCTCGCCGATGCAGAAGCCCTCGCCAGTTGATCAACAGGCCCAGGCCACCGAGCGCAATGAACGGCGAGAAGATACGGATCGTACGCCGGGTGGCGGCTGTCAATCGGCCCGTTGGCCGGGGCCACAAAGCGTTGCGTTCGCGTGAGTACTCGAAGTACTGCTCATAGATCTCGCTGTAGGCATCGTTGACGGCGAAGTAGATGAGAAATGGGACAATGAGGACCGCCACCCCCGCGATGGCAGGCCAGATCACGTCGGTCCAGGCCGCCTTGAGATCGCGGCTCACGGCCTGCCACAGGGCCGGTAGCGCTACGGCGAGTGGGATCGCGACGTACGGGAGCTTGAGGTATGCCACGACTGCCATTGCGAGCCCGGCGAGGAAGGCGCGCCGCCGGGACAGTTCGCCGTCGTTGTCGGGCATGACCAGCATCACCGCAGCCAGCACGGGAATGTTGATCAACGCCTCGACCTGTGTTTGGTCGTTGTAAGTGGCCGCCAGAAAGTACGTGCCGAGCATCGGAAGTGGCAGCGTGGCAGCCAACCACCGTCGGCTGAACCACGAGCGAGCCTGCCGCTGGAGTACCCACCCGAAGCCCAGCCAGGTCGCCAGTTCGACAAGATGGATGCCGACGGCGTTGCGGCCAAAGGGCAGTTGCGCGACCAGGTAGTAGATGAAGACGCCGGGTTGTTTGAGGTCGATGATCTCTTTGTAGAGCACCTCGCCATCGGCGATCTCCGATGAGAACAACGCAAACGTCGCCTGGTTGGCCCACAGCGGTTGGGCCACTCCGAGCAGCCCCATCAGCCCCACCGCAAAAAGGGTTGCGATTTCCAGGCGGCGCCAGGAACCATCACCTTCGAGCCAAGCGCCCATGCGCATACCGACGCTGGGGCGTAGGCCGGTCTCGCTCGCAGTGCCGTTCGCGCTCATCGAACCCGACCGTAAGACCCGCCTACCAGCCTGGCCAATGGGTAAACCTGCTGACAGCGTCCATCGGCCTCTGTGCAAGACGTGGCCGCACTCACCTTTTGTCAGGCACAATGGACACCCGCACGACCAATCGCGTGCAACGAGCCATCGAAGGGAAATCACCATGGGTGAGGCATACATCATCGACGCCGTACGGACGCCAGTTGGACGCCGCGGAGGTGGCCTCGCCGCTGAACATCCCGCCGACCTCGGTGCCCACGCCATCAAGGGCTTGATCGAGCGCACCGGGATCGACCCCATGGGGGTTGATGACGTGGTCATGGGCTGCCTCGACAACCTTGGACCCCAAGCCGGCGATATCGCCCGCACGGCATGGCTCGCCGCGGGCATGCCCGAGGCTATTCCGGGCGTGACCATCGATCGCCAATGTGGTTCTGGTCAGCAGGCCGTCAGCTTCGGCGCCATGGGTGTCATGGCCGGTGTGCAGGACATGGTGGTCGCGGGGGGCATGCAAAATATGAGCATGATCCCGATTGGCGCGGCCATGGGTGTCATGGATCACGAGGCCATCGGCCACCCAGAGATCGAGGATCCCTACAGCACGTCCAAGGGTTGGACCGCTCGATATGGCACCCAGGAGATCAGCCAGTTCCGCGGTGCCGAGCTGATCTGTCAGAAGTGGGGGTTCAGTCGCGAAGACCTCGAGGTCTTCGCGCTCGAGAGCCATGAACGTGCCGCAACCGCCCAAGACGAGGGCCGATTCGACAACGAGATCCTCGCCTACGGTGACATCGCTCAAGACGAAGGCGTTCGCCGCGGCACGACGCTCGAGAAGATGGCCGGCCTCGCCACCCTCGAGCCCGGCGGCGTCATCACGGCCGCGGTAGCCAGCCAGATCTCCGATGGCGCCGCAGCCATCTTGGTCGCGGGCGAGCAAGCGGTGAAGGACCACGATCTCAAGCCCCGAGCCCGCATTCATCACATCAGCGTGCGTGGCGACGACCCCGTCTACATGCTCACAGGCCCGATCGCCGCTACCAAGCACGCGATGGAAAAGACCGGCATGAGCATCGACGACATCGATCTCTTCGAGTGCAACGAAGCCTTTGCTCCAGTCCCGTTGGCATGGATGCGCGAATGTGGCATCCCCCACGAGAAGGTCAACGTCAACGGTGGCGCGATTGCCTTGGGGCACCCCCTCGGTTGCACCGGGGCCCGATTGATGACCACGCTGCTCAACGAACTCGAACGCACCGGCGGAAAGTACGGCCTGCAAACCATGTGCGAGGGCGGCGGGCAGGCCAACGTGACGATTCTCGAGATGTTGTAGCGGCCCGGGCCCGGCGGATTATCGCCGGGCTCTTTGTTTCCTGTTCCAGGGCTGTCTGGTGTTGCGTTGTTACACGGTGTGTCAACGCTCGATGCGATCGACCAGTCCCCAGGCGAGCGCCTGTTGTGCGTCGATCGGCTGGCCCGTGATCGCAAGATACGCCGTGCGTTGCCGTCCGATCCGACGAGGAATGCTGACCGTCCCGCCCGAGCCAGGCACCAGACCCATTGCGACCTCGGGAAGTTGAACAATGGTGTCGGGAGCGGCGATGACCGTGCCGGCGAAGGCAGGGAGTTCGATGCCGGCGCCGACACAATGGCCGTGTACATGGACTCGGACGTCGCGTGCGAGCTGATTGAGCCACCAAGCGGGGCTACGGAGCAACCGCACATGATGCGCGGTGGCCGGGTCGGGCGTGATGCCGAACTCGGCGAGGTCGCCGCCAGAGCAGAACGAATCGCCCGCCCCGTCGATCACGACGCCCTCGATCGTGGGATCGGTGTCCGCGGCCCTGAGCGCTTCGACCAGAGCGTCGCGCATCGCCGCGTTGAACGCGTTGGCGCGGGCAGGGCGGTTGAGGGTGATGTGGAGGCTGGTCTCGCGCCGGTTGATCAGCAGCGGAGGTTCGGTGTCGGCGGATACGAGGGCCGGTCCCCGTGCTACCAGCCAGGCCCCGAAGTCCGGGCCGGCCTGAAGCGTGCTGAATGTCAGCGATTCGAGCACGAGTGCTTGGGGCACGCTGTCGAAAGCTTCGAGCCGCAAGAGCTCGGCCATAGCGACCGCGCTCTGTGGGTGGAGGCCGACCGCCTCGGTGATGGACGCGACAGCGGCCTGGACGGAACCTATGTCGACGATGCCGGTTCCACCGCTGTCGGGTGGCCCGACCACGATGTCGAATGCGTCAGCGACGAGGGCGAGCTGGGCGTCGATGACGTGGTCGATAACAGCGACTGACACGGCGCGCACCGATGTCAGGATGGATCCCAAGTCGGCTCGGTCTTCATCGGTTGCTGCGTCGTTGGCCTCGAGACGGGTCACGATGACTGGCACAGCGGCCGAACCGAGATCTTCGATGGCGAACGGTTCTCGTACCAACGCGACCGTCTCGGCGAGCGAATGCACCGACGGCTGGCTCGGTCCCACGGTCAGGCCTCGCTGCCCAGGTGGGCTATGTCGGAACGAAGCACACGTCGCAAGAGCTTGCCTGTTTCGTTGTAGGGCAGTTCGTCCACGATCATGACGAGATCGGGCGTTCGCGAGGAACGCAAGCGCTCCTTTACGAACCCACGGATCTCGTCGACGTCCACCATTGAGTTCGAGCCAACAACGACGGCCACGGCGATGCTTTCACCCCATTGTGCGTCGGGGATACCAATGGCGGCAGCGTCTTGGATCGCGGAGTGGGTGAGGAGCACGTCTTCGATCTCGCCGGGGGAGATGTTCTCTCCTCCACGGATGATGATGTCATCGATGCGGCCCTCGACATACAAATAGCCGGCATCGTCGAGGCTGCCGCCATCGTTGGTGGGAAACCAACCGTCAGCGGTCAGCCGAGAGTTCCGGCCCAGGTACTCGCCCGATACTTGCTCGCCGCGAACCCAGATCTCGCCGCTCGAACCAGCGGGTGCCTCGGCGCCTTCGTCGTCGCGAATCGACACTTCCAGGGACGGGAGCGGCTGTCCGACTGAGCCAAGCCGGCGAGTCACGCTCGGGTTATTGCTTGTGACGGCCTGGCGATGGTCCTCGGGGCCGAGAACAGCAATGGTGGAGCTTGTCTCGGTAAGGCCGTACGCGTTGACGAAGTTGGTGTCGGGCAAGAGCTGCAGGGCCCGTTCGATTACCGGTCGAGCCATCTTGGCGCCTCCGTAAGACAACACCCGCAAGGTGGCGATACCGCCGTCGCCGCGGCGGTCGAGCTCTTCGACGATCCGGGCCAGCATTGTTGGGACGACCATCGCGTGGGTGATGTGCTCGCGTCGGGCCGTGTCGATCCAGACGCCAGCGTCGAAGTTGGGGAGCTGCACGACGCGACGACCGGCATAGACCGAGCTGCACACCGCTGCCATGCCGGCCACATGGTACGGAGGCACCGAAACGAGTGTTGCTTCGTCCTCACTGGCGCCCAAGATGTACGAGACCAGGTGCTTGTGGCGCAACACGGCGGCCTTGGGTGCGCCGGTCGTGCCCGATGTGTAGAGCAGGATTGCAATCTCGTCAGGATTCATGCTCCATGCCGGGTCAGACGGAGGTCCTGTCGTCGTCGTCTCCAGGAAGACGCTTCGAAGAACCTTTCGCACACCGTTTACATCACCCAATGCGTTGGTGGTGTCTTCGTTGCAGATGGTGACCGATGGCGACACTTCTGAACTGAGCGCAACTAACTCGTCGGGGGTGAGTCGGTAGTTGAGTGGGACAAACGGTTTGCCTGCCCAGGCCGAGCCGAATAACGCGATGGGCAGGGCGGGGCTGCTGATGTCTACCAAAGCGACGTTGGCGACCCCCGCAGATTCGAAGGAAGCAGCTGCAACCCCGGAGCGGTCAAACAATTCCTGGTAGGTGATGCCGCTGCCATCTCGGCTACCTATGGCCGTGCGGTCGCCGAATCCCGTCGCGGCCATTTCCAACAACATCATCAGGTTCACGAAGGGCCTCCGGGTCCGGGTGCTTTGTGTGGCTCAGTCAGATGCCGGGAGCGGCTTGCTCGCTTTGATGGTTAGCGATGCTCCATCGAGACCCAGAGAACCGGCCCCCGGTTTGGTGCACAGCAGCTCGATGCTCTCGTCGTCGTTGACGTAGCGTTTGCCCATCTGCGTGCCTTCGGCAGCGCCTTCTACAGGAGTGCCCTTCTCGCCGGCTTCGGCGGTGGCATCGACCATTGGCGCTCCGCCGCAGCTGACCTCTCTGTCGCCGCTGGCCTTCACCGCGATAACTTCGGTATCACACTCTGTGCTCTTCAGACGACTTCCGGGCCGAAGTTCCATCGCAGATCTCCTATTGATCTCTAAGGATTGTCTCTGATTGCGAGGCACGTGGCCAATGCCTGGTAGCCGGCAGGTTACCCAGGAGCGGGGACGAGTGCGCAGTCGCAGCCCGCTACGGTCGACATCATGGCGGTCGAGCCCACCCATAGCGACGATCCCTTCGAGGTGGCGTATCGCCACGGTCGAGAGCTCGTGGCCTCGATCTCCCCGGATGGCGATCTTGGCGACCTTGTCGATGTTCGATCGCTGAGCGAAGCGAGGCCTCACTGGCCGGTATGGCCGCAGGTGTCGCTCGATCGGCTCGTCGGCCCGCCAAGTCGGCGACTTCAGAACCTTGACCTGCGTTGGCTTCATCGTTTCGACATGGTTGTTCGTGTCGTTGATGCGCTGTCGGGTGCCATCGGCGGCCCAAGCGGTGGGCCCAGCGCGCTTGGCTTGTTGGTAGAACGCGCCGAAATGCTCAGGCACCATGGTTGGGGGTTGTGGTCGGTAGGGACATCGTGTCGACTTCTTGAAGCTTCCGACGGATGGCTCGCAATCAATCTGGCGCGCGAGGAAGACCTCGAGGCGGTACCGGCGTTGGTGGAGCGCCCCCTAGGCCACGACGCGTGGGTAACGATGGCCGCCGGCGTGGCGAGCATGCCGGCGAGTCTCGTGGTCGAGCGCGCCGGGCTCTTGGGTGTGGCGGTGACCGAGGTCCCGAGCGGTTGGACAGCCGACGCGCAGCGGCGATTTCGAGGCGATGTCGACGGGCCCTCGGGCCTGCAGGTCCGGCTTGGGGAGTCTCGGGGTTCCCTCCGCTCACCAAAGGTCGTGGATCTGACCGCGCTCTGGGCCGGACCGCTGGCCGGGTGGTACCTCGCCCGGGCTGGCGCAGTGGTGACCAAGGTCGAGAGCACACGTCGGCCCGACGGGGCGCGTTCCGGCACCCCCGCGTTCTACCGCCGGCTCAACGCCAACAAGGTGGTAGCCGATCTCGATCTAGCCACGCGCGAGGGGTGCGACGAGTTGCGGCGCTTGATTGATGAGGCGGACATCGTGATCGAGGCATCGCGGCCCAGAGCGATGGAAGGCTTTGGCATCGACCCAGTCGACCACATCGGGGGCGGAGGAATCTGGTGCGCCATCACGGGGTACGGGCGGGCGGGCCCGGAGTCGAATCGGGTCGCCTTCGGTGACGATGCAGCGGCAGCCGGGGGGTTGGTGACCTTTGTTGACAGCGAGCCGTGGTTCATCGGCGACGCCGCTGCTGACCCCATCGCCGGAGCGACAGCTGCTGCGGGAATCTTGGCGTTGTGGCATCAGGGCCGGGCGGGCCTGGTTGATGTCGCCATGCGTGATGCCGTTGCCCATCTCACCGGCGGGAGTCCGGTGCAGAGCGTCGCCGGGTGACATTCCAAGGTGACTTCCCCGCACCCGAGGCCCTACAGGTGCTTGTGAAGCAGCCCTACGCTCGATCCGTGGGCATCCCTCCCGTTGGAAGGTTGGGTCACCAAAAGCCTGGTCAGAAGCCCTTTTGCGCACGCTAGGGTCGAACCCATGAGCCCGGCCAAGGATCTGCATCGAGAACACCACCACCGCAATGTCCAAGGCGGCGCAGCGCGTGCTGCGGTGTTCGGTGTAAGCGATGGTCTGGTCTCCAACGTGTCGCTGATTCTGGGCATGGCCGGCGCTGATGCAGGGCAGGGCTTGGTGAGAGTGGCCGGCCTCGCCGGCTTGGTGGCCGGCGCCGTGTCGATGGCGGCCGGGGAGTACGTGTCGATGGCTGCTCAACGGGAGTTACTCGAGCACGAGCTCGAGCTCGAGCGCCGAGAGCTGCAGAACAATCCCCAAAAGGAGATCGACGAGCTCGCCAAGATTTATGAGGATCGCGGTATCGCTGGTCCTGCAGCCGTCGAGATGGCCGAGGGGGTCATGGCGGACCCCGACCGCGCACTCGAAGTGCACGCCCGCGAAGAGCTGGGCCTCGACCCCGCTCAGCTTGGGAACCCCATCGAGGCAGCCCTGAGTTCGTTCGTGGCCTTCGCTGCCGGAGCCGCTCTGCCGTTGCTGCCATGGTTCTTCGGCGGCGGAACGCAAGCCGTTATTACTTCGATCGTCTTGGGCCTGGTGGGCGCGATTGCTGTCGGCGCCGCCATTGCCATCGCTACCGGGCGGCCGATCCGTCGGGCGATACAGCGACAAGTGCTGCTCGCGACTGGCGCTGCCGTGCTGACGTATCTGATTGGGAGTGTTGTGGGAACCGAAGTCGGCTGATCCCATGCCGATCAAGGTCGATGGGTCCCAAGCAGATACCTGGCTACCGCTCTAGTCGCCGGTGGTCGCCAACGTTTCGGTTTCGGGTTCGCTTCGGCGATTGACGGGAGCGATCTGGCCGAGCTTCGCAAATGGGTCGACTTCTTCGAAGTGAACGCCCCAGCCATCTCGAGGATCGATGGCCTCGGGGTCATAGGCAGTTTCTGGCAACGCCAGCGTGAGCACGTAGCGGCGGGCAAAACCCGTGACGTCGGAGAGATATGCCTGGGAGTGGTTGTAGCTCAGCACGCTTTGGGCAATGTTGCTGTCATCGCTGAGGATGCTGGATGCGCACAGGTAGCCCGCAGCGCTGAGTGCGCCGTCGTAGAGGTTGTGAGGATTTGCGAAACTATCACCGGTGGCATCCAGCGCGTACCTACGCCATGTGCCGGGGATGAACTGGAAGGGGCCGACGGCAGCATCGAACTCAGCGTTGCCGTCGAGGGCGCCGCCGTCGGTGTCGGCGACGATTGCGGTGCCCTCCAGTGTTCCGTCCAGCAGCGGTCCAAGGATCCGGCGGCTCACATCGCCGTTCGGTGCCACGGACGCGCCACCAAAGGTCGAGTGAGAGGATTCCACACGGGCAATGCCGGCCAGGATCTCCCAACGGATCTGGCATTGCGGGTAGTACACCCCGACACCGTCGGCAGCTTGGACGTAGGCATCCAGCGTCACGAGTGAGACGTTGAGTGCAGGGGCCGTTGCAAGGAGTCGGGCTTTGTGTGCGTCCCCAATGACTTGGGGAAGTCCTTGTTCAACTTCGATTCGGCGTGCGGTGAGATCGGTAATCTCTGCACCTAACAGTGCCAGGTTGGCTTCGATCGCACTGGCGCGTGCCTCGTAGTCTGAGCGCTCATCTCGTTCGAGATCCATCGTTGTGTTGAGGTCGGTGATTGTTTGGAGCTCGCCATTGATGGCGAGCTCGAGTTCGGATCGCTGAAGGAACAGTTCGTCGAGGGTCGCGCCGACTTGAACCACGAGCTCTTGGCGGTCGTTGTAGCCCTCAATGTCATTGAGTCCGCCGGTCCCAGGAGCGTTCTCGGCAACGTATGCCCCGACGGCTGCGTTTTGTATCGCAGCCACGATCTCGGCGAGGCGGTTCTCAAGCGATTCGAGCATCTCTTCGGCTGCATCTCGATCGCGCTCGAGTTCGACGAGCGTTTCGTCTATGGACTCGATGGTGCGCCCAACGGCACGGCGTTGGGCAACAGCGTTTTGGCTCGCGCTGAGCAGGATGGTGGTGGTCTCACGATTGTCGACAAGCTCGTCGATGAGGTCGAGCACGATCTGGCGAGCGGCGTCTGATGCGGGGCTGGTGATGGCCACGAGTGATAGCCGCGGGTGTGTGGGGGTGACCGAGTACCAGGTGTCGAGGAAGTCGATCGTCGCCAGCGCTGCCTGTAGCTCACGATCCACCGCGGCTGCTGCTGGCGAAATCAAGTTTGCGAGCGAGACCTCCTGGGGTCCGGGCTCACAGGGCTCTGCCGGGCCGCTACTCTGGTCGGTTTCGGTGTTGTCGCCGTTGCAGCCCTTTGCTGCGTCCTGAGCGGGCTCGTTGTCTTGGGCAATGGCGGGCCCAACGGCGAGCGGGGCGGATACGACGATCGCGAGCGCCGCAGCCAGAAGCCGGGCCCGGACCCGGTGCGTAGTGGGGCGAATCGTCACATGATCGTCATCGGTAAGGGATGCTGTTTCTTGATCGCGTTGGAACCGCGCGTGCTCAGAGCTGGGTTGTTTGGCAGGGGGGAGGACTCGCATTGGGCGCGTGACGGCATCATTGCGAACATGTTACGAAACGCGATGCCGGCAGGGACGCTACACGCCGATGAGGACTGGGAGGGGCCCCTTTGCTGTTCTTTTGGCAATCTTTCCCAAAGTGCCGAGCGCACTCAGGGTTAGTTCATGGACGGGTCGATCGGGTAGTTCGCCAGCCATGCCAAGGGCCCGCGCTGGCGCCCGAGGACCTCGGACCAGAGCTCATGGGGTTCGTCGGTAAAAACGTCGGTTGGATGGGCATCGACGACGAACCAAGCGTCGAGCGCCAGTTCGGATTCCAGCTGACCGCGGCCCCAGCCACTGTAGCCCGCGAAAATGCGAATCTGTGCCAGTTCGATACCCAGCCCAGCGGGATCGCCGCTGAGGTCGATGGTGCCGATATCACCAACGATGCGTCCGAATGCCTGCAGGTCTCCTCCGGTGGCCCACCCAAGCGAAATCACCGACTCGTACGACACTGGACCGCCGAGGAAAAAGACGTCGGGTTGCGATGTCAGCGGCGCCCACTGAGGCAGCATCTGCCCGACAGGGGTGGTTGTGGGATCGGTGAGAACCAGGCCAAGAGCAGACTCGTCGTCATGTTCGACCATGAGCACAACCGATCGTTCGAAGTTGGGGTCGCCCATCAACGGGCTGGCCACGAGGAGACGGCCGGCGGTGGACTTCACGGGCTTGGCTGTCCAGGTTCGACCAGATCGGGGGGACCCATCTGCAATTCCTCAGAGTTGCCCGACGACGTATTCGAGACAACCGGTGAGCGCAAGAACATCTTGAGGGTCGACCCCCGGGAACATCGACACGCGAAGTTGGTTGCGTCCGAGCTTTCGATAACCGCCGATGTCAAGAATGCCGTTGGCAGCGCATGCAGCGATGACATCGTCGGCGGGGTAGGCATCGTCGAGATCCACGGTGGCCACCACTGCACTGCGCAGCGCGGGGTCGGTCACGAACGGCGTGGTCCACTCGGTCGCTTCAGCCCAGCCGTAGAGGATCTCGGCAGATTTGTCCGAGCGGCCGGCAGCCCAGTCGATTCCGCCGTTGGTGTTGAACCATTCGATCTGATAGACGGTCAAGAAGATGGTCGCCAGAGCTGGGGTGTTGTAGGTCTGATTCTTGCGGCTGTTGTCGAGTGCAATACCGAGATCAAGGCTGGCCGGTCGCCACCGATCTGATGCGGCGATTCGCTCGATGCGTTCGACCGCCGCTGGCGAGCAGGCCGCCAGCCACAATCCGCCGTCTGAGCCGAAGCACTTCTGCGGAGCAAAGTAGTAACAGTCGACCTCGCCTGGGTCCCACCGCAGCCCACCGGCACCCGACGTTGCGTCGACCGCCACCAATGCTTCGGATGCAGGCACGCCGTCGGGCCGCCGCAGCTCTACGGCGACGCCGGTACTGGTCTCGTTGTGGGTGAGTGCGTAGAGGTCGACGTCAGAGGCTTGGAGATAGGCCGCTGTGCCGGGCGCTGAGTCGATGACTTCTGCTCCATCGAGGTGCGGTGCGGCGTTCACCGCATTCGCGAACTTCGATGAGAACTCACCAAACACCATGTGCTGGCTCCGCTCCTCGATGAGGCCAAACGTGGCGGCATCCCAGAAAACGGTCGTGCCACCGTTGCCAAGCACGATTTCCCAGCCATCGGGCAGCGAGAACAAATCGGTGAGGCCCGAACGCAGACGGCCCACCATGGACTTCACGCGACCTTGGCGATGGCTCGTGCCCAGGTAGTCGCCTGCTTCGGCTGCCAGCGCGTCGACGGCGTCTTGGCGAACGACCGATGGCCCCACGCAGAAACGCCCATCGTCGGGGAGCAGGTCGGCCGGGATGCGGATATCGGCAGGCGTTGTCATGGGCCGAACGCTACCGCTCGAAGCCCCGGCACGGGTGACTATTCACCGACGATTCGTTGGGTCGCATCGGGTGTGGGAGCGCTCAAGGTGCGGGTGCAACGACCGGCGGTCGGGGTCCACAGAATAGGAACAGGATGCGACGGGAATGAATCGCGTGGAGACCCCGCTTTGTGGCACCATCATGGGCGATCGATCCCTGTCTCAAGCCCTGGAGTGAAGCCGTGACAAGTGCATCCCGTGTCTCGCGACGAGTCGGTGCGATAGCGCCGTCGGCCACGCTTGCGGTCACCAACAAGGCGAAGGCGCTCAAGGCGGCCGGTGAGCCGGTCATCGGGTTTGGTGCCGGCGAGCCTGACTTCGCGACACCAGATCACATTGTTCAAGCAGCCGTCGCTGCGTGTACCGATCCGGTGAACCACCGCTACGGGCCAGCAGGGGGGCTGCCCGAACTTCGCGAGGCCATCGCAGCAAAGACGATGCGCGACTCCGGGTACGCCGTTACCGCTGACCAGGTTGTGGTTACCAACGGTGGCAAGCACGCCGTTTACAACGCATTCCAGGTGCTGCTCAATGCAGGCGACGAGGTACTCGTACCGGCGCCGTATTGGACGACCTACCCGGAACCCATTGCGCTGGCGGGTGCGACCACGACCGTGCTACCCACCACCGAGCATACGGGCTTTCGCATCACCCTCGATCAACTCGACGCGGCCAGGACATCTCGCACCAAGGCCCTGTTGTTCGTATCGCCCTCCAACCCGACCGGAGCGGTCTACTCCCGCGACGAGATCGAAGCCATTGGGCAGTGGGCGGTCGACAACGACGTGTGGATCATCACCGATGAGATCTACGAACATCTGGTCTACGGCGACAACGAACATCACTCGTTGCCCGTTGTCGTGCCCGAGATCGCCGATCGCTGCATCGTGCTCAACGGCGTGGCCAAGACCTACGCCATGACTGGCTGGCGCGTTGGCTGGATTGTGGGTCCACCCGACATAGCGAAAGCGGCGGCCACCCTGCAGAGCCACCAAACCTCCAATGTCGCAAACGTCAGCCAGCGGGCCGCCCTCGCTGCTGTCGCCGGCCCGCTCGACGCGGTTTACGAGATGCGTGAGGCATTCGATCGCAGGCGCAAGGTGATGCACGCGCTCCTCGATGGCATCGAAGGGGTGCATTGCCTTGAGCCCCAAGGCGCCTTCTACACCTTCCCATCGTTCCAGGACGTGCTCGGCCGCGAGATCGGCGGGCGGACGCCCACCTCCACCCTCGAACTGGCCGAGGTCTTCCTCGAGGTGGCCAAGGTTGCAATCGTTCCTGGCGAGGCCTTTGGTGCGCCCGGCTACGCACGCTTGTCGTTTGCGCTCGGCGATGATGACCTGGGCGAGGGTGTGCGGCGCATCGCCGACCTGCTCGAGTCGTGAGCGCAGAACTGCCCTACGGCAGCTGGCCGTCGCCCATCAGTGCTGCTTCTCTCATCGAGGGCACCGTCGGGATCTCCGAGCTTGTGACTGATGGCGGCGATCTGTGGTGGTCGGAGTCGCGTCCCGACGAGGGTGGGCGTGTCGCGATCGTGCGGCGGAGCGACGGCGTTGTCGAGGAGATCACCCCGCCAGAAACCAACGTCCGCACGCGTGTGCACGAATACGGCGGGGGAGCGTGGTGGGTCCACAGGGGCGATCTCTTTTACTGCGAGTTCAGTGACCAGCGCCTCCGTCGGATGACTCCGGGCGAAGAGCCGATCTTGCTCACCGCCGAGCCACCAGCGCAAGGGGCATGGCGCTTCGCCGATGGTCGAGCCAGCGTGGATGACCGCTGGTATGTCTGTGTTCGCGAAGTCCATCACCAAGTGCCCGGCGGAGCGACCCTCGAGCCCGACAACCAGATCGTTGCCGTTGCCGTCGACGGCTCTCAAGAGCTCAGGGAGCTCGTGCTAGGAGCCGACTTCTATGCATCGCCGCGCCCGTCGCCTGACGGGACCTTGTTGGCTTGGGTGCAGTGGAACCATCCCAACATGCCTTGGGATGGCACTGAGCTGTGGGTCGGGGAACTCGAAGATGGTGCAGTGGTGCGCGCTCGCATGGTGGCAGGTGGCGCAGATGAATCAGTGAGCCAGCCGGAGTGGTCGCCGACGAGCGATCTCTACTTCCTGTCGGACCGGTCTGGCCGCTCGAATCTCTACCGACTCACTGAGGACGGCGCCGAGGTCGAGGTGGGAGGGGACTTCGACGTGGCCGGCCCGATGTGGGTCTTCGGGCTTTCTCGGTATGCCATCGACGACGATGGCCAGGTAGTGACTGCGATGAGTCGCCCCAAGGGCGACATGTTGCTGTTGGATGGCAGCGACGCGGTCGAGAGCGGCTGGTCGTCGGTCAGCGCCGTCCGGGCGTTCCCCGGCGGCGCGGCCTACATCGGCGCCACGCACCGGGCCGATGCTGCGGCTATCGAGCACGTTGACCAGGCCGCGTATGCCAGCGTGCCCCACGTGCACGGTGTCCCAGACGCTTTCCTCCCTGCCCCGGAAGACATTGTCTTTCCGACGTCAGGCGGCGCCGAAGCCCACGCGCTGTACTACCGGCCTGCACATGCAGGTCACGTCGGGCCCCCTGGCGAGCGCCCGCCCCTGTTGGTATTGGCCCATGGTGGACCAACAAGCGCCGGACGGCGTCAGCTCCAGCTGTCACTGCGCTACTGGACCACCCGGGGCTGGGCTGTCGTCGACGTGGACTATCGGGGATCGACGGGCTACGGACGTGCCTACATGGATGCGTTGCGAGGCCAGTGGGGAGTCGCTGATGTCGATGACTGCATCGCCGCTGCGACCTACCTGGCCGACCGGGGCGATGTCGATGCCGATCGTCTTGCCATCAAAGGCGGGAGCGCTGGTGGGTTCACTGTGCTCGCTGCGCTCACGTTCCACGATGTGTTCGCGGCAGGCGCGAGTCGATATGGGATTGGTGATCTCGAGGCCCTGGCCAAAGACACCCACAAGTTTGAGTCGCGCTATCTCGAAGGTTTGGTTGGGGCCTATCCGGCCGAGCGTGAGGTTTACATCGAGCGATCGCCGATTCACCACACCGATCGGCTTAGCGCCCCAATGATCATTCTGCAGGGGTCCGAAGACAAGGTCGTGCCCCCCAATCAGGCCGAGATGATGGTTGACGCGCTTGCCGGCAAAGGCATCGACCACGCCTATGTCCTATTCGAGGGTGAGGGCCATGGTTTCCGTGACGGCGCGAACATCGTCAGCGCGCTCGAGGCCGAGTACTCGTTCTTCGCCCAGATCTTCGGCTTCACCCCGGCTGACCCCATCACGCCAGTGCCGATCATCGGCCGCTGACCGAAAGGGTCAGCTGGTGGGCTTGATCGGGCGGGCCATGCGTTCGGCCATGTCGTCGGGCGCGCCATAGGGACGAAGCCGTTCGGCCTCGATTCCCTCACGGCGGCTCATGTGACTGGCATCGGCGAGCAACTGTTTGTCGATGCGGTTGGTGCCCCACGAGTTGGCCACGATCTCGCCAGCCAAGGCGTCGACCGTGTTGTCGAGCTGATTGGCCGGCACGGCGCGGTCCACGAGCCCGATTCCGGCAGCATCGCTGCCCGAGATCCGCCGGCTTGTGAACATGAGCTCTTTGGCGGTCGATACCCCGACCCGTTCGGGGAGCCGAACCGACAGCCCCCACACCGGCACCAGGCCCCATTGGCCGTGCGTGTCGCCGAGCTGAGCATCGTCTGCCGCGATCAGAAGGTCGCAGCCCAAGGCGAACTCCAAGCCGCCGGTGAAGCAGTGACCCCGGATCTTGCCCACGGTGGGCATCGGCAACGCTTCGAGCGCGTCGACAGTCTCGGCTTCGAAATGGGGGGAGGGCGCTCGTTCTTTCGAGCTGATCGACGACAAGTCGTGGCCAGCGCAAAAAGAGCGGCCCGCGCCCGTGACGATCACACATCCCACTGATGTGTCCTGTGCAATGGCGTCGACATGGGCCCGGAATGCTACGAACATCGACGGGTCCAAGGCGTTGAGCTTGGCAGGCTTGTTGAGCGTAAGGGTGGTGATGCCGTCGGGCGTGTCGGTCCGAACGACCAGCTCATCACTCATCGCGGGAACCTCCTGGTCGGCTGATCAATGTCACTGCTGCAATGTCACTGCTGCAATGTGACTGCGAACATAGTTGCGTAGCCACATCGGAACTCAAATCGTGATCGACAACTGACGGGAGTTAGCCACCAACGTGGGCTTCGCCGCCCAGAGTTCGCCGTCTTCTTCGAGAAATCCATCGGCGGACAGACGGGTCCGGAACCGGGCCAGGATCCAGTCGCCAGGCTGCCAGGTGGTTGTTGCAAGCGGTCCCCGGACATGGACCCGTCAAGTCCAGCGTCATGTCAAATTTCCCGCAGCGTTCGAGCCGCGGCGAGTCCTGAGTTGAAGGCACCTTCCACTTTGGGACCACCAAACGCGTCGCCGGCAAAAGCGAGCCGTTGACCCGCTCCGGCATCGACCAGAACCCGGTCGGCTAATGCTTTGACGGGTCCCGCATGGCGCCAGTGCTTCACGTCGCTCGCCAGAACCGTGGCGTCGCCAATCCACGGAGCAGCGAGTTCTTCGAGCTCCCTGCATACCTCCTCGACCGGGTGGTCGAATCGACGCAGCGAGTAGTCGTGGTTCGCATGCAGCGTCACGGCGTGGTTGGGCGAGATTCCCTTACGGCGGTTGTCGGCAACGAAGGTGAACGCTTCGCTCTCGGCCAGCTGCACTCCACCAGGTTCGGGAACGGCCGGCGATGACTCCAGGGTCATCAACAGAGCGATCGTTGCGAAATACTCGACGCTGGAGAGTTGATCTGCGATCTCGGAATCGATGCGCACCGAGCCCTTGTCGAGCATGGCCAACGACTGAGGAACCGGAGCGGTCAGCAGGATTGTTGGCGCTTCATAGACGTTGGCTCCTGCGCGAGCAGTCCATCCGGTACGCGCTTTTCTGATCTCTTCGATCTGGACGCCGGTCAGGACAGTCAGGTCCGAGGCGAGCCACGCGGCAAAGCCGTGCATGCCCGCAGATCCTGCGTAGCGGGCGTAGCCGTCGGGCTCACCGAACCCGCGGCACCATTCGTGGACTACGCCGGCGTCCACGGCTTCTTCGACGGTCGCGGCGAAGTCATCGCCCCGGACGGTAAAGAACTGGGCGCCGTGATCCAGCAGGGCAGGGCCCATGGGTTGGGTGGCAAGGCGTCCACCTACCGTGCGCGCCTTTTCGACGACGACCACCCGAAGGCCGTGGCGCGTGAGTTCACGGGCAGCGGTGAGGCCCGACAATCCTGCGCCGATGATCAAGACGTCGGCGGTTGTCGTGCTCGAAGGGGACATCAAGCGACAAGTTACCTCGGTCGGTCAACGGCGCGTAGCCCAGCCGCCTGCTCAGCCGGTGTGACTTTCGCCCAGAACGTGCTATCGGGCCATGGTGACCACACGGGCGCCATACATTGTCCGGATGAGTCGCATCCTCGTCACCGAAGAAATTGCCGATAACGGGCTGGACAAGCTCCGCTCCGCCGGCCACGAGGTCGATGTCAGGTTGGGCCTCAGCCACGACGAACTGCTCGATGCCGTATGCGGCGCTCATGCGCTGATCATCAGGTCCGCCACGACGGTCTCAGCCGATGTCGTCGCAGCCGGTGTTGGGCTGGTTGTGGTCGGTCGAGCCGGCATTGGTCTCGATAACGTCGACGTCGACGCAGCCACACGCCATGGCGTGATGGTTGTTAATGCTCCGCTGTCCAACGCCGTCTCAGCGGCCGAGCACACGATGGCGCTCTTGCTGGCACAGGCTCGCAACGTTCCCCAAGCTCACGCGGCGCTCATCGAGGGCCGCTGGGAGCGCAAGCAATGGACTGGCGTCGAGCTCGCCGAGAAGACGCTGGGCATTGTTGGTCTGGGTCGGATTGGCAAGCTGGTCGCCGAGCGTGCCCAAGCATTCGGCATGCGCATTGTGGGCTACGACCCCTTCGTGGCACCCGAGCGAGCTCGCAAGGTCGGCGTGGAGCTGCTCGAGCTCGAACAACTGGTTGCCGAGTCCGACTTCGCCAC
>CAWKYX010000041.1:0-18842 GCA_963854265.1 Acidimicrobiia bacterium
CGGCGACACCGACCACCATTACAAACGCGGCGGCTACGCCCATCACCCTGGTGCGGCGTAGGCGGGCTTGGGCAGTGCCGATGACAGATTCTGCGCCAGCGGCACGGACCGGGATGTGCGCCGAGCGGTCGCGAAGCTCAGCCCGTAGTCGATCGTGCAGGTTCATGACGGCTCCTCGTGAGGGCCCATGTGGGCCTCGAGTTGGGATAGGGCTCGGTGAAGGCGACTTTTGACGGTGCCCGGTGCGATCTCGAGTGCATCTGCAGTTTGGTCGACGGACCAGTCGAGGAGGTAACGCAGCACCACCACCGAACGATGCTTGGGATCGAGTTGGGCAAGGGCAGCGGCAAGTTGCGGGTCGTGCGGTGTGGGGTCGTTGACTGGGGTTTCATCGACCCAGGGCGACGATGTGGTGCGGCGGATCTTGCGCAGAAACGATCGGGCCCAATTGAGCCCGACCCGGTAGACCCAGCCTGCTGGGTTGGAGTACGTCTCCACTTGTGACCAACGCTGGTAGGCGCGGGTCATGGCCTCGTCGGTGGCCTCGATCCCGAGTTGGGTGTCACCCAGGGTGAGCGCAAGGGCGCGGGCGATTGTGCCGTGATGTTCGATGTAGAAGGCATCGAAGGGGTCGCCGGTAGCTGGCATGACCTCGATGTCGCTGGGCGCGTCGATGTCTGCTTGAGACTCAGGTCTGTTCGCGATTGCTACCGCACCCTCCACTACGCCTAGACGCACTATCTATCAGACAGGTTCCATTTTCGTCGCCTGGAGGCAAAGGACAAAATGTGAACCGTCGACGAGTCGCGCTCTGAAGCGATGCGCCAGTGGCATTTGTGCAGGTCGGACAAGGCGTTGGACGTCGCTCTGCGGTAGAAACTAGGCAGTGCATTCATCCACGAGTCCCACAGTTGACCGGCCTGACTTGATGCACGATGTGTTGGGTGACGGCAAGATTCATGCCGCCATCGATCTCGGCACGAATTCGTTTCACCTCCTCATAGCGCGGCTTCAGCCCGATGGCCGCTTCGATGTCGTGGCCAAGGAAAAGGAGATGGTGCGACTCGGCTCGGGCTCGGGCGATATGTATGAGCTGACGGCCCCCGCGATCGACCGCGGCATCGCTGCGCTCCGTCGGTTCCGTCAAGTCGCCGACAGCTTCGATGCCGACATCACCGCTATTGCGACATCGGCGTTGCGCGAGGCCTCGAACCGTGCGCACTTCCTGCAGCGTGCCATGCAAGAGGCTGGCGTCAGCGTGGAGGTGGTTTCCGGAGCCGAGGAGGCTCGTCTCATCCATCTAGGGGTGCTGCAAGCCGTCCCCGTCTTCAACAAACAGGTGCTCGTGGTCGATATCGGCGGCGGCAGCACGGAGTTCCTGGTTGGCCACGGACGCGACGTTCGCTCTGCACACAGCACCAACCTCGGAGCGATCCGGTTGACCGACCAATTCTTTCCGGAGGGCGTGGTCGCCAAGAAATCGGCCAAGCAGTGTCGGACCCACGTGCGCTCGTTCCTGGTGCCAACAATCCGACGGCTGCGTGAGCATCGGCCCTTCGTTGCCATAGGCAGCTCGGGCACGATCAACACCATCGCGCGCATGGTGGTTGCTCAGCGCGGTGGCGATTCAATGGCTCCAACAAACGGGGCATCGTTCACTCGCGAAGAGCTGGGGCAGGTCGTCGAGGCGATTCTTGATGCACCGACAGCCGACGAACGAACAGGGCTCGCTGGCCTCGACGAGCGGCGCCGCGACATCATTGTCGCGGGGGCCGTACTCCTCGAACAGATTCTCGACGGTCTTGCTATCGACAAGATGGTTGTGTCCGAGGCCGCATTACGAGAAGGTATCCTGCTCGACTTGGCCGCACGGTCAGGTGAGCCGTCCTTCCACCACCTGAGCGACATTCGTCGGCAGTCGGTGCTGCACATGGCGGAGCGCTACCACGAGGACCTCGGCCACATTCAGCGAGCCACCGACATTGCGCTGGAGTTGTTCGATCAGACCGAGGATCTGCACGGGCTCGACATTGGAGCGCGCGACCTGCTCGAGGCAGCGGGCCTGTTGCACAATGTCGGGTTGTTCATCAGCCATGCCGCGCACCACAAGCACTCCTACTATGTGATTCGCCAGAGCGATCAACTGAGCGGATTCACCGATGCCGAGATCGAGATGATCGCCCAGGTGGCTCGATACCACCGCAAGAGCGAGCCCAAGGCCACCCACGCGGACTTCCAGTCGCTGTCTGATGTCGACCAGGGCCGAGTTCGGACACTGGCAGGTTTGCTCCGCATCGGGATTGCCCTCGACCGGACCCGCCAGGGTGGGGTCGAGGAACTGGTGGTCACCGCGGACGACCGAACCGTGACGGTGGGAGTGCGAACGAGGGACGAGATCGACTTCTCGCTCGAGCTGTACACCGCCAACCAACGGAGTTCGCTGCTGTCCACGGCGATCGACCGCGACGTGTCGGTCGAACTGATCGGGTTGCCATGACCAATGTCATCTTCTTGTGCACGGGTAACGCCGCGAGGTCGGTCATGGCCACGGTAATGGCCAGGGACCGAGCGCCATCGCTGAGTATTCGTGGGGCTGGGACGCTCTCCATCCCAGACCTGCCCATGAGCCAGCGCACGCGGATCGCACTCCAGGCAATGGGCCTCGAAGATCGGGAACACCGAAGCCACCAACTCGATACCGGCGATACGCAGTGGGCGGACGTGATTGTTGCGTTCGAGCCCGATCACATCCGCTACCTCCGCCGACACCACCCCGAGGCATCGGGTATTGCCGCGACCCTGCCCCGTCTGATCCGCGACCTGGACGACACAGCGTCCCCTCTTCGTTGCCGCCTCCACGCGTTGGGTCTTGGCCAAGTCGCCGTCGATGCTTGGGAAGAGGTCATTGACCCGGCGGGTGGGGACCAGGACGTCTTCCATGCGTGCGCTGCTGAAATCAGCGCGTTGGTGGACGCACTGCTGCCGCGGCTCGCGGAATCGACACTATGAGTACCGAGTTGGCCCGAGCGAGTGCGCTGAGCCCGCCGCGGCTGCGTGGGCGCCTCCACATGTGGTGCTTCATTGTCTCAATACCGGTCGGTGTTGTGCTGGTGGCGACGGCTCCGACTAGCCGGGCTGCATTCGCTGGCGCGATCTTTGCGTTCGGCACGAGCGCTATGTTCGGGGTGAGCGCGACATTCCATCGAACGATCTTCAACGATCACGATTGGCTGCGCTTCCGCCGCCTTGATCACATGGGGATCTATTTGTGCATCGCCGGTGGCTTCACGCCCTTCGGGATGTTGGCTCTCGACGGGTGGGCCCAAAATCTGATGCTTATCGGCGGGTGGGTTGGTGCGGCTCTAGGGATCGCCGTCCGCTTTTTGCCGTTCAGGCCACCCTATGGACTGATGAACGCCAGCTTCATGCTGCTTGGCTGGATCCCCGTGTTGACGTTCGGCAAGCTGTGGGACACCGTTGGGGCGGGTTGGATGGTTGTCACGGTTATCGGTGGCGTTTGTTACAACCTTGGCGCCTTCGTGGTGGGCCTTCGCCGCCCGGATCCATGGCCGAACACCTTTGGCTATCACGAGATTTGGCACACGATGGTCGCCATCGCTGCCACCCTGCATTATTGCGTCGTCGCATTTGGCGTACTGCCCCTGGCACAGGACGTGGTCGGGTGACGGTCGGTCCACATCCCGAGCCCTGGCCCGACGACCCGAGGTATGACCCCGAGTTGTTGGCAGCGGGCGATGAGCGCAACGTGGTCGACAAGTATCGGTATTGGTTGATGGACGCGATCGTGGCTGATCTCGACCTGCATCGACATCGGTTTCATGTCGCAGTCGAGAACTGGGAGCACGATCACAACATCGGAACAGTGGTCCGTAATGCGAATGCATTCATGGCCGCGGCCGTGCACATCGTGGGCAAGCGTCGCTGGAACCGACGTGGCGCAATGGTGACTGACCGATACCAGCACGTACACCACCACCGGACGGTCGAAGAGTTCATGAGTTGGGCCGAGTCCGAATCACTCGTGTTGGTGGGTATCGATAACATTGCAGGCTCGGTGCCCATCGAGTCCACGCCGCTCCCGCAGGATTGCGTCATGGTTTTTGGCCAAGAGGGGCCCGGGCTCAGCCGTGAGATGCAGGATGCTGTGTCGATCATGTGCGAGATCACCCAGTACGGATCGACCCGCTCTATCAATGCCGGCGTGGCCAGCGGGATTGCGATGTACGCGTGGTTGCGCCAGCACGCGGGCTGAGCCCAGGAGTTGTTCGTGTGAAAGGAGCTCAGCGGCAGGCGAAACCAGGCCGCTGGGGCTCACACCCGAAGGTGGGCTCTAGACGAGCTTCGAGTCGCGACCGGCCCAGTATTCGTCGCGGAGCAGGCGCTTGTAGAGCTTCCCGGTGGGGTGGCGCGGCAGATCTTCGCGAAAGTCGATGCTGCGCGGAGTCTTGATACGGGCAAGGTTCTCGGCGCAGTAGGCCATCAGCTCGCGTGCGAGTTCGGGACCGACATCGTTCCAGTCCACCGGCTGAACGACAGCTTTGACCTCTTCGCCGAGGTCGTTGTTGGGGACGCCGAACACCGCCACATCCAGCACCTTCGGGTGCATGGTGAGGAGATTCTCAGCCTCTTGGGGATAGATGTTCACCCCGCCGGAGATGATCATGAATGCCTTGCGGTCGGTCAAGTACAAGAAGCCGTCCTCGTCGAGTCGGCCGACATCGCCCAGGGTGCTCCAGCCGTTCGCGAGCCGAGAATCTTGGGTCTTCTCTTTGTCATTGTGATATTCGAACGCAGCGTCTGACTCGAAATAGATCGTGCCGACCTTGCCGACTGGCACCTCGACGCCGTCATCGTCGACGATGTGGATGGTCCCCGAGATCGCGCTTCCGACGGTTCCCTCATGCGCCAGCCAGCCTTCGCTATTGCAATAGACGAAACCGTTTCCTTCGGTGCCGGAGTAGTACTCATGGATGACTAGACCCCACCAGTCGATCATCTGTTTCTTGATGGGTACCGGGCATGGCGCCGCGGCGTGGACGACGCATTGCAGCGTCGACACGTCGTAGCGATCGCGGACCTCTTGGTCCAGCTTCAACATGCGCACGAACATCGTCGGTACGACTTGCGTGAAGCTGATCGAGTGTTTTTCGATGGTGCGCAGCAGATCCTCGGGATCGAAATGCTCCATCACCACAACGGTGCCGCCTGCTCGGTTCACGCCCCGGCAGAATCTGAGTGGGGCCGCGTGGTACAGCGGTGCGGGGGACAGGTACACCGTGGCCTCGTCCAGCCCGAAGAGCCGCGTGGCAAGCGTTGTTACGCGGTCAGCCGTCCCGAGCTCGCCGCCTGGTAACGGGAATTTCACGCCCTTCGGTTGCCCGGTCGTACCCGATGAGTACAACATGTCGGTTCCCTCGATCCGGGGTCCAACAGGTTCGATGGGTTGCTGTGGCAGCAGCGCTTCGAGGGCATCGTAACCGTCCACCTGGCCGCCGACGCTCAAGCGCAGTTCGACATCGGGCAACAGGTCGCTTAGCTCGGCGACTTCGGCCGCCTTGTACGGCGATGTCACAAACGCCTGCGCGCCACAATCGTTGATAATGTACGCCATCTCGCTCGACGTGAGCCGGGAGCTGATCGCGGTGTAGTAGAGCCCGGCGTAGTGAGCACCCCAGCAGACCGGCAGGAACTCCAGCCGGTTCTCGAGGCACAAAGCGACATGGTCTCCGGGTTCCAAGCCTGCGGCTTGGAACAGGTTGGCCAAGCGAGAGGCATACTCGTGCATCTCGGCGAATGTCATCTGTTCGCCGGTCGTGGCCATAATGATGGCGGTCTTGTCGGGCGACGTCTCAGCTATTGCACCGGGGAACATGGGCGCTGATGTTAGTGGGGTGCCGCCCAAACGATCGGCCCGAGGTATTCGCTTGTGGCTTGACCAGGCTCTGGCGCGATGTCAGAAGCCTCCTTTGCGAGGCCAAGACCGGGCCCGTTCGTTGTTGACGGGTGGCCGGGTCTACAACGATGTGCTGAGCATCGCGCCGAACAAGAGGGCGGCGAGCGCGCTGACCGCGCCCAGGGCACCCCAGATTGCGAGCGCGGACTTCTTCGTTGCCGTGGTGTGCAAGAACGCGGAAACGCCCGAGACGGCAACGATGAGCAGCTTGAGAAACAGCCCGGTCTGATAGGAGGTGCTGCGATCGCCGACATCGACCTCCATGACGTTCCAAATGCCGGTCACGACAGCGAGGGTGAAGAACGGCCAGGCAACACGATTGAATGCCCGCGCAACGCGCTTTGGTGCGTCGTCACCGAGGGCACGCAGCGTGGGCACCAACGCGCCGAGCACGACCTGTCCCCCGACCCAAACGCTGGCACCGAGCACATGGAGAAACAGGCGGATTGTTGTTGCATCGAAGTCCATCTCAAGATCCCGTCGGGTAGGTGCGAGGCGAGTCGTCAGGGTAAATCATGGCACCGGAGACACTATCGACCACCACCACCGAGCATCTCCCTCACGGTCATCGTCGTGTTCCCGGCGTGCAGCCTGATCTTGGCGATCTCGTTGGCCAAACTCGGCGCCGGCGCACGCGAAGGCAGGTTGGGTTCATGACATCGTTCCAGTCCACTGGCGCCGCAACCAGCCTTGCACCAGCCAGACTGGTCCCGTGACCTCTGCCGAGCTACCCGCTGACGACGAAGCGTCGGGGGCACCCCCGACGCCGATGATGAATGGCAACCCGCTCGATTCGATGATGCCAATCATCTTGTTCCTGGCGTTGCGGCGATTCGCTGGACTTGCGTGGGGGATTGTTGGCGCAACTGTTTGGGCTCTCAAGGTTGCCTACATGCGCAAGCGGCGCGGCCACCCCATTGGCAAGTTTCTGCCCATCATTACGGTTGGCATCATCGTTCGAGGTGTCCTCGGGATTCTGACCGACAGCGAGGCTGTCTACTTCGGGATCGGCATTGGGGTGAAGGCGGCCGTCGGCGTCGGGCTCATCGTGTCCGCATTGATTGGACGCAACCTCATTGCTGACTACGCGCCGTTGCTGTTCGGCTTCGACCGCACCACGTCCGAGCACCCCATCTACGCCCGGGCGATGCACCGGGTCGCTTGGGTTGCGGGTATCGCCGAGCTCGTTTCCGCCGCGTTTGATGTCTGGCTGTTCAACCGGTCGTCTGTCGGTGGCTATCTGACCATCCGCTTCTTTGTGAACTGGCCGTTCACCTCAGCCGTCTTGTTCGGCTGTATTGCCTACCTTGGTCGCGAGTTGGCAAAGATCCCGGGCTTTCCCGGCATGTCCGAGGTGCTCGACCAGCGCATGAAGCAATACGAGTCGGCCATGAAGCGGCCGCGGTCAACGCCCGGCGCCGACGCCTGAGTCCATCTCGGCGGCGCGCTCTTCGCGGGCGGCATCGATCTCGGCTCCGATCAAGACCATGAACGCGGTCAAGAAGAGCCACAACAACAAGATCACCGCGGCGCCCAGCGTTCCGTACGTCTCGTTGTAGCTCGCGAACTTCGACGTGTAGACGCTGAACAGGCCCGAGACCACAACCCACAGCAGCGTCGCGCTCAGTGCCCCCCACGTAACGACGCGGTACTTCGACCGATGGTCTGGTCCAATCCAATACAGGAAGGCCAAGCTTGCTGCCATGAAACCCAGCAGAGCCGGGAATCTCCCAGCGTTCAGCAGCCACCTGCCAATGTCGGCCAGGCCGACTTCGCTGAGGAGCGGGGGAAGCGCGGCCAGCAGGAAGGCAGCGCCCATGACGAAGACGATGGCGCCCAAGGTGATGAGGACTGCCAGGCCTCGAAGCTTGGCGAACTTGCGGGTTTCGTCGATCCCCCAGATGGTGTTGAGGGTCGCAATAACTTTTGCAATCGCTCCAGAGCTGGTCCACAGGGCCAACACGATGCCGATGGCCGCGCCGACAGCGAGTCCGCTCCCCGAGGCTCCCGCAACGGACTCGAGCTGCCCAGTGATGATTGTGCGTGCCTCTTCGGGCAGTGCGCCGAGGTTGTCCTCGATCTGACCCTCGACTTTCGCTGGATCTGCAAAGAGGCCGTAGATGGACAGCACGGCGGTCAACATCGCAGGTATTGCCAGGAGGCCCCAGAAGGCAATGCCGGCCGCCACAACGGCAAGGTTGTGCGACTTGATCCGGGTCTTGACCCGTAGTGCGACGTCCTTGATCAGTGCCGACCGGCTGACGGGCACATCGATGACCGCTGCTATCAAGCCTGGCTCGGATGCGCTGCTCGCTGCGCCCGTGGGCTCGGCCGTGGGGGTAGCGCCGGCATCGGGGCCGGCGAAGAATGCTTCGGCTACCTGGGCTGAGGCTAACGAGGTTGAGTCGGCGTCGGGAAGGGGTGAGGTCGACTGGTCTGACCCGGGCAGCGTCTCGACCGACGGCCCGGCGTCGGGATCGGAGCCAGACTCGTCGGATTCTCGCTGCGATGCCCCATACCACTCGGCCACAGGCTCGAGAAGTTTGGGCCCGATTACGTTCTGCATGATTGAGCTCGAGGCCAGGCGGGCGGTGAGCTGCTCTCGGCGCGGGGAGGACGTCACGCTCTCAACGCTATCCAGCGCAGAGCGCGGCGCGGGCGGGAAGTCGGCACTGCGGTGCCGACTTCCCGCCGTTCGCGACAAGCAACTCCCTGGGGTCAGGCAGCGGCTCGGGGGTTTGGATCAGCGGGTCCGGGTGATCTCGTAGACCGCGATCGGGCCGTCGGCATCGAACGAGAACATCTCGCCAGCTTCGCCAGTGAGGCCACGATGAGGAGCGATCACGCCACCTTCGGACAGCGTGGAGTCAGTCGCGCCGGTTCCGATGCCCTCGGGAGAGCATGGTGGAACGAGGTCATTGAGGTCGCCTGTGTTCTTTTCGGTGCCGGCATCCCACGCGTACGCGTAAACCTTCACGGTTTCCCACTTGCGCGTCGGGAGCTGCAGCGAGTCGAGGCCGGTGAAGCCATCGTTGCTACACACGATCATCTGAACCGTGGAGATCAGGCGAGCGTTTCGCGGAGCGCTGAGCTCGAACTGCCGCGTTGCGCCGGGAGCGAGTGGTCCTTCTGCGCCGGCGCCGATGCCTGAGGTCCGAACGTCACGGATGCCGGGCAGTGCCTCGACCAACGGCATCAGGTTGCCGTTTTCCGCGAGCTGCTGGGGCTCAGGACTGGCTGGTCGACCAAGGTCGAACAGGTCAGCGCGCTGGTTGTGTGCAGCGAAAGTGACCGGTGTCAGGATCTGACTGTCGGTCACGTTGGTCACCGTGACCTTGTAGGTCCGCCCGTGGTTGTTGTCCCCACTGAACGCGTTTGCTGCCGGAACTCCGAGGAGCGCGATCAGCGAGGCCACAACGGCCAATGCCATCACTCGTGCGAGTGTCTTCATATCTCGTATCCTTCTTCTTGGGTGCAAGCCCCGCCGACACGCCGTGGATTCCATACCTGGCGTGTCGGCGTTTGCTGTTGTGCAGAGATTCCGAGTTCTCGTTGCCCCCGACGCACAGCTGGCCCGTCGCCTGGTGGCGACGCAGGAACAACGACCGCCAACCGGCAACAGTTCCCGAGTTCTTTGCGACCCGCTGAGCGGAGCCTTGCACGGAGACATCGTGAGGACTGATGGGCGTCACGTTCGATTCTGGATATCGATCGTGCTCGGTGGCGTTGGGCCCCCTCTCAAGGCAGGCCAGTTCAGCTGATCGTTGTCGTTCAACATTCTGTTGAAGGGAGCCTAAAAGAGGTATCGTCGCGGACATGAGTCTTGCGATCGATACCGCCCGATATGGCCTCTTGCAGTCCGTTGTCGACCCGGAGAGCTACGGCCAATCCGTCGAGCGATTCCGTGAGGCCAACATCTTGTTGCCGACGTTCGGCCAGCTCGCCGACCCGTCTACGATCCCGGCCGAAATTCAGGCTGCGCTGGCGGGGGTCGACCCCAACGTCGCGCACCCGCTCAATCTGTTTCGCGTGCACTGGTACAACGGCTGGGATACTCCGAACCAGGTCGCAGTCCCTGAACACATCGTGCTCCCCAGCGAGCTGACAGGCGTCGATGCGCGGATCGTGCTGGTCTTTGGGAACCGGTTCCCGATGATCGGCGCCCACAAGGTCCTCGCTGCGTACTCCTGCCTGGTGCCTCGGGTCGTGAGCGGGCAGTTCGACCCCACTCGCCACCGCGCCATCTGGCCCTCGACGGGTAACTATGCCCGGGGTGGCATAGCGATCTCAAAGCTCATGCAGAGCCGCGGCGTTGCGGTGCTGCCCGAGAACATGTCTCAGGAACGCTTCGACTGGCTCGACGCGTGGGTTACCGATCCGGCAGACGTCATTCGCACCCCTGGTTCGGAGAGCAACGTCAAAGAGATTTACGACGCCTGCAACGAGCTCGAGAAGGATCCCGGCAACTTTATCCTCAACCAGTTCTCGGAGTTCGCGAACCATGTCGGGCACTACACCGTGACGGGGCGGGCGCTCGGCCACGTGTTCGAGACGCTCCAAGCCGCCGACCCTGCCCTCCGCCTTGCTGCAGTGACATCTGCGTCGGGATCGGCTGGCACTCTGGCGATGGGCGACCGCCTCAAGGACGACTTCGGCGCCAAGATCGTCGCAGTCGAGGCCCTCGAATGCCCAACGATGCTCTACAACGGCTACGGCGAGCACAACATTCAGGGGATCGGCGACAAGCACATCCCGCTGATCCACAACGTGATGAACACCGACATCGTCACTGGCATCAGCGATCAGGCGACCGATGGGCTGAACCTTGTGTTCACCACCGACGTGGGCAAGGCCTACCTGGTCGATCGCCTCGGCGTCGACCCCGCCATCGTCGACCAGCTCCGGCATTTTGGATTCTCATCGATTTGCAACACGTTGGCCGCGATCAAGACGGCCAAGCAGTTGGACCTGGGCCACGACGACGTCGTCATCTCGGTCGCCACCGACGGTTCTGAGCTCTACGTGAGCGAGAAAGAGCGCATGTTGGCGAAGGCGTATCCCGATGGTTTCACCGAGGTTCACGCTGCAGAGATCGTGTCGCGGCACCTGATGGGAGCCGACACTGAGCATCTCGAGGAACTCGATGCGGCTGGTCGCAATCGGATCTTCAACCTCGGTTACTACACGTGGGTAGAACAACAGGGCGTAAGCGTTGAAGACTTCGACGTCCGCAAAGACCAGGCATTCTGGAACCAGCTCCACACCATGGCGCCGGGCTGGGACACCATGATCGATGAGTTCAACGCGGCAACGGGCGTCTCGGTCTGATGACCGCGTCCTGGCTCGAGGCGCCCGAGGGCGCATTGTGGCCAGATATCGGTGACCAGCCAAATCCCTACGTGCACTATCGGCGCATGCTTTGGTCGTGGCACCGCGCCATGGCTGCGGGATGGACCGACGACGACTTCATAGAGATGGTCCGGACCATCGATGCGGCCGTGGCCACTGTCGACGATGCAGGGTTTGTCCGGACACCGGGTCGATGGGCCGAGGGCTTGGCCGGAACCGGCGCGCCAGCGAGGGTGTTTGCCAAGGACGAGACCGCCAACGTCGGGGGCTCGCACAAAGCCCGGCATCTGATGGGGCTGCTGTTGCACCTTGGCGTCGATGCCGTGGACGGCGACGCACGGCTCGCCATCTCCTCGTGTGGCAACGCTGCCCTTGGCGCCGCAACGGTCGCTCGTGCCGCTGGTCGACCGATCGATGTCTTTATCCCGACGTGGGCTGACCCATCGATTGTCGCGATTCTTGACCGTCTCGATGCAACGATCCATGTCTGCGAACGACGCGACGGCGAAGCCGGTGACCCGTGCATGCTGCGGTTCCAGGAGGCTGTCGCCGGTGGTGCTCTGGCATTTGGTGTGCAAGCCACTGAGAACTTGTGGACCCTCGACGGCGGTCGGACGATCGGGTGGGAGCTCGCCGATCAGCTGAGCGAAGGCTCGGTCGACCACGTGTTGGTCCAAGTCGGTGGGGGAGCGCTACTTACCAGCTGCGCGATTGGCCTGCTCGAGGGCGTGAGTCACGGCCCGTTCGTGGGCGCGCCTCGCGTGTTTGCGGTCCAGGCCGAAGGGTGTGCGCCTTTCGACCGTGCTTGGTCGGCGATTCCTGACGCCGAAAGCCTCGACGCCCGCTTGGCCATGGCCGAAGCACAGGCTGCGGTGTTGATGACTCCTTGGGACGACCCGCATTCGGCGGCCACCGGCATCCTGGACGATGTCACCTATGACTGGCTGGGGATCGCACGTGCGCTGATGCGAACCGGCGGCGGATCGATCGTCGCGTCAGAGGGCGACATCCAGTACGCCAACGAGCGCATCAGGGCCCAGGGCTACAACGCCGACCACACCGGCACCGCAGGCTACGCCGGCCTCTTGGCGGCGGTGGCCACAGGAGCGATCGATCCCGACGACAGTGCGGCGGTGCTGGTCACAGGTGTGCGGCGCGACTGATCGGTGGGGCCGGCGCTGGCCCCCCGGGAATCGGTCGGCGTCAGGACGCGACGACGCCGCCGTTGTGGGCCACGATCAGCCAGAGACGGCCCGGTGGGACGGTCATCTCTGAGCCATCCTCGGTGGTGAGCGTGAACCATTCTGCTTGGGACTCGCGCGCCCAGGTTCCCTGCTGCATGCGTCCGTCGGCGATCACCCAAGCAGCGCCGGAGCCGGTGGTTTTAGAGGCAGGAACGGACGAACCGGAGCCACCAGAGGCGGTATAGGGACTGGTCTCGATCATCACCAGGGTGTCGACGGTGATCTGTTGCTGTTCGCCATCGTCGTCGATGTACTGGTGCGGTGTCGTCCAGGTGGATCGTTCGTACTCGGTACCGTTCCAGGCCCAGTTCACCTGATAGCCGGCGTTCCAATTGGTCGCGATGGCCGTCGCTTCGGGAGCGTCGTCGGGCAGCTCGCCAAAGTTCCACAAGTTCTCGACGGGGTTGTCGTAAGCGCCGCGGCCGTCGAGCGTCCTCAGGTTGATGGTGTTGCCGTAGAGATTGTGAGGAGCGCGGCGCCAGTTGACTCGGAACGAGCCGGACGGTTCGGCGAAATAGTTGACGTTCGACGCGTTCCCGATGCGCTGCACCCAACTTTGGCCGCCCGAGTTGATGAATGTCGACTCCCATTGATTCTGGATGGCGAAGTCGGTGGGGCGCATCGACCGGATGGGGCCGACGGTTTCCGAGTCGTTGTATTGCCACACGGAGAGGAATCGGGTGATGCCCTCGACCTGGATCTCGATCATGAGGTCGGCGTGTTGGATCCCCGACTGTGGCTGCGCGTTGGAGTGGTTGTCGATCTTGATGGTGAGGAGCCGGTCGAGAATGGGTCCCTCGACGTCGGTCCCGTTAAGCGGCGACACCGGCCCGGGCGTGGGGGTGGGGGTGGGCGTCGCAGTGGGTTCGGGAGTCGGTGTTGGAGGGGTGGTGGCCGTCGGTTCAGGGATCGGCGTCGAGGTGGGGCTGGGAGCGGCCTCCTCGGTGACAACGGCAGGATATTCGGATCCGCCGATGGCGACGATGGCGACAACAATGATGGCGAGAGCCACAACGCCGGTGACAATACGTCCGGCGAGCGACTGAAACGGGCGCCGTAACAGTTCGAGCATGGAAGGAGAGGGTAGACCTCTCATGCTCAAATACCGCGTCAACAAAGAGCTGTTCGTTTAGACCTCGTCGCCACCGTCCACCAGCCTCGACTAGCGCCCTGAAATTGGTGTCGGGGCAACGTGCTAGGTCACACCGAGCGTGGTGGTTGGTCGGTGGGTGGAGTTGGGGCGTGGTGGGTGTGGTGCCGGGGGAACGTGCCAGGTCGCACCGAGGGTGGTCTTGCGGGCAGCGTTGCGCCCACGCGGTGGAGCGGCTCACCGCGTTGCGGGGGCCACAAGATGGTGGGTCCTGCAACGTTGTTTGGGCAGCGCCCAGCATGGCTGCCGGCTGGTTGGTCGGCCTTCAGCCGGCGTCAACGGTCGGGCCCGCGGGGCCGAAGAGTGGCATCTCGCCGGTGATCGCGGCCCACCGGCGGGTGCCGTACTCGAAGTGCCACCATTCGCAATCGAGGACCACGAACCCGACCTCGCGCATCAACCAGTACAGCCAGCGCCGGAGCTCGCGATTGACGCCCGGTTCCGACTCGAGGGAGTCGGCCCGCGCCCGATCGGTGAAGTCGTCGAACCCTGCGCCGAGACCCAGCGGGATCCCGTCAAGCGTGAGACTGCAATCGACCGTTCCGCCGGTCAAGTGCGGCGGCGGGGTCGCTGGGTCAGGGTCGGGCTCGGACACGAAGCCGGGCGGAAGCCCCGGGTTGCCATAGGCAGCGTCGTACAGCTCCTCCTGGAGCCGCAATGGGCGCCATGCGTCGAACACACACAAGCCCCAGCGGTCCGGTAACTGGTCGGCGGTAGCCACCAGCCGAGCCAGCGCCGACGGTCGGAGCCATGCGTCGGCTCGTGCATGGACCCACCCCGCCCGTCGGTAGTTCTCCAGCACGGCGATTCGCGGGTGCGAGATGCGTACCAGATCCTCAAGGACTGGATCGGTTACCTCTGGCGCACTGTCAGGCTCGACCAAGTCCGGTATTGGTCGCTGCGGTGGTGGCTGGACCCCGAGCTCAAGGCAGACCTCGGCTCCAGGCCGGGTGAGGAGTGGCTCATCGAAGCGAGGCATTACGCCATCGTAGGGCAGTGCCCCAGTGCACATTCGCTCATGAGATACGCCCTAGGCTCTCGCCATGACCCAGGTGATTGTTGTCGGCGGCGGACACAACGGGTTGATCTGCGCGGCCTACTTGGCGCGCGCAGGGATTGACACGGTGCTTGTCGAGGCGCGCGACGAGGTGGGCGGCTGTGCATCCACCGTCAGCGATCTCGGGGCTCGCTTCAACATTTGCAACTGTGATCACACGATGATCCGCGCCATGCCGGTCATCGACGAGCTGGACCTTGCAGGCCATGGGCTGCGTTATCTCGAATCGGACGCCAGCTTCATCAACATGTTCCATGATGGCGCCGATCCGTGGGTGTTCTTCCACGAAGAGGAACGGATGCTCGATTCGCTGGCGGCCACCTACCCGTCGCAGGTAGCGGGGTACCGGCGCTACTTGCGTGATGCCCTGCCCGTTGCCGAATTGGTGATCGAGATGGCTCGCACCAAGCCCAGCTCGTCGCGCATGCTGGCTACTGCGCTGAGACGTCGAGCCAAGGGCGCGGCTCGGTTGCTCGACTGGTCTCGACGCTCGGCAGACGAGATCTTTGCTCGCTATTTCGATGACTGGCGTTTGACGATGCCGGCGATTAGTACCGGGCCGACTGTCTGGGGCGTTCACCCCTCTATGGCAGGGACTGGCTTGGCGGCGGCGGCCTACGCCACGCGTCACCTCGTCAAGACAGGCCGGCCGGCGGGTGGCAGCGGAGCACTGACCGACGCTATCCGGGCCAGCTTCGAGGCCGCAGGTGGACAGGTTCGATGTGGGTCAAGCGTGACCCAGCTGGTCGTCGACAGCGGCAGAGTTTGCGGCGTTCGTCTCGACGACGGCACCGAGCTCCGGTCGTCGGTTGTGGTGGCGGCATGCGATCCGCAGCGAGTGTTTGTCGACTGGGTCGGTGATGCTCCTCCGGCGGCCAAACGCCTGGTCGAGCGGTGGCGCGCTCGCCCGGTTCAAGATGGCTACGAGTCCAAGATCGACGGCGTGCTCTCGGCCTTGCCGCGGTACCACGCGGGATCGTCCATCGAGGCGAACTTTCCCGGGCTCGACACCTTGGGCCCGACAACGGTGGTCTCGCCGTCGCCAGATCAGCTTCTCGCGGCCCACGAGGGGCGTTCCAACGGACAGGTCGCTGCCCAACCCACCCTGTTGGTCAACGTGCCATCAGTGCTCGATCCTGCGTTGGTGACCGCTGGTGGGTCCCACGTCTTGAGCCTCGAGGTCCTCTACACCCCTTACGCACTTGTCGGCGGTTGGCCGGAGTCGTCAGAGCCTCAGCGTTGGCTGGACATGTGGGCCGGCATGGTCGAGCCCGGGGCCCTCGAGTCGCTGACGGCGTGGCGGGCTATGACCCCCGACCGCTACGAAGCCGAGTTCTCGATGCATCGTGGCCACACGCCCTCCTACGCCGGTACTCCGCTGGCTGCACTTGCGGGCCGCCAGCGCGAGCTGACTCGCTACCGGTCACCCATCCGAGGGCTCTACTTGTCGGGAGCGGCGACGTTCCCCGGGGCCGGTGTGTTTGGAGCGGCAGGACGGAACACGGCTGACGTGGTCCGCCGCGACCTCACAGGCACTGTGGCGCGGCGCGTTGTGCCCTTGCGCGGGAAGGCCGCTGCAGTCGTGGCGGCGACGAAGCGCTGATCAGAGGTATTTGTTGAGATCCACAGTGGGGTAGGCGACTCGCTCGCCGTACTCGCGTATTTCACGCTTGTAGGTGGCATCGATTCCCACCTTGGTGCTCACGCCTCGCTGATCTGCGGTGGGGTCCATCTCGTGGCCCTGAGCACCCGGCACCGTGAAGACGTCGGTGCCCCAGTTCACGCGGTTAGTGAGCGCCCATTGGATCTCCGACGGTTCGAACATGTCGACGTCGCGATCGATCACGATGACGTTGCGCACGTTGATGTGTGCAGCCATAGCGGCCATCGCCAGATTCTTGGGTGTCCCTGGGTTGTCACGGTCGATCTGCACGATGGCCAGGAACCCATTGCCATAAGGCGGGATGTGGACGTCGGCTGACGCGTCGAGGTGACGTACGAATCTGCGTAGCAACGGCTCGCGGGGCAAGACATTGCCGATGTAGATGTGCTCGTACCAGCCCGGGATGATGGTCTGATAGATGGGCTCGTCGCGCCACGAGATACAGGTGACCTCGAAGGTTGGGCTGTTCCACTCCTCGCCGTGGTAGCCGTGGAACTCGGCCAGCGGACCCTCGGGTTCGCGGATGGTCGGATGCAGGAGCCCTTCCACCACGATCTCGGCGGCTGCGGGAATGTCCACATCGACGGTACGCCCTCGGCAGACCTCGATACCACGGCCACGGATTGCACCGGCGATGAAGAGCTCGTCGACCGGCGTCTTGACGCCAGCCGCGATCATGATGGCCGGATCGAGTCCAATGGCCAATGCGATCGGGAACGGAGCATCGGGGTCCTCGCGTGACTTCCAGAACGTTCCGACATCGCGCCATTCGTTGACGTTGAAGCCGAATCGGCCCCGATCCAGGCGAAGCATGCGGTTGTAGCCCAAGTTGCCTCGGCCGCCAATGGGATCTTTCGCCACGGTCACCGCGCCGGTGATGAAGGCTCCGCCGTCGCCTCGGCTATGGGTGGGGATAGGGAGGAGTTCGGTGTCGATGTCGTCACCGGTGACGTGATTGTCGTGCCACGCGGCGGTCTCGACGCGCACTGGCGCGATGCCGTTGACGGGGTCGAGGACTCGCTCCATCACGTCGATGACCTCGGTTGGCTCGCACCCCAAAGCGAGGGCCGCTCGGCGGTGCGAGGTCACGCTTCCACAAAAGATCGGCCAGGGGCTCGTATCGACCGCGCTGAACAAGCCAGCGCCGACATCGTTGCGGGCCAGCGCTGCAGCAACGTCGGCCAACTCGTGTTCGAGCGAAACTGGGGTATCAACTTTGGACAGTTGCCCGCCGGCCTCGAGGGCAGCGATGTAGCTCCGGAGGTCATGGATGTCTGGCATGGACATATCCTGGTCGAGTTAGCGGCGCCGGTCGAACCATGTCCAGCTGGACCCGTGGAATGGGAGGTGCGATGCACGAACAATCTGAGGTCGCGCCGGCCATCGATCTCACCGCGCTGCGGCTGCAGCCCGGTTCCAGCGAGGCGCAGGCCACAACGGTCGCCATTCACGCCGCGTGCGTTCAGAGCGGATTCTTTGTCATCACTGGCCATGGGCTGGAGTCACAGATCGATCGGGTTCTGGGCCTTGCGCGAGAGTTCTTCTCCCTCCCGCAGCTGGACAAGGAAGGCGCGCAGCGCGTCGACCGGTACGGGTTTGTCCCGCACCGCGCGACTGCGCTCGATACGAGTCGGCAGAGCGACAACACCGAATACCTCGATCTGGGGATGGCGGACGAGGTCGTGGTCCCACAGATCAACCAGTTCGGCGACGTCGTAGGGGAGTACCAGCGAAACGCACTGGCCATCGCTGCCCTTATTTTGGAGTCGCTCGCAGTGGCGTTGAGCGTCGAGCGGTCTTTCTTTGCAGACCGCATGATGGCGCCACAGTGCCGACTGCGTTTGCTGCACTACCCCGAGGTCGAACCGCTGCCCGATGGTTCGCTGCCGGTGCCGAACGCTCCCCACACCGACTACGGCGCGCTCACCATCCTTGCAACAGATGGCGTTCCTGGTCTCGAGGTGCGGCCCGTCCACGCGGTATGGACGCCGGTCGTCACGACACCGGGCAGTCTGGTCATCAACTCGGGGGACATGTTGGCCCGTTGGACCAATGACACGTATCGCTCGACACCACATCGTGTTGTGGGTCCCGAGACGGGAGAGCGTTTCTCAGTGCCGTTCTTTGTCAATCCCAACCCGGCGACGATCGTCGAAGCCATCCCGACATGTGTGACCAATGATCAGCCCTTGCGGTATCCACCAGTCCGCGCAGGTGACTTCCTGGCCGCTCGCATCGATGGTTCGACCGAGCCCTATGTCTATCCTCGGGAAGGCCCAATCCGTCACGCTGGGCCAACCACGGATAGGGGCGGCGTCGAGGACACGGACGAGGACAAGGCATGAGGTTGGAGCGGCGGAGCGGCGGAACGGCGGAACGGCGGAACGGCAATAATCGATGTCTCG
>CAWKYX010000042.1:0-18534 GCA_963854265.1 Acidimicrobiia bacterium
GACCCATCACGTCTGCGACCGTGTAACCCAGCATGGTTTCAATCGACGGTGACACATAGGTGACCAGGTTGTTGTCGTCGATGACGGCCACGACGTCCGACGAATATTGCACCATCAGGCGGAACCGAGCCTCGGATCGCATGAGCTGTGCTTCGGCGCGCTTGCGGTCCGAGATATCACTGACTGTCACGACAATGCCGTGGACCTCGTCCTCGTTGGTTAGATCCCTCGCCTCCAGCTCGAACCACCGAAGCTCGCCAGAACCGTGCAGGAGGCGCACCTCGACCACCGGACCCGAGGTCTCCGGGCGGTTCGGAGCAGCCAAGGCCCGTCGGACGTGGATCTGATCGGGACGGTGGACGAGATCCGAAACAGCCATGCCGCGCACGGTGGCTTCCTCACGGCCGAGCAGCCGGCGGACAGCGGGGCTCGCGAACGAGATCTAGCCGGTGGTGTCCACAACAAGGACGACATCGGAGGAGTTCTCGATAAGGGCCCGGAATCGGCGGTGCGATCGGCGCTGGTGCATCTGTTCACGGAGCTCGACGCTCTCGAGGGCCAACCCCACCTGAGACGCGAAGCTCTCGTAGGAGGCCACCTGTTCCTGAGTGAAGACCTCGTCTTGGGTTATCACAGTGGCGAACCGCTCCGACTCCGACGACACAATCGGCACGACCAGCACGCAGCGATCGCTCTCGCCGCCATGATCGATGGCGTCGACATCCTCGAAGCTCATCGCATCAGTGCGATCGACATCGATCCCGGTCGCTTCAAGCGTTACCGCGTCAATCGCGGCGTGAGCGCCGTGGGACTGCCGGCCCTGCGCCAGAAGCAATGTGAAGCCCTCAGGTCGCATGCGATAGACGACTGCTCGGCTTGTTGACGGGTTGAGGGAGATCTCGAGCGCGCCGTCAAGAGCAGCTCGCAGCGCTCCGGCTCGATCCGACGCGGTTGCCAGGCGTGTGGCAGCGGCACGCAGGCGCCGCTCACGAACCGACGTGCCTTCTTTGGCTCGCACGAGGTCTGACATCCGCAGGAGGACCAACAATGCCAGCACGGCGCTGCCGCAGATCGTGCCAACGACATCGATGCGGTCGCTACCGAACTCCGACGCCACCAACATTGCGGGCCCCAACAAGAGTGCTCCGGCCAACAACAAGAGCCGGCGACTCCCGACGCGCTGCTCCTCCTGCCGCCGGCGAACAACGAGATCGCCGGCGGCCGGGTGACAAATTGCGGCCGCGGCAAACGTCCATGCAATGGGTGCGACGGCGAAGGAAGCGTTCAATGCCCAGTCAGACCCCGCGACGAATCCACGAAGCAGGACGTCAGCAACGACAACACCCAGCGTGGCCAACGCCAAGAGATAATAGGACCCGTTCCGCACACCAGGCCCGAACGAAACCCGAGCCAGGACACCTATCAGGACAACAACAATCCCCACATAGCCGACCGCCAACGAGCGATCGAGAGCCAGCACTGCAGGGTTCTGCAAATAGGGAGCGAGCACCACGTTCAGGAGGATCGTGCCGACTGCGACAGCGACGATCATCGCATCGGTCGAATCCTCGCGTCGGCGCTCTCTGGTTCGCGCTCGAATGATCGAAAGACCGCCCGCAATCATGGACCCATAGGCGATGAACGCCACCAGATCAGCGGGGCTCGGCGTGGGGTAACGCCCGCCGTCCAGGGCCCCGTGGGCCATGCGACCGACTGCTTCGAGGATGGCAAAGGTTGCGCCAATGACGATCAGACGCCAAGGCCCGTTGACCAAGGATGCGTCGGTGCGCGCGGTGCTGGCAATCACGTAAATGACTCCAACAGCGACCAGCACCCGCGCAGGGGCCCCGAGTCCCGACGCCAGCCCGGCGACGGTCAAGCCGACGCCTCCGGCGAGGACTGACCTCCAGGGCAGCAATCGCATGAGTATCTATCGGCCTCGATGGCAATGCTCTTAGGACAGCCTGGTCAGCCGCTACCAAGCACGTGGTCGACGAAGATCTCGATGACCCGTCGATCGGAGCCGCGATCGCGCGGGGCTCCATAGCGGAGCGCGTACCGATCTGTCCCCTCAGCACAGCGAGCCGGATCGGCGGTGGCGGTGGCCTCGCCCTCGAGCGTGCACCAACGGCCACCGTCCACTTGGCAGAGGGCAGCACGAAGCGGGCCCCGCCGATCGAGCAGCCGAACCTTGACACTTTTGTTCCAGGTGATCACTCGGGCCAGCCCGGTCTGCGCGTCCCATGTAAACCCAACCGGTGTGACATGGGGCGTCCCATCGCTGCGGACCAGCGTCAGCGACGCCATATGTCGTTCTTGCACAAAAGCCATCATCTCTGCGGGCAACATGATCATGACCCCAGTCTCGCGCCAAGGGGCCAATCCGCCCCAGCTATCGACCGATCCGCAGCCCTGAGCGCGCTCCACCCGACTCGATGTGCCGTCACAAAACGCAAATGAGGGGCCCGAAGGCCCCTCATTCGGGTCTTGTCCTCTGACCTTGGATCAGTCGGCAGCTGCTTCGCCGCCGTCGGCTTCGCCGTCGCCGTCGCCGTCTAGCTTGTCCTTGACATCTCCGACGACTTCTTTGGCCTTATCAGCCACATCGCCGGCAACGTCTTGGACTTTGTCAACGGCATCGCCTGCAACGTCTTTTGCCTTCTCGGCTACGTCACCGGCCACGTCGGTCGCTTTGCCGAACATTGACTTGAACTTGTCCATGAAGCCCATCAGGGTCCTCACTCTCTAAACAATTGGTTACCCATAGGTTACCGGGAATTCATGGCCATGTCGTAATGCATGACTCACTACTCGTTGAGGAGCCACCGCTGAGCCGGTTCGGGCTCGACTTCGGGCGAGAAGAATTTATCGAATGCTGCGTCGTCCTCACGGGGACCGTTCCAATTTTCAGGCACCTCGGTGGACTCGGTCGTGGCGATGGCATCGAGCCCGTCGGTGGTTCCTCGAGTCGCTGCTGGAACATCGGTCGCTTTCGCGCTCGGGTCTGGTGACCCGGCGGCAAGAACCGTCTCGCCATCGTCAGTTTGGGCTCCCTTTGCGAGTACGTCGCCTGCGTCGGCTTGCGCTGGTGACTCCGAGCCATCGAGCTCCGGTGTCAGGTGACCAAATGCCGCAGCCTCATCGCTGCCGTGGCGCGGCGTGAACGGAATCACTTCAGCCACATGGCCTGCGACTTCGTCGTGGCGCTCACCCTCTTGGGCAAATGGCTCCTCCGGCGCGTCCCAAGACAGCGGGCCGTCGTCCGGTAGTTCGACAAGCAGCGGCAGTTCATCGGCGAGGACCATGTCGGAGGCACTGTTATCGAGAGGGTTGGTTTCTCCAGCAATCTCGAAGGCTCCGAGCTGACCATCAGTCTCGAGTTCGGGCTCGAAGGCGGGAGCCGCCATCAGGTCCTCGAACGCCATGTGCTCGCCACCGACGGCACCGCCGGTCGACAGGTCGTCTTCGTCAGGGTCATATGGGCGCGGATCGAACTCTTCGGGGATGTCGGCGCTGTGGCGGCCAAGAGCTTCGATGGAGTTCTGCAGGTGCTCCAGATCGTCACCGGGCTCCTCGGGGCGTTCCAACACTGCCAGGGCCATGCGGCCTGCGGCCCGTTCGAGCAAGGCATCGGCCTCGTCGCGAAGCGTCTCGATGTTCTCGCCCAGCTCGCCGATGTTGCGGCGAACCTCGGCGAATGCAGTGTCAAGGTCCAGGCCAGTCGTGGCGCCTGTGCTCTTGTCGTGATCGGTCACCCTGGGGCTCCTTGGATCAGCTCCCAAACCCTCTCCGACCCGATCGGCACGCGTACGGTGCACCTTGAGGTAAACCACCCCAATAACCCAACAGGTCTTGTGCCCGCGACCATCGCAATCAGCCGCCAAACGTGGCGAGCCACTGCTCGGCGGAACGAGGCATCAGAACGGTGTTGTGGGCACGGGTGTCACCCATCGAAGCCGATGGTTCCGGCGCATAGAGGTGGCCCGGATACAGGATGGCGTCGTCGGGGATCCGAGCAAGGCGCTTCGTGAGCGACTCGTACATCTCGCGGGGGTCGCCACCGGGAAGGTCGGTTCGCCCGCAACCCTCGAGGAACAACGTGTCGCCCGCGACCAACTTGTTGTCGACGAAGAAGCATTGGCTGCCAGGCGTGTGCCCCGGCGTGTGAATGAGCTCGATATCGATCGACCCGACTGAGACAACATCGCCACTGTCATGCCGGACCAGGTTGGTGTTGGTCACGCCGGTCACTTTGGTGACGAGATCACCCTCAGGATCCTGCACGTGGATGGGCACCGAGGCCAGCTCCAACAGGTCGGCGACACCGCTGATGGAGTACCCCATCATGTCTCCGCCGACATGGTCTGGGTGATAGTGCGTTGCAAGCACCCCACCGAGCTCCATCCCATCGGCCGCCAGAACATCGAGGATCCCTTGGGGGTCATAGGCCGGATCGACCACCACCGCTTCGCCGGTCTCGCGATCACCAATGAGATAGATGAAGTTGACCATCTGGCGGGCCAAATCGTCCTCGGCGGCGACATCGCGACCAGCGAGGAGTTGACGGAAATACAAGCGATCTTCGGTCATCTCTGCACGCTAGTACCGCATCAGGAAACCTGAGTTGCCCGGCAGCCGTCAGGGGTCCCTCACTCAGGCAATATGGGGTCCGTCGGTTGGGTCCGAGGAGTCGTCTCGATCGGACTCGACAGGGCCGAGCGGGTTGAGAGGAGCGACCTCGGTAAGTTCACCCCGCTCGACTCTGCGCCACGCCTCTTCGGCCAGCGACACCACCTCGCGGACGGGTATGCCGATATGGCGAGCTGCGCGTGCCGCGTCGTCGTGCTCAACCTTGACGCGGCCAGCGCTCACCTGCACCTCTACGCGACGACCTGCGACGTCTACCTCATCGTGGCGACGAGCAACCGGCCACCGCTCCAGCCGCTGGCCTCGGATCGCTTGTGACCCGGTCTCTGCCACCAAGACCATGCTGACCTGCTCGGCCAGAGCGGAATCAACGAGGGCACTCAGCGTGTGGGCCGGGCGCCCCTTCGACATCACGATCGGTGTGAGCCATGCCTCGGTCGCACCCGCATCGAGCACGGCCGAAACCGCGTGGGCCAGCGTTTCTCCCGTGGCGTCATCGAGATTCGCCTCCAACAAGGTCAACGGTTGGCCCAAACCAAGGTCGGCAGTCCGCGTCCCAAGCACGACCTGGGTAACAAATGGGCGGTCGACAATCTCGCGTGCGCCGGCGCCAAAGCCTGAAGCCGCCACCACCATTGGTGGCATCGGCCCCCAGCCGCTGACAAGCGATGTCAACAGCGCGGCACCCGTCGGCGAGGTCAGCTCGGCCTGCAACTCCACGCCGTAGGTCGGAGCGTTGCGAAGCAGCTCGACGGTGGTGGGGGCGGGCAACGGCATCATGCCCCGCGCGCTGCGGACCATGCCCTGCCCGTGAGCGACCTCGCTGGCATAGATCTCGTCCACATCAAGGACTTCGAGCGCAGCGCATGCGCCAACGACGCGGATGATGGCACGAAGACTGCCGACCTCATGGAAGTGGATTTGCTCGGGAGCACGGCGGTGCAACTTGCGTTGCGCGTCGCTGAGCGCATCGAAGACCGCGCCGGCGCGGCGTCGGATTCGTTCGGGGAGCCTGGCCTCTTCGATCAGCGCCGAGATGTGGAGACCGGTGCGCACAATGGTGCTGGCTTGTTCTCGAACCGAGACCAGAGACGCCGCCAGGCCCCCGCGCATCACGGCGTCCGCATCGAGTTCCCACCCATCGACGGGGAGACGATCACACAGGGCTCGGACCTCGTCGATATCGGCGCCAGCGTCGATCAGCGAAGCCAGTGCCGTGTCGCCTGTGATGCCCGAGAAACAGTGGAACCACGCGATCCTGGCGCCTTCAGGCATTGGAATCCGCGGGTGGCGCGTCCAATTGGGAGCGGTCAGGGTCTGTCACGCCTCTATCCTTGCCTCTCGTGACCACGTCCGCCTCTTCCTCGCCTCGCATCGGCTATCTCGGGCCCGAAGGCACCTTTACCGAGCAGGCCATCTTGACTCAGGGCGACCTCGCTGCGGCCACCCACGTCCTCTGTCGCAGCCACGCTGACGTGCTTCATCGCACCCAGGCAGGCGAGGTGGATTTCGGCTTCGCCGCTATCGAAAATTCGATCGAAGGCACGGTCAACGTCATTCAGGATGCATTGGCATTCGACGCAGATCTCCTGATCCAGCGCGAGGTCGTCATCCCCATCACCATGAACCTGTTGGTTCGGCCGGGCGGGTCACTCAGCGACGTAACCGAGGTCATCTCTTACCCGCACGCGTTGGCGCAGGTCCGCGCGTTCATCCGCGACAACCTGGCAGATGCAGACACTGTCGCCGCCAACTCCACCGCCGATGCTGCTCGACTACTGGCCGAGTCAGGCACGCCGAACCAAGGTGCTGTGGGGACCGCACTCGCCGCCGAGCGGTACGGACTCGACATCGCAGCGGCAGGCATCGAAGATCACACCGGCAACGAGACCCGTTTCGTTGTTATGGCCCGCGAGGGCATCCCCGCCCCGACCGGCCACGACAAGACCAGCATCGTCGTGTTCCAGCGTGCCGATCGCCCCGGCTCGTTGTTGGCGATTCTCCAGGAGTTCGCCGCGCGTTCCATCAACCTCACCAAGCTTGAGTCGCGCCCGACTCGTCAGGGCCTCGGCGACTACTGCTTCCTGCTCGATCTCGAGGGTCACATCTCCGATGAGTTGGTCGCCGACTGCCTCAAAACTCTCAAGGCCAAACAGTCGAACGTGAAGTTCTTGGGCTCCTACCCAGCTGCGGGCGAACATGGCGACGACCAACGTGCCGAAGCAGACGCTGCTTGGACCGATGCCGAGAGCTGGCTCGATCAGCTACGGGCCAAGCAGTTGTAGCCCGAGTGACCGCCGCCAGACGTCCGCCGCTTGGGCTGCTCTTCGCGGTCACGCTCACGGGCATCTTGTCCAACTCACTGCTGTCGCCGGTCATCCCGGACGTGTTGGATCACTTCGGCCAAAGCGACAGCCGCGCGGGCGTGTTGGTGGCTGTGGGCGCGTTGCCGGGCATCGTGATGGCGCCATTGATCGGCTTTGCGGCCGATCGCTTCGGCCGCAAAGTGGTGCTGGTGCCGTGCCTGGTCACGTTCGGGGTCTTCGGCATCGTCGCCGCTACTGCCCAGACGTTCACTGTCTTACTCCTGGCCCGCTTGGCCATGGGCTTCGGCTCGGGTGGCTTGATCAACTTGGCTGTGGTGATGATCGGCGACAACTGGTCCGGCGCAGAACGGACTCGCCTTGTTGGACTGAATTCTGCGGTGCTCACGCTGGGGTTGGCGGTCGTGCCGTTGTCATCGGGGCTGATCACCGACCTGGCCAGTTGGCGTTGGGCGCTGGCGTTGTATTCGACCGCGCTCGTAACCGCCGGAGCGGTGGCGATGCTGATCGAGAACGTCCGGCCGGCCCAGACAGGCAACGTCCGATCGCAAATTCGCGGGGCGTTCCGCATCTTGCGCCAACCCGTGCTGATTGCATCACTCATCAGTGGAACCCTCACCTTCGCATTGATCTTCGGGATCTTCTTAGCCACCATCCCAGTGCACCTCGAGGAGGAGTTCGGGCTCAGCGCCGGGTGGCGGGGCGCCATCATCGCGCTACCGGCGATCGCATCGTCGGTGGTGTCGGCCAACCTCGGCCGGCTCCGGCGCACCTTGGGCCTCAGGGTCTTGCTGGTGTCCGGGTCAACAATGTTCGTGGCGGCATTCCTCGCGCTGGGCACCACCGCAACGTTGGCGATCTTGATCGTCGCAGTCATCGTCTATGGCATCGGCGAGGGGGCCATCATCCCAGCGTTGCAAGACACAACAGTCACCGTGGCTCCGGCCGCCTACCGCGGAGGCGTGTTGGCCGTCTGGGTTGGCTTTGTGCGCCTCGGACAAACAGTCGGACCCCTTCTCGCCGCAGCGCTCACCGGAGCAACCAGCACCTCGACCACAATGGTGGTTGGTGCAGGCGTCGCGATGATGATCGTTGCCCTCAAGGTGTTTGGACCTATCGACGACCAAGCCGTCGCGGCTGCCACGCCGGACCCCGATTGACCGCCCAGACAGAGAAGTACACGATGAGCACTGCTGCGTTGACCAGTACAAAGGCCACGTCGTCGCGATGATTCTCACCACGACCGTCGGCGCCTTTCCCAAGCCCAGCTATGTCCCAATCAGCGACTGGTTCACGAAACCTGACGGTGACTACACCAGCGCGTATCTCGACGAAATCGCGAACGCCGGCGACGAGGCCGAGTCACACTTTGGTCGCGCCGTTCATGAAGTAGTTACCGACCAAGTCAAGGCCGGCATTGACATCCCGACCGATGGCGAGATCCGCCGTGAAAACTACATCCATTACCTCTGCCGCCACCTTGAAGGCATCAGTTTCAAGGCGCTCGCGACCCGCGAAATTCGAGGGACCACCACCGCCCTACTGCCCACCATTGTTGGACCAATCAAGGCCGGCCCGGGCCCCTTGGTGCGCGACTACCAACAGGCACAGACGGCCACTGATCATCCTGTGAAGATGACGCTGCCGGGGCCGATGACCATCGTCGACAGCACGGTGGATTACCACTACAAGGACGAAGTCGCCCTCGGCTCGGCGTTGAGCGCCGCCATCAACGTGTACGTCCGCGCGCTTACCGAGGCCGGGTGCGTGCACATCCAGATCGACGAGCCAATGCTTGCGCGTGAGCCCACCGATGCCCTGCACCATGGCATCGACCACCTGGCTGCATGCTTCGATGGCGTCAGCAACGACGTCGTACGCACTGCTCACACATGTTGTGGATACCCGGACCATCTGGACCAACACGACTACCTGAAGGCGCCCCGCGCCTCGTACCTCGACCTGGCCCGTGCGCTCGATCGCGCGCCCATCGACGCGATTTCCATTGAAGACGCCCACCGGCACAACAACCTCGAAGCACTCCTTCCCCGGTTCACCCAGACCACGGTGATTCTGGGAGTCGTTGCAATCGCCCGCAGCCGTATCGAGACCATCGACCAGATCGTCGGTCGTCTCAAAGCTGCTCGTGCCTACCTTTCCGCCGATCAGCTGATGGCCGCCCCAGATTGCGGTCTGGGGTACCTCAGTCGCGATCTCGCCATAGCCAAACTTCGGGCCCTAAGCGATGCCGCTCGCGCCGTCAACTGACCGGCCCGGCGCACAAGGGCACCCAAGGTGCCCGTCGCCGAACCGTCACTGCTCGTCGACGGCACACCACTAGCCTGCATGGCTGTGAACGCAGCCCGGAAACCAAAGCGGACCGAACAAGCAGTGGACGTTGCTCTGGCACTCACGTTCTTGGTGACGGCGTCGGGCGCGGTGCTCATTGTTCTGAGCCTGCTCATGAACACTCGAGCGACGTTGCCCGCGCTCGGGCTGATTCTGTTCTTGGTGGGTCTTCTCCTCGGATTCGAGTTTGGGGTGCGACCAGCCATGCGCCAAGAACGTTCGCCTCTGACCGCGCTGATGTCCGGGCTCCGCCGACTCGGCGGCTGGGCCAAACGCATGGTGGGCGGCTGAGCAGACCACGCCAGTACCGTGATGAACGTGATCACACCGAACGACGTTGCCCTCGCCCGCGAGCGCATCGCGGGTCACGTCCGGCGGACACCGCTGGAGCACTCAGCCACGCTGAGCGCCCGCCTCGGAGCCAATGTCTTCGTCAAGTACGAGATGTTCCAGAAGACCGGCTCGTTCAAGAGCCGAGGAGCGTTCAACGACATCTTGTCGCTCACCGACGACCAGCGAAACCGAGGCATCGTCGGCTTCAGCGGCGGCAACTTCGCGCAAGGTATGGCCTATGCCGGGGCGCAACTCGACGTCGACACCCTTGTCGTTATGGCCGCAGCGACCCCGGCCAACTACATCGAAGCAACCCGCGCTTACGGTGCCACCGTCGAGTTGGTGGCCGATGTCAACACGGCAATGGCCGTCGCCGAACAACGCGCTGACGAGGGCCGCACCTTGCTTCACCCCTTCGAGCGTCCGGCAATGATGGCGGGCAACGGCTCGGTCGGACTCGAAATCATCGAGGACGTCCCCGACCTGACGCACCTCTTCGTATCGGTCGGGGGCTGCGGGCTCCTGGTCGGCACAGCCACCGCTGTGCTGGGCGCCAAGCCCGACGTCGAGATCATCACCGTCGAAACGGAAGGGTCGGATGCGTTGGCGCAATCCCTCGCTGCCGGCAGGTCGGTCTCGATCCAACCCAGCTCGATTGCCAAGACGCTCGGCTCTCCGTACGCCGCCGCAGCTGCCATCGAGCTGGCCCAAACCCTGTTGGCCGATGTGGTCGTCGTCAGCGATGCCGAGGCCTACAGCGCGTTGACGTTCATCGGCGAGCGACTCAAGGTCCTTCCCGAGCTCTCAGCCTCGTGCACGCTCGCCGCTGCTGACCAATGGGCACACCGATTCTCCCCTACCGACAACGTCGTGCTGTTGCTCTGCGGCGGGAACGTGTCGGGCGCCGACATCGCCTCGTGGCATGCGACCGTGGGTCCTCATTAGCCCCCCACCTGCCGGGACGGCCGCTGCTTAGGCTGGCGGGCACAGCACACGTATCTGACAGGATGAAGCGATGGCACCGACGAGCGAGATCCAGGATGACGCGGTACCGGCGATCGCCGTGTTGTTGGGAAACGATGTCGACGGGTTACTCGAAGCAGCGCTCGACGAGGCGGGAATAGGGTTCGGGTCCAAGACGATCTCCCAGGTGCGCTACGTTCCCGGACGATCCATCACCGCGCAGTACCGGGTCGAGACCGTGAGCGTCGACGGAGCGACAGCCCATCAAACCCTGGTGGCGACATCGGGGATCGACGTCCCGCCTGGCGTCTCCGTCTTCGGGGACGGCGCGGTCGACATCGCGGTGTGGCAGTTCCCCCACGACCCGTTTCTGCCAGGCCTTGCCACCGCGTCAACACCGGAAACAGCCACGGCGTTGCTTCGCCAACTGGGTTAGGAACCCCGGTCTGTCGAGATCCGCACCCGAGCGTATCGAGCCGGCAGACGGGCGGTGATCGAAGTAACCACCTCGGACGCAAAGATGTTCGTCAAAGTCGTTCGCCCGGAAAAGGTGGCTGAGCTTCAAGCCATCCATGGCGCGCTGGTCGAACATCTCCCAGTCCCACGCAGTCTCGGTTGGTCCCAAGCCAATGGGCTCGTTGCCCTCCAGGCAATGGATGGTGCAACGCTTCGGCGCTCACTCGAGTCCCGGTCAGACCAACTCCCGTCGCCGGCCTCATTGATAACGCTCCTCGATCGGTTTCCGATGCCCGGAGCCGAGGCCACCAAGACAAACGGCCCCCGACGTCGGGTGGCAAGCCACGCACGGTTGCTGTCATCGGTGGCCCCGGGGTTGAAGAACCGCATCGATGAACTCGTGGGTCGGCTCGAGGGGACCACCAGCACTGGCCGAGAGCCGGTGCATGGGGACTTCCATGCGTCACAAATCCTTGTCCACCAGGGCGAGATCATTGGGCTCGTCGACGTCGATACCACAGGTGCCGGGGATCGCATCGATGACCTGGCCACCATGCTGGGTCAGATCGCGACGTTGGGGTTGACGAGCCCGGCGGCCAAACACATCAAGAAATACGGCACCGCCCTCATCGCTGAGTTCGATCGTCACGTGGATCCAATCGACCTACGTCTTCGGGCTGCAGCCGCCGTGTTTGGGCTGGCCACAGGCCCTTTTCGCGTCCAGCTACCCGATTAGCCGGCACAGACATCGCGTCGGCTCGACCTGGCCCTGGCTTGGGCCGAATCGGCCAATGCCGTAGGAAACCCGATCGGGACGTAACAACCGGGCGATTGCGTGCGGTTACCGAAATAGTGCAGGACAACCGACGTCCCGCCGAAAACAGGATGTACGTCCAGATCGGAGCCCCGATCGGTTCGTGCAGCTGTGCAGGTGGCCAACCCCCCCGCCACCAGGAGGAATCCGATCATGCCAACCCCCAAGAAGTGGAAACGTGTCGGCGGCGCAGTCTCAGCCGCCGTTGTCATGTCCGCCTGTGTCGCTGTTGCCGGCGCGACCGACGGTGAGCCAAAGCTCGAAGACCCCGTCTCGATCTCGGAGGCTTCGACGGCCAGCCGGACGAGTTCACTTGCTCCACAGGCGATCGTGGTCGAGGATGCGAGCGACTCGCTCGCATCCCCCTTCGATGAAGCCGACGGCGAGGACCTCACCACGGAAGCTTCGGCGGATGCCGAGGAATCGGTTGACTCGGTTGATTCTGAGGACTCTGAGGACTCCCCCGATTCCGAAGACTCCGAAGACTCGGTCGATTCCGTCGACTCGGCTGACTCCGACGACTAAGCCAGCAACGCGCGCGTTCAAAGGAGCCGGGGTCCGCCACCGACCTCGGCTCCTTGCGCGTTCACAGACAGAGCGTTTTGGCCGCCAGGCCAAAAGGCGGTTAGTGAGCGTCAGCGAACGGCGCGAACGGCGTGGGTAGGGTTTCAGCCCACCAGGACTGAAACCGGCGCGGAGGGAGGGGGATTCGAACCCCCGGGACCCGCGAGGGCCCGCTGGTTTTCAAGACCAGTGCATTCGTCCGCTCTGCCATCCCTCCAGGGCTTGAGCGTAGCGTTTGTGCGATGGTGCGCGATGGGGTTTGGCCATCGACGTGCCTCCGCCACCCGGCTCTCCTGGCGAGCAGCCACCGCTGGCCTAGCGCCGGCAACCAGCTCGGAATGCAAGCGGCGGCCAGCTACGCTTGATGCACTGGAGAGGTGGCCGAGCCAGGTTGAAGGCGCTTCCCTGCTAAGGAAGTAACGGGGGTAACTCCGTTCGAGGGTTCAAATCCCTCTCTCTCCGCAAAGAACCAGGCCAAACGCCCTTTTCGAATGGTCGCTTGGCCTGGTTTCTTCGTTTGCGACACGTTCTAGGTCACAGCAGGTCACACTGCGCTTCGAGCCCGGCTGACTCAGCCGCGGCAACGATGTGGCCTTGCTCTGCCGAAGCGGTTCGCGAGGTTCGACAGGAACCCGCCGCCACACCGTCGGGTTCCGGATCCTCGCCGATCATAGGCCCGGCGCGCTGTCCTGACAGCAGCTACCGTCTGCCGCGATGACAGACTATGACAGCTACGAAGACCTGACCGACTGCGGCCTCACCCCCGAACTCGAGGATCAGCTCATCCACACCCAACGTGAATGCACGTTCATGTGGACCAACAAGAAGGGTGAAGCCTTCGGCGTGATCATGTCGATGCTCCCCAAGGACGGAAAGCTGTGGCTCACGTGCGCCAGGGCTCGCAAGCGGGTGCCGGCGCTACGCCGATTCCCGCGTGCGTCGATCTGCGTCAACAGCACCGGAACCGACATGGGCACCGGCAAGACGGTCAGCTACAAGGGCGAGTGCGTCATCCACGAGGACCGAGACGTGAAGGACTGGTTCTACCCCGAGTTCTCGCGTCACGTTCGCGGCGACACGCCCGAAGCCAAGGCGTTCGAGAAGTTCCTGGACTCGCCGGATCGTGTCGTGATCGAGTTCACTCCCGACTACAAGCTGGGCTTCGACAGTGTCCTGATGTGGGCTCGTTCGCCGGAGGCCGGCACACGGACCTGAGACCGTTCAGCCCAGGCTGTGCTGGGAACAACGATCGCAAACACCATCGTGGGCACCCGGGTCACTCGTCAGCGGCTGTGACGATGGGCAGTTTCAGCAGGAAAACGATTGAACGTGTTGATCCAAAACTCCCGGCGCTCGGGTTGTCGAACACAGACATGGCCACCGATCCCGGTGTCGCAGCCTCGCTCAGCCAGTGCTCGACGGGCTGTAGCGATGTCTGCCACGGGATCGGTGGCCATGTTTAACTCTCTATTTCAAGATTGCCGAGGAGGCGTTGCTACCCGAACTCGATGCCGTACTCGCCGTCAAACTGCGACTGGTAGAATTCGAAGTCGTTGGCGGGGACCATGCCACCGGTCTCCGCGTCGAGCGAGAATGCTGCGCGACACGGGCTGTGCCTCTGGACGTTGGTCCAGTCGATCGGGCAGGTGATGCCCATCGTGTCGAACTTGCCGCGCAAGGCTGCCACGAAGCTCTCGCGAGAAAGCTCACCGGTTTCGGCTGCCCGCAGTACGGCCTGCTCGAAAATGTACCCATTCAGGTAGCCATGAGCGAAGTTGTTGGTGAGTTCTTCGCCGCCATAACCGGCCAGCTCCGCACAACGGGCCATCTCTGCTGAAGCCTCGATGTCGTTGTTGGCCGAAAGGAAGGAGTGCACACCGAACACCTGGTCAGTCACCTCGGCCGGGCCCTCGGTCCAAACCGAGTTGGCGGAAATGCCGTGGATACCGACGATCGGAATCTCGGCGATGCCTGCGTCGGCCATACCCTGCATGACTACCAGTGCCGTTCCAGGCGAACCGTGCAGCGTGACGTAGTTGACACCTTGGTCGTCAATAGCCTGCTGAAGCTGGATCATCTGGGCGGTGACTTCCGTTGCACCAATAGCGACGAACATAGTGTCGAGGTAGGTGCCGCTACCATTTGTGATCGACTGTTCCACGTAGGCCGCATATTCGGACCCGGATGGGACCTCGAGGCTGATGCCCATGACCACCGCGTTCTCGATGCCACCGACGTCCCCACCGATCTGGCCTGCGGCGATGTCAGCCTGGTTGCCGTAGTGGGCGAGGTTGTTGAACCAGGTGCTGTCTTCGGCCAGCTGGACGTCGATGGTTTGACCGGCACCGATGACTGCGAGGCTGAGTCGCGTGGTGTCCGGCTGGAGCTGGGTGCTGACCCCTGAAGTGCGGGGATGCTCATTGCCAACCGCGCCGGCCGACCTCATTTCTATCGATGCCGAGCCGGTCGTCGAACGTCGGTCTCGATCGCGTCCGAGAAATGCCTCGACGGCGATATCGGCATCCTCGTGAAGTAGCCCATCGCGGTGGATTCGACGGCCATGACGAACCGGCGGAGCTTGCAAACAACGCCAACGCCGCGGCAGCGATGGCAGTGGCATGACCGAGGTGATTGCGAGCGCTACAGGTTTACGTAACCCGTGAGCATGCGTGCCGCGCGGGTGACTTGGCCGCGGTCATAGATCAAGGCATAGGCGTACTTGCGATCGTTGCCGCTGCCGCCGGCCATGCGACCGAGCAAGGCAGCCGAGAACTGTGGCGTCATCACGATGATGGCGCGCTCGCCTGAAAGAGGGTCGCTGCCCTCCACATTGCCGCTGAACACGCCCTGCATTTCGCCGAGGTCTTCACCGAGTGCCACCACAAACCCGCAGGTCTCGGCCAGCGTCTCGTAGCGCGATGCCACCGCAGCGGGGGCACCCACGGTGCGCTCGAACGACGACAAGATGACCGCATTGCCCGACCGCTCTGCCTGGCGCTCGAGGTCAAGGGTCAATGCAAGCATGAGGTCCTCGGTGCACGTCCGGACCTGTGAGGAGTTGGCCACAAGCTCGAATGGTGTCGAGCACGGCTCGCCCCAGCTTGCGCAGACGGGCTCGAGGCTGCGAATACGCAATGGTGCCTCGCTGAGTTCCTCTGGGTAACCAATGGCGTAGCCCTGAACATGTGTGGCACCAAACGACAGCGCCACTTGTCGTTCCTCTTCGGACTCGATGTCCTGGCAGACCACTGCAGCACCGGTGCGTTCTGATTGTGAGCGAAGGACACTGAGAAGCTGACCGAGATTGGCATCGGGGGATGCGTTGGTGATGCCTCGTTGCAGCTTGATCACGTCGGGCTCGATGAGCGGCAGCACCGACAACGAACGAGGGCTCACACCAACATCGTCGAGCGCAATACGGAAACCCTTCTTGCGAGCCCACATGGCGATCCCGAGCAGCTCGGCGTTCGAGCTGAAATCGTCGAGGTCGCTGATTTCGAGCACCACGGGACATGCAGCAGTGATGTTCTCGAGCAACGACGAGAAGCTCTGCGCGGCGTCAGGGTCTTGGCCGAATGCGGCCGCGGACAGAACCGAAGATTCCACGTTGACGAACAGCGCGTGCCCGCTCTTGAGCAAAATATCTCGTGCCTGCAAAACTGCTTGGTCCTGACAGTACAGGTCGAGGTCGCGCACTCGACCGGCCTCTTCGGCCACCTGGAACATCGCAGCCGGTGTCGCCAGCGGTGACCCCTCGGGACCGCGAGCCAGGGCTTCGTAGCCGACCACCGAGTCGTCGAGCAGCGAGTCGTCGAGCAGCGACGTGATGGGCTGATACATCATCGTGACAAGTCGGTCGTTCATGATGCGGTCGAGTTCGGCCACGCCCTGCAGGGCATTTAGATCCAGCGCCTGGGAAACGGCGGGCTCGAGCGTCGGCTCGACCCGCGCCGGCGGCGCTGCATCGGCGAAGGGGTTCGGATTCTGCGGCTCGGAAGCGAACGGATCTGGGTCTGCGACTTCGGGCTCAGCCGGAGGAGTCCAACGCTCGGTGACCGGCGCGTCGATGGCATGGGTAGGGGCGATCCGTGGCGGTCCGGAGCTGTCGACCGCTTCGTCTACGGGTGGCGCCCACCGGTCCGGAGCGGATACTGCCGCTTGTGCTGCTTGGTCTACGGCGATGGTTTGTGCCGTTGAAGCTGCGGTCAGCACACCATCGACCAGGACCTGGGTTGGCTCTGCTGATAGGGGCGCGGGCGCCGCCGCAACCGGCATGGCCTCAGGCTCTGCCGGAGCTGGAGGTGATGCAGCAAAATCGGCGACAGGCGAATCGACGGGGTTTGGATCGGAGGTCACCACTCCAAACGCCGACTGGTCAGGTTCGATCGGCGCAGTCTCCATGATTGCCGTATCTACGGAGGCAGCTTTGGCGAAGGCAGTGTCTACGAGCAGCTCAGACGCGGCATGTGCGGGCGCAGGCGCAGACATCTCGTCGGCTGGCATCTGGGGTACTGGCGCTTCGTCTGCAGGCGGAGGCTCAGCCGTCAGCACGGACATATCAAACATGGCCGAGCCGTTTCCTACTGAGGTCGGCTCAGCGCCGCCACCTGGGTCCCCGAAGAACCCACTGTCGACATTGGCGTCTGGCATCGCTGTCACTCCTCACACCGGATCGAGCCCCATCGGCACGATCCGGCGAGAGTTCAGCGGCAGCTTCACAAATTGATTCCCGGTGCTCATGCCTCAAAACGGGGTAGCGCTTCGGATCTGGCCGGGTAGACTCCTGACTCGGCCCCAGGGCCCACCAAGCGCTCGTAGCTCAATTGGATAGAGCATCTGATTACGGATCAGAAGGTTGGGGGTTCAAGTCCCTCCGGGCGCACCACATAGATGCAGGTCAGAGCCGCTTTTCGGAGCGGCTCTTCTCTTTGTCGCTTCCCCGCGAGAAGATTTTGAGAAGATCAATCTTCTCAGGGGCGGACGATTCCGAAAGTGCGAGGGGTGTACCGAGACGCCAAGGGCGGCTGGTACTTCAAGGCAGCAGACCGCCGGCTCTGCCGCGCGATATGAAACCGTTGCAGACCGGCACTTCTGCCACGGTAGCTTCGGAGCCGCGGCCGACTGTTATGGGACGGTAAGGAGCGGACGAGCCCTCGCCCACGCTACGGCGCATCGCGTGGCCGGGCGACAACCGTCTGCGACCCGGAGGAGCCGTCGCAGCCGCTCTAGCCGATTGGCTGAGCGTTGACGATCTGTGTCCCTTTCACGTCAGCGGTGAACCGGCGTCCGTTCTTCTGTACAGCTTCGCAAAGACGGATGAACCGTTGCCAGTAAGCGGCCACGTTGCTCTCCAGCTTCACCTCACGGATCGAGGCGTTGCCGATGATGTTCACGAGCAGATAGCCGTAGAGGTCATCGAACCCTTCCAGATCGACGACCCTGTCCTCAATCATGACCGCCACTCGCTCGAACAGACCCATGTAGGCCTCAATGAGAATCCAGGAGCCCGGTCCTTCCTGTCAACCCCTTCCTTCCACCACTTGCCACCAGGACGCAGGTTGCGCTTTGCGTCCTCATGCCTCACAAATGCGTCATCCAGCTGGAGTAGAAACGAGCTGCTTGCGACGGCAGTCGAGTGGTTGAGTCGCTTAAGCCCGCTCCAGATTCCGAATCCGACGCCGGACAATCCGACGATGGCCACCGCAAGTTGTGCTATTTCCATCTCGGTCCCCCAAGTCTGGTTGTCCGTCTGGACGGTAGTTGGTCGGGGGTAGCGCGAACGCATAGCGGCACGTACGCGACCGCCCACCTGCCCCATAACGCGCGGCGGGAGCTGCGCCCGAAGCGTCGCATATAGCCGGCTCCGTGACCCATTTGACTGGGGGGGGTTTATCGCAGCCTTAGGACCTGTTGCGTGTCACGTTTCGTGGGTTATGAAGCGGATCTCTCGACTGGGTCATCGGCCCAGCGCACCGGTGAGGGAGTAGTGAGTAACTGGTCCTCATCCCAGGCAGCCACCCGCCCGCGACGGGTCAGCCTTGCCACCGCAACATGTAGCCGGTCACGCCAGGTCGTGGAAACTGC
>CAWKYX010000043.1:0-18308 GCA_963854265.1 Acidimicrobiia bacterium
GCGCTGGTGCCTGGCACCAGCGCGCGATGGACTATCTCGTCAGAGCCGGCCGAGGATGCGACTTGGAGCGACGAACATGCACGCCCGACGGTCTTCGGCCATGGCCCGGTCGTACGCGTCATAGTTGTCGTGATCGCCGCCGGCAGCCTGATAAACCTCGCGCAGCAGCAATCGATATCGCTCCGCGTCCATGCCATCGACAGGATCATCGGGCCCAATCAGGTCGCACGATCCGGTAACGCCGACCCAGCGCCACCCACGCTGCACCGCAACGGTGAGCTCTGAGCCTCGGCGCACATGGCCTAGCCGGGCTGCGTCACCCCGAGAAACCAGCGCCACTGTGGGGTCACCAGTCAGTGGGTGGTCGCACACGCCACAGTTGACAACGCTCGACAGCACTCTCCGGTCAGCCTGCGTCGTCGACACCACGGCCAGCCCATGCTCATCGGCCAAGAAGTCCCGGACGTCACCCAGATCGGGCACAGCACACCTCCACATCGATGTCACCATCGTTACAGACCAGCAATGACCACGTTCGCCTGCGTTGCGAGCTCCACCCATTTCCCCGCGCGACCCACATTCCCCCAGAGCGAGTGACACCCGGTGCCAGGCACCAACCGTCACCGGTTCGCCTAATGGTTCCGCTCGCGATTCGCGCCACGCTGGCATGATGAAAGTCATGACACCAGCGTTGCCATCGATCGATCTTGTTGGTGAACACATTCGGGATGTGTCAGCGCGACTGATTGAACCCCGATGGCGAACACTGACGGACGGCGACATCTCCGAGAAGTCGCCTGGTGACCTAGTCACCGTTGCCGACATCGAGGCGGAGCGGGCCCTCACGGAGGTGTTCGCTCGGCTCACACCCGGCGCGGTCATCGTGGGCGAAGAAGCCGTCGCCGCCGAGCCTGGCCTGGCCGATCGGTTGGCTGGGGCCGAAATCGCGTGGACCATCGATCCCATCGACGGGACCGCCAACTTCGTCGCTGGCTCAGCTGACTACGGCATCATGGTCTCGATCGTGGTCTCCGGCGAGACCGTCATGGCTTGGATCTATCTTCCGGCCACCGACACCATGGTCTGTGCCGAGCGAGGAGCAGGCACGCGGCGGAACCAAACCGTGGTGCACAACAACGATCAAGCAGATCAGACCAGTGACCTGGTCGCCGTCCTCAAAACCCGCTACTTGAGTGCTGATGCTCGCCACCAGGTCGAGATCTCTGCGCCGAAGTTGCGGGCGCACTCCGCGGGCACAATGTGCGCGGCCACCGACTACGACAACGTCATCAACGCTGAAACGGACTTCATCCTGTGGGGCATCACCCACGCTTGGGATCACGCGCCCGGTTGTCTCATACTCGAAGAAACCGGTGGCAAGGTTGCGCGTCTTGATGGCTCGACCTACATGCCCGGCGACGGCGGCTTCGGTCTCCTCGTTGCGCGGGGCCCACAGACATGGGCCGTGGCTCGACACCAGTTCCTGGCCGAGCTCACTTCGCCGCTCCAGCCCTGACCCCACCTACGCGCGTCCCCGCGTCCGCGCGCATCGACCATTGCCCGGGCACCCATAGCCTCTTCGAGTTCCCGGCCCAGCCCTTCGGCCGCTCAAGCCCAGCTCCCAGCTCCCAGCTCCCAGCTCCCAGCTCCCAGCTCCCAGCTCCCAGCTCCCAGCTCCCAGCTCCCAGCTCCCAGCTCCCAGCTCCCAGCTCCCAAAGCATCGTCCATCGCGTTGCATACGGGACACCCTTTGCGTCAGACAAGGCCAATCAAAAGTCTCACAGGCAAGCGCGGCCGCGGCGCGCTAGCAGTAGAAAGGGGGGTATGAAGCTCGCAGCCACGTTCCAGTTCACCGGCGACCCCTCAAAGCTCGCCACCCAGGTCAGAGATCTCGAATCGGCAGGAATCGACGTCGTCGTCACCCCCGAGATTTACGGGTTCGATCTCGTCTCCACCCTTGGGTTCTTGGCCGGGCAGACGACAACGGTCGAGTTGATGAGCGGCATCATGCCGCTCTACTCGCGGTCGCCGTCGCTCATCGCGCAAAGTGCCGCCACACTCGACGCCCTCTCGGGCGGACGGTTCATCTTGGGCCTGGGCACTTCGGGCCCCCAAGTGATCGAAGGCTGGCACGGGGTGCCGTACAACAAGCCGCTGGGCACCACTCGAGACGTCATCGACGTCTGCCGCAAAGTCTGGGCCCGCGGCCGTCTCGAACACGACGGCCGGGCGGTCAAGCTCCCGTTGCCCTCAGACCAGGGCTCGGGTCTCGGCAAGCCGTTGAAGTTCATGCATCATCCCCTCCGCCAGGACATCCCCGTCGTGGTAGCAGCGATCGGGCCGAAGAATGTCGAGTTGACAGCGGAGAAGGCCGACGGCTGGCTTCCCATATTTTTCGTTCCGGACAAGTTCCGTGACGTCTGGGGCGACTCTCTCAGCGCAGGCTCAGCGAAACGCTCCGCCGATCTGGGCAAACTTCAGATCTTCGCGGGTGGGGTTGTTGCCTTGGGTGAAGGCCCCGAGGTCACCGAAGCCCGCGAGGGTGCGCGTCAGAACGCCGGATTCTACGTCGGCGGCATGGGCGCCAAGGGCAAGAACTTCTACAACGACCTCTTCAAACGGTACGGCTGGGAAGAAGAGGCAGAAAAGATTCAGGATCTGTTCCTCGACGGCCATCGCAACGAGGCAATGGCGTTGATCCCCGATGAGTTCGTGGACCTTGCGACCCTCACCGGCGACGAGGGCCGCGTCCGCGAGCGTCTGCAGGTGTACAAAGACGTCGGCGTCACCCACTTCCAGATCCAGCCCACGGGCGAGAACCCCCTTCAGGTGATCGAGAAGGTGAAGGCATGGATCGACTGACCACCTGCTTTCTCAGCCACAACACGGAGCAACAATGACCAAGAACGTTCTCATCACTGGCGCAGGTTAAGGTTTTGGTAGAGGGGCCAGCCTGGCGCTAGCCGAGCGCGGCCACCATGTGATCGCGACTACCGAGACCCAAGATCAAGCCGATGCTCTGGCAGCGGACGCGCCTCAGCTCCAGATCGCGAAGTTGGACATCACCGGCGGCGACATCAACAAGGTTGCGGATTGGACCGTGGATGTCCTGCTCAACAACGCAGGCGCAGGCCAAACCGGCCCGATGGTCGACATCCCAATGGATCGGGTCCGACACCTCTTCGAAGTCAATGTCTTTGGCACCCTGGCCATCACCCAGGCGGTAGCGCCGGGCATGGTCGCTCGAGGATCGGGACGGATCATCATCGTGTCGTCAATCGCAGGCGTGATGTCGGGCCCCGCATTTGGGCCGTACTCGATGACCAAACACGCACTCGAAGCAATGGGCAAGGCCATGCGGGCCGAACTGGCGGGCGAAGGAATCGATGTCACCCTGCTCAATCCGGGCCCGTACCTCACGGGATTCAACGACCGGATGGCTGACTCGATGTGGGAGTGGTTTGGAGACGATGCGGTCAACGCCGGCTCGAACGAACTTTTCAAGACCATGCGCGGCATGGTCACCACTGGCCAAATGGATCCCATCGAGGTCGTCAACCGCATGGTCGAACTGGTCGAGGCAGACGAAACCACCGAGAACAACTTCGTGCCGCCAAACATCGTCGAAGAGCTCACTGCTCAGCTGGCCGGCTGACTCCTCGGCACCGTTTCTGGCGCCAAGCCAGACCCCGCTTTGGGGCGCCCGGCTCAGTTCGCGATGAGTGCCGAGAGGCCGCTGCGGTCTTCGTGGAGCAGGGCTTGCAGGTCGTGCATGCTGACGTCAGCGACGATGACTTCGCCCACTTCGTCGGTGACCGAGCCGAAGACCCCGTTGTTCGCCATCCCCGCAGCTTGGCGATGGTTGTCATCGGTCGGTGTCAGGAAGTGCACTGCAGCAATCTTGTACCGGTGGATCAAGAACAGATGCATAAGCGTCATCAGACGCTTGCGTCGCATCTCTTGCTGGTAGTTGTTCTGGTCGCGGACCATCAAGATCGGCCGGCTGCGACGGTCATGGATGACTGAAAAGACGACATTCGCAATGGTCTCTTCGCCGCTGTTGACCCGGAGCTCGAGAATTTCCGAGCCAGGTGTGTGCGGCCGCAACTGGACGGCCAACGGGCTCGCGACTCCGTGGACGCCGGCCCATTCCGTCAGCCAGTCTTCGAGGAGTCGCGGCGGGACCTCAGTCTGCACGAGGTGCTGGAATTGTGTGGACCCGTGACCCATGGCCTTGGTAGTAGCGGTACGGCCCGATGAGCTCATGAGAGCGGCGTCGAGGCGGGGGCCGCCGACGAGGGTCTGTGGCGTCTTGTATGGAGATTCGACCAGGCGAAACTTCCGTTGCACCCGGGCCAGCGCCAGCATGCCGTCCTCTTGCAACGAAGCTGCGAACTCTTCGCCCGCGAGACCGTCAATCTGATGGCCACCGTAGGTAATGAAGTTGAAGACGAACCCGAGCTTGCCGATCTGGGCAGGGAAGGCCTTCATCTGTTCGTCGGTCATCCCGGTGGTGTCCCAGTTGAATGACGGCGACAGGTTGTAGGCCAACATCTTGTCTGGGAAGTGTTCTTTGATCGCATCGGCAAAGATCTTGGCGTCTTCGATGTCGGCGGTCGTGGTTTCCATCCAAATGATGTCGCAGAACGGTGCAACCGCCAGCGATTTGGCGATCGCGTACGGGACGCCGCCTTGGATCTGGTAATAGCCCTCAGGGGTCTTGGCGATGCGGGCATCCCACGTGACGTCGAGGCCCATCTCTGCGGCCTTGGCTTGAGCCACGTGCCATGAGGCTCGCATAGCGAATGTGTCCCACTCATCGGCAGTCATCGCAAGCTCGGCGCCCTCTTCGGCCCGGAACGCCATGGCTTCGGCCACGGCCTCGCGATAGGTCATCAGGCCGGCCGCGGTTTGCCAGGCATCGATAAACTCGTTGCCGACTTCGTCGAGGGCAGCGTCGGCAGTGAGGTTGCCAGCTGCGACTTCGCCAGCAGTGGTCTGGATGTGATCCAATATGTCCGCAGCGCCAAGCCACGCCAAAGCCTCGGCCTTCAGATCCGACGCCAGGTCGTAGAGCAGGTGCCCGTTGAGCTCAGTGACACCGGCATCGTGGAGCGCTTCGATGATCGTCAGGTAGACAGTCTTGTAGTTCGGGATCTCGAGGTTGGTGGCGCCCAAGATGAAGGCCTGATCGCGTTCGTCACCCGAGCCGTCCAGCAACGTCGCAGCTTCAGCATCGGTGCGAGCGACAATGATGCCACCAACTTGCATGATGTCGAGTTGGAACCGTGCGGCGTTCAGACGCTTGATCTGCTCGTCCAATGGGACGAGGACTTTGCCCCCCTGATGCCCAGACTTCTTCACGCCAGGCTTCTGATCTTCGATGTGGTATCCGGGGACCCCTACCTCGACGAAGCGGCGAACCAGGTTGCGAACATGGCCGTCGCCGCCATGGCCGGTATCGGCATCGGCGATGATGAACGGCAAGAAGTTGGTTTCAGGGCTCGATGCGCGCTCGTCGTCAGACATGCGAGCCCGACCAAACTGCTGGTTCTTGTCAGCAGCCAAGAGCGCACGCACGATCGGTGCGGCTTCGTCGGGGACAGCGCTCAATGGATAGCTGGCCAGGTCGGCGCCCGGATCTTCGGTAATGGATCCCTTGGCCGAGGTTGCCCAGCCGCCCAAGTAGATCCCTTCGATGCCGGACCGCTTCATGGCAACGGCTTGTCCAGGAGAATACGGCCCGAACGTCGTAATGCTCCTACCCTGCGAGCGGAGCTCGCGCAAGCGCGCGTAGAACTGTTCGGCGGCGACTCGGGCGACGGTGTAGTCCTGTTGGATCGTGCCGCGCTGCTCCACCACTTGGCGAGCAGAGTAAAGCCGGGTGATTTCGCCGAACCGGTCGCTGGCGAACCAGGCGTTGACGGCTGCGATTTCTGACTCGAGGAACTCCATCGTTCCTGCCTCCTGGTCGGGGGGTGGGCTCGGCCGCGAGCTCGGCCAAAACTAAGCGGACTCCCCAAGCATAGAAGCGCTGGGTTGCCCGACCTCGCTGGTCGCCCGGCTCAGCAGGTGTCTTCAGCGCACCTCGACGTTGCGCTTGACCTTGTCGTTGGCGTCACATCTGGTGCAGGTATCGGTACCGGTGCCACCGTTGACCGTGTCGACTGTCCCGTCGTTTGCGACGAGCGTATCGTTGCCTGACCCGCCGCCCATTGTGTCGGTGCCCGGACCGCCGTTCACGAGGTCGTTGCCGGCACCGCCGGAAATGTTGTCTCGCCCAGGTCCTCCGAAGAGCCTCTGGCGGCCGCTGCCGCCGCTAATGATGTCGTTGCCGCTGCCGCCGCGCACGGTCACCGAACCGGGGAACCACTTTCCGTCCGTTGGCACCATTATGAACGTGTCATGGCCACCTTTGAGCTGAACCTCGAGACGGACCCGGCTGCGCTCAAAGCCCAAACCCAACCGGTCGGCGTCTGTTGAGCCGGGGTAGTTGGTGGCCCGTGCAAAGTTGAGATTGCCGGACGACAGCGTCACGAAGTCCTGCGTGTATCGACCCACGACAGTCAGCTTGTCCAACTGTCCCCGACTGTCGGGATTGAGGAAGAGCGACACAAAGACGAGGTTTCCGTTGGAGCGCATGGGCGAGCTCAGGTCAATCACCACGTTGTCCACGCGGGCGTTTTCTCCGTCGGCATCGAGGATTGCGAGAGTGCTACCAATCCCGCACGAATTTCCGTTGACGAACAGTTCGCCATCTTCCATGCCGATCACGGTCTTGCCACCGTTTGGTTCGTCGAGGAACACGACGAGCTCACCGTTCACGTTCGTACATCCTGACGCAGCACCAAGCGAGGGAACCGAAACCAACAATGTGGCGATGAGCGCGCCCATGGCAAAGACAATTTTGGCTGAAGCGGCGTTCCGTCGAGAAACCATGGTGAACCTCGTATTGACTGGGTGTGTAGATCTTCCTCCACGGACTTGGCGGTTCCCATTGGTGGTGTCGCTCACGTCCGAACGGACCATGACAGCCACGCCAATCGGTGATGTTTCGACCGCATGACGTGGTATTGGCGCTCGATGGTGCTATCGATATGCCGATGTCAGACATGTTGAAGCAGCCTTGGGTGTGGGTGCTCGCCGCACTGGTCGCGATCGCCGGCGCAGTGTTGCTCTTCTCGGACGACAACGACGAGCCCCGTCTTGTTGACCCCAGCGAGCTGACGGGCACTGTCAGCGACGTCGCCGACCGCACGAACTCAGCCATCGACGTCACCGACCGTGCACTGACCGAGACCGTGACCAGCCTGCCCCCCGTCAAACCCGGGTACCAAGGGTTCATTGCCTCCAACGAAGACAGCGAATGTGTCTGGCTCGTGGGAGTGGGAACGGACTCCAACGATCGTTTCGCGATCGCCTGGCCAAGCGGCACCGAGATCAACTGGCAACCACTCGGCGTCATCGTGCCCGGGCAGGCCACCAGCATCATCGACAGCGGCGCGGCGGTCACCGCCGAAGGCCGATTCGTCAGCTCGACGGCCCGCCTCGACGACCAGACCTTCGATCGCATCCTGGACTCTGGCGGTTGCCCCCATGAGGCAGTCTTCGTGGCAGCCGATTCGCCGACGGGTATCAGCGTCCAGCGGCCGGGCTAAACAAAGAGCTGCAGCCAAGCTGCGCTGCGAAACATTCCCCGGCGATGCCAGGCACCGAGCGTACGCTCGACCTTGAGCGCGGCAGCGAACGCTCTGCAACCACAACGGGCCTTTCCTTACGAGCCGCTAGCGTGCTGCCATCACACCGACCAGCTCCAGCGAGGACGCTCGTGCGTCAGCCGTGCTGGTGTTCGCCATCAGCCTGGCCGCGATGGCGCTGATGCCGCTCGCGGTAACCGGTACGAACCTCGCGTTCCCCGAAATCGAGCGTTCCTTCGATGGCTCGACGCGCGCAGTGTTGTCATGGGCCCTGTCGGGCTACAGCATTGCCATCGCCGCCTTTCAGCTCCTCGGCGGCCAGCTCTCGGATCGTTTCGATGCCAAGCGGATGTTTCTCATCGGCCTCGGGGTATTCGCCGTTGCATCCGCAATAGCAGGCGGTGCCCCAAACGAAGGCATTCTCATTGCCGGACGAGCGCTCCAGGGCGTCGGCGGCGCATTGATTGTGCCGTCATCGCTGGTCCTGGCCACGGCCCAATACTCCCAAGACCGGCATCCGATGGTCATTGGCGTGTGGACAGCCTCGTTCCCCATCGGGGCAGCAGCGGCCCCTTCGGTCGCGGCGGTGTTGCTGGAGTATGCATCGTGGCGATGGGTGTTCTTCGCCACCGCCATCGCAGCGGCATCCGTCGCACTCAGCATCGCTCCTCTCCGGGTCCGGCTGCCAGACCGAGGCCCAGCACCCACCGAGCGAACCGACTACCTGGGAGCCGCGCTCGGCACCGCAGCCGTGGGCTTGCTGACGCTCGGCATTGTCCAGGCCACGAGCTGGGGCTGGACCTCGCTGCGCACAGTCGGGGTATTGGCATGCTCAGCGTTACTGGTACCCATCTTCGTCCGTCGCTCGCTGGCACATCCCCGACCTCTCATGAACCTCCGCTTGTTCCAAACCCGCAGCTACAGCACGGCCAACATCTCCAACGTGTTCATTTCCATCGCCGGCATGGCCGCCTGGCTGGTTTGGCCGTTGATCATGTCCAACGAGTGGAGCTACAGCCAGATCCGGGTCGGCCTCGCCATCACCCCAACGCCCATCATTGCCGGAACCGTCTCGATCCTTTCGATGCGATGGGCGCGCAGGCACGGCTATCGAATCCTCCTGCTCGCAGGCTCAGTGCTGCTGGCCCTGGCGAACATCTGGTACGTGGTAGCTCTCGAAGCAGACCCCGACTACCTCGGAGCCATGCTGCCAGGCCTCGTTCTGTATGGCCTCGGGATGGGCCTGACGTTTGCCCCGGTCAACGCCGCGGCACTCGTCGATGTGCGCGCCGAAGCCTACGGACAGGCAAACGCCGGTTTCAGTACCGGCCGTTTCATCGCCGGCGCGCTGGGTATCGCCGCCACCATCGCCGCGCTGGGCAATGGTGACGGAAACCCGTTCGACGGCTATGACCGGGCCTTCACACTGCTCGCAGCGATCAGCATGCTGTCGGCCCTGACAGTCGGGATCTTCTACCCGCGTCGTAGGGCCTGACCGAGCCGGGCGCCTAAAGCAGCGCAGCGATGTCTGCGTCGATGTCTGCGGGCGTGACCGTGGGTTCGAAACGCTTCACCACAGTGCCCGACTGATCGACAAGGAACTTCGCGAAGTTCCATCCGATGTCGGACGAATCGCCGGCGCCGGGTTGCTCTGATCGGAGCCACTGATAGAGCGGAGCGGCTCCGTCACCGTTGACCTCGATCTTGGAGAACATCGGGAAATTTGCGTCGTACTTGGACGTCGCAAACTCAAGAATGTCGGCGTCGGTACCCGGCTCTTGGGCACCGAACTGGTTACACGGAAAGGCGAGGACGTTGAATCCCTGCTGGCCGTACTTGTCTTGAAGCGCACGCAGACCTGCGTACTGAGGGGTGAGTCCTCATTGGCTCGCGACGTTGACAACCAGCGATACCTGGTCTTGGAAAGCCTCGAAACCGACGCTGTCGCCGGTGATGCTCTGCATCTGGAACTCGTGGAACTGACTCAAGCCACTGCCCTTCGTTGGTGGTTTCCCGCAGCATAGGAGGTGGGCGAGCGGGCCATGACCGAGGTGAGCCAAAGTCCGCCACGACCCCCCTTGACCACAGAACCGGGCCTACGCTGGCGGTTCGTGACCCCTGCGCTGGACGAGATCCGGAGCCGATTCGGCTTGAGCATTCGCTCGTTGGTCGCGGGCAGCGCCGAGCCTCGCCGTGAACCATCGGGCCCCGGGCTCTTCGGCCCCGACAGTGCAACTTGGGAGGTCCACGCCGATGCGGCAATGTTGGTTGGTGGCATTCGTTCGCTGCTGCTGCAGACGCTGCACCCACCGACGATGGCAGGCGTTGCCGAGCACTCAAGCTACAAATCCGACCCGCTCGGGCGACTCCACCGAACTAGCCAATTCCTCGGAACCACGACGTTCGGGTCCGTCGCCGAGGCAGAGCAAGCCATCGCCACGGTCCGCAAAATCCACGAGCGGGTGGAGGGCACGGCTCCGGACGGAACCGGCTACCGGGCCAACGATCCCCACCTGTTGGCGTGGGTCCACGCGACCGAGGTGCACAGCTTCCTCGATGCCAAACGCCGCTTTGGTAGGGGCACCATCAGCGACGAGACCGCCGATCGATATGTCGCCGAGATGGCAGTCGTTGGGAAGAAACTCGGCGTGATCGATGCCCCTCGCTCGACAACCGAACTCGACGCAGCACTGCGCTCCTACGAGCCCGAACTGAGGCTCACCAGCCAGAGTCGAGAGGCACTGTGGTTCATCGCCTTCGCGCCTCTAGCCGTTCCGCTCCGAGCGCCGTACGCCGTGCTGTTTGGCGGCGCGGTGAGCAGCTTGCCACGGTGGGCCCGCCGCAAGCTTTGGATTCCTCGGCTACCCGTCACCGAACGGATGGCCGTGCGGCCGGCTGCACAAGCCCTCACCCGAGTTCTCGACTGGGGCCTGACCTCACCGCAGTAACGTGGCCCGGTGCAGATCTCGGCGTTTCAGGAACTCATGGAAGATCTCTACGGCCCGGCCGATCGGGCCCGCGGGGTGCCCTCAACCGTCGCTTGGCTGGCCGAAGAGGTCGGCGAGCTGGCCCAGGCGGTGCGAAAGGGCACAAAGAGTCAGCAGCTCCACGAATTCGGTGATGTCTTGGCGTGGTTGGCGTCGCTCGCCAACCAGATGGACATCGATCTCACCGAGGCCGCCCAGCGCTACGTCGACAATCCACCCTGACCCCCCCAGCAACTACTTGCCCAGACTCGGCCCCTTGAGTCATCGCGCGGGCGTGCCAGGCACCACCGCGCGATGGCCACGGAAAGCGCTACGTTTCTCGGCTGCAACGCCACCTTGTCACGCCAGCCTTCCCGGCCGGCGGCGTGACGTCGGTCTTGCCGGGCCGAGTTGGTGGCGTCAGCCTCCGACGACCGCCTGCTATCGCGGGTCTCGATCAATCTTCGGTGATGAGGATCTCGGTAACAACGACTTCTAAGCCGGGGCCACCGCCGGCGAGGCGGGCGTCTTCGACGTGGAAGCTGAGGATCTCCTCGAGCACGTCGAGGCCTTCGACAGTGCGCCCAAAGACCACGTAGGTACCGCGCCCCGACCCATCGGGGTTTCCGGGTTCGCCATTGAGATTTTCCGTCGCCGCGCCAGCAGAGAAGAAGAACTGAGCGCTCGAGCTGTCGGGTTGGGCGGTGCGAGCCATTGCCAGGTCACCCGGGGAGTAGGTGAATCCGTCGGCCTCGTCGTCGATGGTATAGCCGGGGCCGCTGTCGGCCGGACTGTTCGTATGGGGGCCCCCGCCTTGAATGATGGCGATGGACGGAGCCGTGCGGAACAGGGCCGTGTCGTCGTAGTAGTGGTAGCGAGCCAGCACCACGAAGTTGTTGACCGTGTCAGGTGTAGCGCCAGTGTCCAACTCGACCACGACGTCGCCGTAGTTCGTCACGAACGTGGCTGTGTACGTCGCCGTTGGATCGGTACACGTCGGGGGGGCGCTGGCGAAGGTGGTGACCCGAGGCGACGAGCCATCAACAGCCGGGCATGGCGTCTCGCCCGAGATTGCCTCGCCTTCGGCCGGCGGCTCGACGGACGCGACAGCGAACCCGGGCGGGAGCTCCGGGAGCTCTGAGGGATCTACGTCGGAGATCCTCGCCAGGTTCCCGACCCAAGGTGGGGGTGTGAGCTCGGTCCCAGCGCTCACCAATGCGAGCGTGAACACCTCCAGGTCTTCGACAAACCTGATGTCGGCGATACCCGTGTCCACGATGTCAGGGTCCCCTTGGAGGCCCGACAGACTCCAACGAGCGACCTTGAACTCGGCAGGGCCATCGGCGCACTCGCGCCCTTCCTCGAGCGAACCGGCATCGCTGAAGAAGCCTTCGTCGCTCAGCGTGATCCCCACAGCCTCAAAGAACTTTCCCATCGTGGCGTTCTCGTTGGCTGCGCTGGGGAAGAAAGGATGGATGTGAATCACGCCATCGGCGTGAGTGTGCAGGCCCTCGGGGTCCGATTCGTCTGCGATCGGGTCGGCAAAGCTGTCACAGATGAAGATGCCATAGGCCGCGTGCCAATGCTCGCCGACGTCGGGGCCACTGTCGCCGGGCGGAAGGGCCGGGTCGGGGTCGTCACCCAACGCACCGCTATCGCCCTGGGTGCCTCCACCATCGACCGGCTCGGTCGCCGCGGGGACGTCCTCGGTATCTGGTGCCGGGGCGGTGTCGTCAGCATTACTTCCCCCACAGGCCGCGAGGATGAGAGCCAACAGGAGGAGAATCGTGATGCGGCGCATGGCCGAAGACGGTACCGCCTCAGTGTGCCCAGGCGACCTCGGACAGGCCCCCCTGGCGAATCTCAGGCCTGCTGCGCAGCCAAGACTTCCGCGATCTGCACCGCGTTGAGCGCGGCACCCTTGCGGAGGTTGTCCCCTGAGAGAAACAGCGACAACCCGTTCTCGAAGATCGGGTCGCGTCGGATCCGACCAACAAATGTGGAGTCGGCACCTGCGGCCTTGAGGGGGGTTGGGATGTCGTCGAGCACAACACCCTTGGCACCGGCCAGGAGCTCGGTCGCGCGTTCTGGACTGATCGGGTCGCGGAAACCCGCGGTGATGGCCAATGAATGGCCGGTAAAGACGGGCACCCGGACACATGTACCTGAGACCACGAGGTCGGGCAGTTCAAGGATCTTCTGACTCTCGAACCGCAGCTTTTGTTCCTCGTTCGTTTCGAGGAGCCCATCGTCGACGAGGCTGCCGCACACGGGCACGACGTTGAACGCTATGGGCTCGCCGAAGTTGTCACCGGCCGGTACCTCCACGGCCCGGCCATGGTGGGTGAGCTCGGCAGCGCGCGAACCGACCTTCTGGATCTGTTCGTCGAGTTCAGCAACACCAGCCAACCCGGCCCCCGAGGTCGCCTGATACGTACTGACCACCATCCGTTCGAGACCAGCCTCGAAGTCGAGAGGTTTGAGAACCGGCATGGCCACCATCGTCGTGCAATTCGGGTTGGCGACGATTCCCTTGGGAATGTCGGCCAGCGCATGACCATTAACTTCGGGCACAACGAGCGGGACCTCAGGGTCCATACGCCACGCGGACGAGTTGTCGATGACCGTCACACCTGCGGCTGCTACCACCGGGGCAAGCACCTTGGAGGTTGTGCCACCGGCGGAGAACAACGCTATGTCAAGCCCACTCCAGTCGGCGGTGGTGGCGTCCTCGACCGTGACGGCTTTTCCGGCGAAGTCGATCCTCAGACCAGCGCTACGCGGTGAAGCAAACAGACGGATCGAGTCGATCGGAAAGTTCCGCTCGACCAAGATCTTGCGCATGACGCCACCCACTTGACCGGTGGCGCCGACGATTCCTACATGCATGGGCGCCAGCGTACCGGCGAGGACTTTCCAACCCGAAGCGATTTTGCCGGTTTGGGCACAGCGGCCAGCCGAGTCAGCGACTCAGCCAGTGATCAGCCACCGCGTCGATAGCCGAGGCCAAGACGGGTGCCGCGTCGACGTTCTCGACCATCAGATGCACCTTGGCGTACGCGTCGAGCTGCATCTGTTCGAGGGGACCGAGCAACTGCCTGACATCGTCGGGCATGGCGCCGTTGAAGAAAACATCGAGGGCGCTGCCTTCGACCCCATCGTCAACATGGGCATCGGTCTCGTCGGTCTCGTCGGTCTCGGGGACCTCGTCGACCCCGCGCTCGCCCTTTTCTCCGCGTGCACCCCAGGTGGACCTGACGGCAATCGGCGGTACCGACGACCCCGGGAGCTGCCCCCCATGAGCGGCCGGTACGGGTCGGTCGACCGCTGGCATTGGCTCCACCAGCGATTCGGTACCGATCGGCGGTGGCGGAACGACCCCTTCAATGCCCCGCCACACCAACAGTAGGTTCGGGTTGTCGTCGACCTCTCGGGCGAACTCCAACAGCGCTGCCACGCCGTGCTTGCAGGGGTCTCCCCAGTCAGCGCAATGGCAGGTGAATGCGATGTCAAGCGGGCGGGGTACAACAGCGGTCACGTCGATATCGAGCGCCGCCCTTTCGTTTTCGCTGGCCTCACGACAGGCAATCAGAACCGTGTAGGGATCGGCCTCAGAGCCCTGCACCGATGCACTCACCAATCCAGGCCCGACGTCAACATCGGCCACACTGCCCTTTCGGTGATATTGGCGACCACGCGAAAGGCGCCCACCGTCGGCGAGCATCGGAGCGAGCTCGGCGATTTCTTGAGCCTCGGCGTTGATGAGTCGCGCCATCAGTCCTCCGCCGCAACGGGGTCCAGGGAGAGCACCGCACGCAGCTGGTCGGTGGTCATTTCGGTGAGCCAACCTTCGCCGGCGCCGACCGCACGATCGGCCAGATCCTTCTTCTGCGCCAGCAGCCCGTCTATCCGTTCTTCGAGGGTGCCTTGGCAGACCAGCTTGTGGACGAAGACCGTTTGTGTTTGCCCGATGCGCCAAGCCCGGTCTGTCGCCTGATCCTCGACGGCCGGGTTCCACCAGCGGTCATAGTGGATGACACGACTCGCCGCAGTCAGATTCAAGCCTGTGCCGCCGGCCTTCAGCGATATCAAGAACAGCGGTGGCCCGTCGCCGGATTGGAAATCGTCGATCATCGATTGACGGCGACCGCGGGACACGCCGCCATGCAGGAAATCAGGACGCCGGTCAAGCCGGTCGCCAAGGTGATCGGCCAAGAGCTCGCCCATTGCCCGGTACTGGGTAAATACGAGCGCACGCTCGCCAGCGTCGAGTAATTCGTCGACGAGACCATCGAATCGTTCCAGTTTCCCCGATCGACCAGCAACGGTCGACCCATCAGCCAGGAACTGGGCCGGGTGGTTGCAGATCTGCTTGAGCCTGGTGAGAGTGGCGAGAACCAAGCCCCGTCGCTTCATTCCGTCTTCTTGTTCTGCCTCGGCGAGGAAGTCGTCCAGCACGGCGCGATAGAGACCGGCCTGCTCCTGGGTGAGCGTTGCCCACGCAACTTGCTCGACCTTGTCCGGGAGATCGGGTACCAACGACTTGTCGGCCTTGGTCCGTCGCAACACGAACGGGCCGGTGAGACGGCGCATGCCGTCGAGCGCCTCTTCGTCGTTGTGTTGTTCGATCGGCGTGGCGAATCGCTCGCGGAACCATGTGATACCGCCGACCATGCCGGGGTTGACCGCGTCCAGGATGGCCCACAGCTCGGAGAGTCGGTTCTCGACGGGCGTGCCCGTCAGCGCGAGCGTTTGGCGGGAGTCCAACTGCCTGACAGCGCGTGCGGCATTTGTGTGGTGATTTTTGATGGCTTGCGCTTCGTCGCAGACCACGAGCCCCCACTCAATGCGCGCCAACGTCTCGACGTCACGTGTGGCAGTTCCGTACGTAGTAATGACGATGTCCGCCTGCGCGACCACAGCGAGGAGTTGATCGCCGGTGGGCCGAGACGGGCCGTGTGCGACAAAGACGCGCAGGGTCGGGGTGAACCGTGCCGTCTCGGATTCCCAGTTGTGCACGACCGACAACGGACAAAGAACGAGTGCTGGTTTCGATCCCGCGCGGCCGAGAATGTGCGCCAACGTGGTCGGCGTCTTGCCGAGACCCATATCGTCGGCCAGACATCCGCCAAGCCCGAGGCGCGCCAAGAACTGCATCCAGCCCACGGCTCGACGCTGGTAAGGCCGCAACTCGCCCATGAACAGGTCGGGTTCGACCACCTCGCGGAGTTCGTCGTCGGGAAGCCCCGAAAGCAGATCGCGAAGCCACCCGCCCGCAGAGGCATTGTCGCCTGAGGGCGCGGCTGCCAGGTCGACTTCGCCCTTGGCCAAGGCCTCTGCAGCAGTCCGCAACAACTCGGCCGGCGTAAGCGACCCTTGGTCTTCACGTCGATCGGCAAGTTCCTGCAGGGCACTGCGGGTCTCGGCGGTATCGACTCGCACCCATTCGCCGCGCAGCTGAACGAGTCCCGACTGCGCCTCAGCCAGGTCGCGCAGCTCGCGCTCGGTGAGGGCCTCATCACCAAGCGCCAAGCCCCAATCGACGTCCACCAGGCTCTCGCCAAGGTGGGCCGAGACCCCACCGGTCTCAGCCGGGGTGGCCGAGGCGGTGAGCCGAAGTCGTCGCCGGACAAGGCCCTTCGGAACCAGAATCGGGGCGCCGGAACGATCGCAGAGCTCGAGACCGTCCATGAGCAGCAGAGCGACGTCATCAAGCTCGAGGTCGATCGATCCGTGACCAGGCTGATCATCGAGCTGGTCAAGACCCGGCACCAACGCCGCGAGCCGAAGCGTAAGGTCGCGGACATAACGGCGTACCGGGGCCAACGACCTGCCGTCTATGAGGTCTCGAGCGCTCGGGGTCGCGTCGAACACTTCCTGCCAACCGACTGCTTTGGTGGGGTCGTCCAGCGATACGACCTCGAAGCGGAGCTCCCACGGCTGGTCCTCGTCGCCGGGCTCGAGTCGACCCCGAGAGGTGAGGGGCGTCGAGCCTTCAGCGATGCTGCGGATCTCGCTCATCCCCGCGCTCAGTTCCGCGAACGTTGCCTCGTGTCGCTCATTGTCGCCGACGACGATGCCGCCTCCGTCAGCGAGGGCCGTGGTCACACGGCGGGTCGCCACGATGTGTGCTGTGCGGGACCGCGGCAGCGGTGGCTTCCAGCCAGACTGAGCCAAGCCCCGGCGACAGGCCGCGTCGGCGAGACGATCGATAACCTCTCGGGCATCGCTGGGGCTGGAGGCAATCACGACCGGGGGCATGGTCTCGGCCAGCCGCTCGATGCGGTCCTCGATGTCACCGTGGTCGATCAGTTCCCAACCGGCTCGCCACCGCAAACCTGTGGTCTCAAGCGTCGGCAGCACAAGTCCGGCGACAGCAGCGTCGATCGCCAGCGAAGCCGAGGCATGGAGCCACCGCATTGATGCGCTCCAGGAGCTGCTCGGATAACGGTCCGCCATGAGGTCGACAACAACTCGCGGTGGTGCAACGAGTGCTGACGCATGCAAGATGTCATGGTCGGGGATCGTGACCACGATGGGCTCGAGTGTGGCCTCGCGGCCCGCCCACCAAGAACCCAGAACTTCGCCAGCCACGCGTCGGAGCTGATCGCCGGGCACGCTGCGCCCGCTGGCCCAGCCCCAAAAGGCGGCACCCTCGGGAGTCCAGGTCAGTTGGAGAGAGGCGTCACTTCGACGGAGCACAAGCGACGAGGCTCAGGCCTCGAGCTGGAACGCGTCGTGCAGTGCAACCGTGGCCTTGTCGACCTGGTCTTCGCGCACGACGCAGCTGATGCGGATCGCTGAGGTCGAAATCATGTCGATGTTGACCCCATTGCTTGACAATGTCTCGAACATGGTTGCAGCGACGCCTGGGTTGCTGGCCATACCGGCGCCCACCACCGAGACTCGACCGACGGTGTCATCGGTGCTGACGACGCCGGCACCGAGCTCGGTTGCAAGCCGTTGCGTTACATCGTTGCCCGCGGCTAGGTGTTCTCGCGGCACGGTGAACGAGATATCGGTCCTATTGCCCTCGAGCGAGACGTTCTGCACGATCATGTCGACGTTCACAGCTGCATCCGCGAGCGCACGGAAGAGCCGAGCAGCGACACCTGGCTCATCGGGCACACCGGTGATGGTGACCTTTGCCTGAGAGGTGTCGGGCACCACGGCGCTGATGATGGCCTTCTCCATGTCTGACTCCTCTTTGACGACCCACGTCCCCGGTTCCCAGGTAAACGCAGATCGGACATGCAACGGAACTTGATAGGCGCGTGCGACCTCGACGGATCGCATGACGGGCTTGGGGCAGCCCACGGCAGTCATCTCGAGCAGCTCGTCGAAGCTGATGCGTGGGATCTTGCGCGCAGTCGAACACACGCGAGGGTCGGTGGTGAACACGCCCGAGACGTCGGTGTAGAGCTCGCACGCATCAGCGCCGAGCCCATGGGCCAAGGCAACCGCTGTTGTGTCCGATCCGCCGCGACCCAAAAATGTCACGTTCTTGTCGGTGGACACACCTTGCGCCCCGGCAACTACCGCCACGCGCCCGGCGTCCACGGCTTCGCGAATTCTGTCCGGGCGAACCTCAAGGATCTTGGCGTTGCGGTGATTGGTGTCGGTGAGGAAACCAGCCTGGCTTCCG
>CAWKYX010000044.1:0-17688 GCA_963854265.1 Acidimicrobiia bacterium
CTGGAGGCCAATCCGCAGGTGTCGTTCTCGTTGACATCGACACCTGCCGCTCACCCAATTTCTGACGGCTCCGCGCGGCGCGCGGAGCCGTCAGAAATGATGGAACGTGGATACATCAGGGGGACTCGGGGGTTGTGACTCGGGGGTTGTCACTTGGCGTCGGGTGACAGGTAGGTCGGGGCCGTTGGCTTGAGGGGGCGGGCGTACCACAGGGGACGGCGTAGGCCGCCGGGGCCGGGCGCTGGGCGGGTCTTGGACAACCACTCCAAGTACGCCTCGCGGGACTTGTCCGTGTCGACGACGACGTCACCGTACTGGTCGCCGGGCTCGGCCGGGGTCACGCGAACGCGCTGGTGCCAGCACTGCATGCCCGAGATCGGATCGGGCTGAACGGCGAACGTCAGATTCTGATGAACACCGGTGTCGTTCCACCAGATCCGCTGGGTGTCGGCGTCGCTCGACTTCCACTTACGGATGCCATCGGACCGCTTGAGTGTCCACTTCGATCCGTTCGAGTCGATCTTGGCCTTGCCCGAACCCCAGTTGCGGGCCTTGTCCTCTTCGACGCGCCAACGGCCCATGTGATGCGATGCAGCGACAACGCCCGGGCGAATGCCCTCGGTGCGCCACGCCTGAATCACAAAATGGCCGATACGGGTCGTGATGCGCACTAACCCGTTCTCGTCGATGTCAAGCTTCTCGGCGTCTTCTGGATGAATCCACAGCGGATGGCGATGGGAGATCTCGCTCAGCCATTTCGAGTTGGCCGACCGCGTGTGGATCAGGGTCGGAATACGAAACGTTGGCAACAAGATCCGTTCGTTCCCGCCCAACCCGTCCGCATCGGGCTCCATGTCCAAGTCTTCCCAATGGACGTGGGAAGGAATCCACTTGGGGGTGGCGTACTCAGGCCAACCCCAATCCTTGATGGTGGTGCTGAATAGCTCGAGCTTCTTTGACGGCGTAGTGAACCCTTCCTTCAGCTCACCGTCGACCTCCACCGCCGGCGACCCATCACCGAGCGGATCGAGCTTGATATCAGCCAAGCCCTCCGGGGTCCCATCCCATGTGCCCGCGGTCCCGGGCTTGCGGTACACGCCGGAAGCATCTTTCTTGCAACCTTCGACGTCGGGCGCGTCAACGCTTCGTTCATAAGGCGTGTACTGGTCACCCTCGATAGCAAACGCGCCACGGTCTCGCATGTACTCAAGCGCCGTCTGGCCTGCCTCTTCGGCTGCCTCGGCCAAGCCGGGGACGGACTCTGCGAACATCTTGCCGTAGTACTCGTCGATGCCTACTGGCGTGCCGGGCTTGTCTTCTGACTCGAACCACTGCCGAATACCCATCGAACCGTCCGGGTCGATGTGCCACGACAGGTCGATCCAGAATTCGTTCTCTTCCCAAACCTCACCCGGGTTGAACTCATGGGTGCGAGACTCGGCAGTCAGCCCTTCAGTACCGTTCTGTTCGGCTTGGATCTCAGCGAACCGACGGAACACCGACTGACGGAACGCGATCCACCGACCGCTGTGGGTCTCGTAGCTGACAACATCGTGGCGCTCTGCACCAACGCCCATTGGCAGGACGTAGTCGGCGAACCAAGAGGTCTCCGACCACGTGGGCGTCAGCGCGACGTGACACCCGACCATGTCCTCGTCGCAGAGGGCTTCCATCCACGTAAACCCATCTGGGTTCGTCCAGATCGGGTTGTAGACACGGCTGAAGTAGGTGTCGAGTTTGCCGCGGCCCTCCTTGAGGAAGTGCGGGAGCAGGATCGACATCTCGTGATACGCGAGCGGGTATTCCTTTGGCCACTCGAGGTCGTTCCATCGCTCGATGGGCGGTGCGCCCAATGGCGCCGCCGGCTTGAACTTGTTCCAGCCATTGCCGCTCGTGCCGCCGACAGTCGCAACTGAACCGGTCATCACCGCAATGAAAAACAGACAGCGGGCCACCTGCCAACCACCCATATTGCCCGCACCAGCCGCACGCCAGTTGTGTGACGCGAACTTCGTGGGGTGTCGTCCAATGATGGCGGCGATCTCGCGGATCTTGTCGGCATCGATGCCACAGATGTGCTCGGCGCGCTCTGGGGTGTACTCGGCGTAGTGCGACTTGAGCGCCGTCTCGACCGACGCAAACTCCTGACGGAGATCGGGGAACTCTTCGGCGAGGAAGGTCTCCCAGTTCACCCAGCGTCGCACGAAGTCGCGTTCCCAGGTGCCGTTCTCCAGTAACTCGTGGATGATCGCCAGCAACATGAACGGCTCGGTGCCCGGCCAGGTCGGCAGCCAATGGTCTGCCTTTGAGCCGGTGTTCGAGAGCCGCGGGTCGCACACGATGACCGTGGCACCGTTTTGCTGGGCCTCGATAATGCGCTGGGCATGGGGGTTGAAGTAATGGCCCGACTCGAGGTGCGCCGAGATCAAAAAGATGACCTCTGCGTTTGCGTAGTCGGCCGATGGGCGATCGTGACCCATCCAGCTCTGATAGCCGATACGGGCGTTGGACGAACAGATGTTGGTGTGGCTGTTGTGGCCGTCGACACCCCAGGCCTTGAGCACCCGGTCGGTGTAGCCCTCTTCGCCCGGACGGCCGACGTGGTACATGACCTCGTTGTGACGCTCTTCTTCGAAGGCCTTCCGCAGACGGCCGCCGATCTCGGCCAGCGCCTGGTCCCACGTGATGCGTTCCCACGCGCCACTCCCCCGCTCACCGACCCGTTTCATGGGATACATGACCCGCTCGGGGTCATAGACCTGGTTGAGCGTGGCCGGACCCTTGGCGCAATTGCGGCCGCGGCTGGCGGGATGCTCGGGATTGCCCTCAACCTTGTCGATCTCGCCGGTCTCTTGATTGAAGTAGGCGATCAGCCCACAACCAGCCTCGCAGTTGAAGCACGAGGTTGGCACCAGCGTGTAGTTCTTCTCAACCTTGTCGGGCCAAGCCTTGGCATCGAGTTCGGTCCAGTCGTGCCACCGCTCGAACGGCGGATAACTGCTGAGTTCGTCAGTCACGGTGTTCCAGTCGAGGCTGTTGTGCACGCACCGGGAGTTCGATGCAGGTACATGCGTCCGAGACGTCCAAGGCGACGCGCGAACTGGGAGAGCGGCCGGGCCAAAGCGACAACGTCATGACAGGGGCACCGATTGGCCGGCGCGCACGAATGCACTCTCAGCGAAGAACATGCCGACCACCGCCTGGATCCCGGCAATCGCTGCGAGTGTCGGGTTCGATACATCCGCAGCACGGTCGATGATCAACAGTGCCGCCGGCGTGACAAGCCCAACGCCAATGCCGGTCCAGAACCATGCGGCGTACTTGCCTTTCACCATCTCATGAACGGCGAGCTCAACATGTCGGCTGCCGTGGGAGGCGACCTCGAGCCACGTCAGTGCCGCGACCGCACCGATACCACCAAGGAAAGTCCATCGCATCGCCGCAGCATCGGGCACGTACATGAACAAATCCAGGACCGCGTAGCCGGCACCACCGGCAATGACCGAGCGACCCAACAAGGTCGGCAGGAGTAGCGGAGTTTGCCAGAGGTCGCGACCCTCACACTGCGCAAACAGGAAGGCCGTGTAGCCCGCGGTCCCAAGCCCAAGCAGCGCCGCTGGAATCGCCAGCACCTTCAACACGTTCGGGCTGTCAGCGAGGCCCCCGACCCACCACAGCCCGCAGACCGCAGCGAACGCCATCAAGATGTACGCGCCCTTCACCAACCACGATGTCCAGTTGCCCTTGGTGAGCAAGAAGTAGAAGCGTCCTGGCTGCTTGAGGTCGGCGACGAGCAGAACGCCGGTAATGGCCAAGAACACGCCGGCGATCATGGGCGGAGCAACGCCCACGGCGCCCCGCACATCGCTGTTGCCAAGCAGGATTTGCAGCGCGGCCAGCAACATCATCCCGCCGGCAATGGCTTTGGTCACGAAGTAACCCGAGACCTTTTCTTTCCAGGTCATCTCATGCGCAGTCGTGTAGGCAGTGCGCGCGACAACCCCGTCGAGATCAGAAGGTTTCATCCCGATCGAAACGGAGACGCTGGGGTGCGATTTGCCACCGGGGTCGCGCAACGTATCGGCCCAGATCATGCCGTCGTTCGCGATCGCAGTCCGCGTGGGATCGAGCGAGGCCTGGTCGGCGCCTCGGTAGTAGACCTTCGGCTTCGTGTTCTGTTCAGGGGACCGGACGGCCACGTCCTCGCGAGCGATGATCCGGCTGATCTCGCTGGTGGGGTCGTCCAGGTCGCCGATCTTGATGGCCTCGGTGGGGCAGACGACCTGGCACGAAGGTTCGAGTCCGACTTCGAGTCGGTGGTTGCACATGTTGCACTTGTGCGCCGTGTTGGTTTCGGGGTTGATGTACAGCGCGTCGTAGGGGCATGCATTCATGCACGCCTTGCAGCCAATGCAATTGTCGTCTTGGAAATCGACGACGCCGTTATCGGAGCGAAACAGCGCAGAGGTCGGACAGATGGTCATACACGGCGCGTCGTCGCACTGGTTGCAGCGCATGACGTTGAACTTGCGGCTGACATCGGGGAACGTTCCCGTCTCGATGTACTTCACCCATGTCCGGTTGACCCCGAGCGGCACGTCGTGCTCGCTCTTGCAAGCGACCGTGCATGCATGGCAGCCAATGCAGCTATCGCTGTCGAGAAGAAAACCCAAACGTGTCACGTACGAAGTATGACCGATGACACTCCGGAGCGATAGGGGTTGACTCTCTATATCGTCATAGATTGGACCTATGCCCCTTCCAGCGTCGTTTCCCGACTTGGCGTCGCTCGACCTCCTCGTGTCCGTCATCGAGCTCGGCAGCGTGTCGCGGGCCGCTGAGGCCCACGGCATCGCCCAACCGTCGGCCAGTAGCAGGATCAAACATCTCGAACGTCAGCTCTCGATCCGGCTACTCGACCGCAGTCCGTCGGGATCGGTCCCGACCGAGGCCGGCATTGTCGTCGCGGGCTGGGCAGAGGGCATTCTGCGCGCGGCCCACGAGCTCGACGCTGGTCTCTCAGCCTTTCAAGCAGAACAATCCGGGCGACTACGGATTGTGGCCAGCTTCACGATTGCCGAATACCTGCTGCCGCAATGGCTCGACCGCTTCTCTCGCCGGCACCCCAGTGACTCGATCGCACTTGAGGTCGCGAACTCGACGACCGTGCTCGATCGCCTTCGCCGCTCCCAAGCCGACCTCGGGTTCATCGAGACCCCACTGGCCATCGGCGGCCTGCACCAACAGAGCGTGGCCCACGACCAGCTGGTGACGGTGGTCGGTCCTGGCCATCCGTGGGCTGCGCGGGGCTCGGTGCCAGTGGAGGCACTGGCCGCAACCCCCCTCGTAACGCGCGAAGCGGGCTCTGGCACGCGCCAGGCACTGGTCGAGGCGTTGGCCACGCTGGATCTCGGCGAGCCAACTGCCGTCTTGGAGCTCGGCTCGACGTCAGCAGTGCGCGCTGCGGTCATTCAAGGCAACGCACCCACCGTTGTCAGTCGCCTGGCTGTGTCAGCCGACATCGCGTCGGGAGCGCTCGTGGAGATTCACGTGCCGGGACTCGACATCCAACGCGACCTGCGCGCGGTCTGGCCGAAACGTGGAGTTCTTCCGCCGCTCGCCCGCGCACTGCTCGAAGACCTGCGCTGACCAGCGCAAGCTCAGGCGTCGACGAGGCTCTCCCACGCAACGAACCCGCCCAGCAGGTCCGACACATCGGCAAAGCCCGCCGAACGCATCTTCGATGCAGCAATAGACGAACGGAACCCCCCGGCGCAATAGACCACCGTGGGGCGGGCCGCGTCGAGGCGCGAGAGCTCCTGGTTGAGACGGGTCAACGGGATCGTGATGGCACCATCAATAATCCCACCTTCGGTCTCGCCGGGCTGACGAACATCAACGACCTGCAGACCCTCTATCTCAGCGCGCGCCCGGGAGAGCTCGACAGCGTCGACTCGCGAGCTCTGAGTAACCGCGTCGGGGTGCTCGGCAAACGCTCGTGGCGGATCGGCCAGAAATCCAACGACCTCGTCGAATCCGATTCGAGCTAGGCGGTTCTTGGCCTCGAGCTCGACTCCAGGTTCAGCGACCAACACGATGGGGGCCCCGGGTTGAATGACGCCGCCTGCGAATTCGGCATACCGACCGCCGAGTCCAATGTTGACGGACCCAACCAAGTGGCCGACAGCGAACTCGTTTGGATCGCGAGTGTCCAGAACAATCGCCCCCCGCACTTGCTGTGCGATGACGCCAGCCACGTTCATGGCCACGGGAGCCGCTGTCTCGTCCAAGATGTCGCGGTTCTCGCGGTTCTTGGCCGCGTCGAATGAGAAGTACGCGGGCGGCGCCGTCTGTCCATCGGTTACCACGGCAATGAAGTCGTCCTTCGACATCGGGGCAACCGCGTAGTTCGTGCTGCGTTGCTCACCAATAGTCGAGAACGTGTCACTCGAAAGGTTCTTGCCACACGACGAGCCGGCACCGTGGCCGGGATAGAGCAGCGTGGCGTCGGGCAACGACATCAGCTGTTCGTGCAGCGAGTCATAGAGTTGGCCGGCCAGATCCTCGGCGGTCATCCCGACAGAACTCATGAGGTCGGGGCGACCCACATCGCCGATGAAAAGCGCGTCGCCGGTAAGCACTGCATGGGGTTCGGCGTCATCGGCGTTTTCGTACACAACGATGCTGATCGACTCGGGTGTATGACCAGGGGTCTGGCGAATTTCGAGCACGACATCGCCAAGCTCGATCCGTTCGCCATGCGCCAACTTGTCCGATGGAAATTCTGTCTCCGCGGCGGACCCGTAAGCGATTGTTGCGCCCGTCGCGTCTGCCAGCTCGAGGTGACCGGACAAGAAGTCAGCGTGGAAGTGGGTCTCGATCACTTTCTCGATGGTCAGCCCATGCGCTGTAGCCGAATCGATGTACTCGGCAACGTCTCGCCTCGGGTCGACCACAACGGCTCGACCAGTGGTCTCGTCGCCGATGAGGTAGGAAGCCTGTGACAGGCACCCCAAGTAATGCTGTTCCAAGATCACGGCGATCCCCCGAATGTCTCTAGATGTCCAAATGTACGGTCATTTAGGCGACAGGGCAATGGTAGCCACCCGATCTCCGCTATGAACCATGAACGCCAAGCCAACCACGGCACGAGACGCTTGTGTGTGCAGCACCCAAACTGCTGCCGGTCAGGTCGCCCGCTGCGGCGTCAGCGCGCTGCGCCCCGACGCTGACCACTCGGCGACGAATCGATAGCGATCGCCTCGGATCGTGGTCGTCCTCCACTCGATCGCACGGTCATCGCGAACGCCGAGCCGCTCGAGATGAAACGCCGCCTGCCCTCGCCTCAACCCAAGGCGCTCACGATCTTCGGGCGGCGGAATGACCGGCGTCAGACGCTCCCACCCCTGGTCGGGCCGAACGCCACATGAACCCTCGAGCTCGTCATAGAGCGAAGTGTGGGTGAAGTCGCAGTCGAGCAACGGTCGACCGAGGTCGGCGGGGACCCAAGCGCGATCGACCGCCAGCGGCTCGTCACCGGCATGGCGAACCCGCTCGAGAAACACCAGCTGGGTGTCCGGATCAACGCCGAGTTGGGTGGCCGCGTCAACGTCATTGGTGAGACACAGCGACAACACATCGCTGCGTTGCTCGACCCCCGAACCCTCGACGGAATTGAACAAGCTGTACAGGGTCCCGAGCGACTGTTCGAACTCGGACCGGTTCACGACCGTGCCTCGCCCGCGTTCTCGCTTGAGCAAGCCAGATCGGTTCAAGTGCCGGATCGCCTCGCGGACAGTGTGGCGGCTGACCCCGTACTCATCGACCAACGCCCCGTCGGTCGGGAACCGCACATCGAACTCTCCCGCCTGCAGCCGAGCCTGGAGGTCGGCCTCCAGCTGGGCCCACAATGGCATCGGGCTGGATCGGTCGAGTGATGCGGCCGGCACAATCAGCCCATTCGGTCGGGAGTACGGACATCCGATCATATCCCGGCAAACGCGCCCCAGTTTCGAAACTGGCCGGCCCAGGATGCAGCCACCGTCCCGAATCGCTCAGGGGCGCAACAGGGCGCGGAGGCTGTCGCGGTAGACCTGGCGGATTTGGTCGCCAGACCACCCCTTTCGCGACAAGAACTCGTGGCCATCGAAGGACAAGACCAGCTCGAGCGTGGTTACCCGACCGTCACGTTCGCCAGGCGAGAGGCCGGCAAGTTCTTCGGCGAAGTGCCCCTGGACCTGATCTCGCATGGGTGCCATGTAGTGCGCGAGCGCTGCCTCCATCGTGTCGGCTGCGTGCGCTCGTCGGCGTGCCGCTCGAGCGAGTGGGGCCAACGACTCGAACAACCCAAGCCGCTGCTCGACGATCGCCTCAACCCGATTCTCGAATGAACCCTTGCCGAACCCATGAATGATGGAGAACTTCGAGTACCGGACATATGCCCGCACCACTGCCTTGCTGAACAACTCATTCAGGTCATCGAAGTAGCGATACACCGACCGATGCGACACGTCGGACTCAGCCGAAATATCCGCAACCGTCGGAAACGAGTTCCCGCCCTCGATCAAAGAAATCATCGAGTCGAGCACTGCGTCTCGGTTTCGGTCGCGCCGCGCCGTTCGTCCATCGGTCTGCCCGACTGCACTGTTGCCCACGGGTATATCCCCTTCCCCGTTTCACTACTTCCACCGCGGATAGTTCTACACGCTCTGTGGGGAAACTTGAAAGGCGAACGCTCAGCGTGGCAACAAACGGACCGTGAAACACGCACCACCATCAACAACCGCACCTGAAGACATGCTGAATGCTGCTTGTCAGCCCGTAACCGCGGACCGTTAACGAGGCTGCTCCCTCCTGTCAGAGACACTGCACCTGGTTGCAACAAACCACTAAGTGCGGCGAGTCCAGTCGGCGAGGCGCAGATCGTCGGTATAGGCAGCACGCGACGCTGCCCACACAATGCTCGTCACCACCAGCGCGGTCGCCCCCAAAATCAGGTACATCACAATGATCTGGACCAAGACGGCGTCCACCGGGTCAACCCCGGCCAACAACAACCCGGTCATGGCACCGGGCAGCGCAATCAACCCGACAACCTTGGTTCGCTCGATCTGACCAATCAGCGCAGTCCGAGCTGCCCGAGGGCCGACAAAGCGCGTCGCCCCTCGCTCGTCGAAACCAAGGGCGAGAAGTGCCTCAACCTGGCCGATGTCATCGACAAACGCCATCTCGACCTGCTTCGCCGCCAGTACGGCCGACGGCAACACATTGCCGAGCGTAATGCCGGCAATCACCACGACGGTCACCGGATCGTGATCGAACACCCCCAGACCGAACACCAGGCCCAGTGAAACTCCACTGGCGATGACCACTGCTTCCAACGCGGCCAGACGCAGGCCCGGTATGGCCGGCGCACGCCGGCCGACCACGAAGACCGTGACCGCGACCATCAGCGCGACCCACATCCACGCCAGGGCGACAGCGCCGCCGGTATCGAAGATGAACGTGAAGAGCGCACCAACAATCAGGAGTTGGGCGAGGGAGCGAACCGAAGCAACGACCAAGTCGCGGTGGACCTCGAGCCCGCGCCAAAGCGACAAGAAAACGGCCACACCAATGAGCGATGCCGCAGCGGCGACTTCGAGGACTCCAACGTCCACCGATTCCATCTCGTGAGATTGCCACGCATGGTCCCGCCATACGTCTTCGCGCCGACACCAACCCACCTTCGTGGGACCATGAAGGAATGGCCTCGACTCCTCCGCCGCTGTCTCGCCGCGCGTTCCTGCCGTCGACGATCGCTGCAGCACTGGCGGCCTGCGGATCCAACGAGGTCGCGGCTCCCGCGCCGACCGTGTCACCGACGGCGACACCCGATCCAACCGCCGCCCCGACCCCTGCCCCGCCGACGCCGACGCCGACAGCGACCCCGGCGCCTGACCCAACAGCGACCCCAACGCCGGTGGATCTGGCGGTCGATCCGTTCACACTCGGTGTCGCATCAGGCGACCCGACACCCGACGCAGTGATTCTGTGGACGCGCCTGGCCATCGAACCTCTCACCGGCGGTGCAATGCCCGACGAGCGCTTCGATGTTGGGTGGGAAGTCGCCACCGATGCCACCTTCGCCAATGTTGTTGCGTCAGGTTCGGCCGCGGCTGTTCCGGATCTGGCCCACTCGGTCCATGTCGACGCAACAGGACTCGATCCCGACACGTGGTACTCGTACCGGTTCGTGCTGGGGCAATACGTGAGCACCGCGGGACGGACCCGCACGGTGCCAGCGCCGGACAGCTCTCCCGCGCGACTCCGAATCGGCGTCTCGTCTTGCCAGCATTGGGAGACCGGTCACTACGCCGCGCATGACCATCTCGCCGACGAAGACCTCGACCTGTTCATCTTCTTGGGCGACTACATCTATGAGAACGGCCCCCGGGATGATCTGTTCGAGTCACCAACCGGGACCCAGCGGCGCCACACAAGTGGGGAGATCCTCGATCTGGATGCCTACCGGAACCGCTACGGCCTCTACCGGACCGATGCCCAGCTCCAACGTCACCACGCGAGCCGCCCGTGGTTCATCACCTGGGACGATCACGAGGTCGAGAACAATTACGCGGGCGCACTCCCCAACAACGCGACGAGCTCCCGAGAATTCCTGGTTCGTCGGGCTGAGGCGTATCAAGCTTGGTACGAGCACATGCCTGTCCGGCTCGATGCACCAGATGGTCCCGATTATCAGATCCACCGAGACCTCGTTTGGGGCGACCTCGCGCACATCTTCTTGCTCGATGGCCGCCAGTACCGCGACAAGCAGCCCACCGATGGCGCACAGCTGGACGTCCCAGGCCTTGACGGACTGCCATTCCGGACGCTGGGTCCAACAGCACTCGACCCCGACCACCGCATGCTCGGTCTCGATCAGCAACGGTGGATGACCAACGACGTATCAACCAGTACGAGAACGTGGAAGGTCTTGGGTCAGCAGGTTTTTATGCATGGGCTCACCCTCATCCCCGGCAGCGCCATGACACTGACGGATTCCTGGGATGGGTACTTCGCGAATCGCCAGGAGATCCTTCAAGGCTTCGTCGATGCCGGCGTCGAGGACCTGGTAGTGCTGACAGGCGATTTCCATTCATTCACCGTTGGCGACGTCCGGCCCGACCCCTATGACCTCGAGGGGCCCGTCGTCGCGTCCGAGTTCATGGCCAGCCCGATCAGCTCGACGTTTCCCACCCGCCGCGACGGTGTCGCCCCTTTGGTCAAGGCCTTCAACCCACAGATCAAGCTGTTCGAGCCCCGTAACGGCTACGGCGTCTGCGAGTTCACGCCCAACGGTTGCACGATGCAGTACCGGGTCCTCGACGACGTCCAAGACCCGAGACCAGCGTGACCACAATGGCCACTTTCGTCGTCGACGCCGGAACCGCCGGAGCCCGCCAGGTTTAACGGCGTGTGTGGCGGCCGGGCGCGCCGTTGGGCACTACTTGTATTCGATCAAACCCTGTCGGTTGCCGTTGCGACGCCGGATGCGTTCGTTGATCTGGCCGACAGCGATCGGAATCTGCTGAAAGTGCGAGTGGGCCGCGTACAACGCGCGGGTGCCCACATCTGATTGATTCCATCCCGCACGTTTCGTGCTCCGAGCAACCACTGCAGTCCAAAAGGCTGCGCCACCAAGGAGAGGGAGGACACTTCCCGTGACTGTCGCTGCCACACCACCGACGAGAGGGGTGGTCGCGAGCAACCCGGCGTGGAGGAAGTTTCGGTTGGACTCGGCTGTCCAAAACTGATCGGGCGTGTCCCGGAATCGGGCCGAGACCTCGCTGTAGGCGTGCCCGGTGCGCATCGCCCTTCGCCAATACTGGGAGAACGTGTGCATGTCCATGTCGTGGCCGGTCATCGCGGCATCGATGTGCAGAATCCGGTAGTCCAGATCGCGCATGCGGCCGCACATGTCGGGCTCCTCGCCCGCAATGAGCGTCTCGCCGTAGCCGTCCACGGCAACCAACGCATCTCGGCGCATCAGCGCGTCGCCACCGCAATAATCGAGCTCGCCGAGCGACCAGACCCAGTCGAGGTCGAGCACCCGGTTGTAGACACTTTGGCCGGTGGCCATTTCGCGTCGGTTGCCGAACACGACGGCCATGCCGGGATCGAACGCAGCGAGTGCGGCGCGGACGAAAGTGGGTGCCAAAACGGTGTCGCTATCAAGAAACAGGATGAATTCAGCGTCAGTGGCCCGCCAGCCCGCATTGCGGCCAGTCGAGGCGCATGGCCGCTCAGGGTTGACCCCGGATACGCGTGCGTTTCGATGCTTGGCCTGATCGACGCTGTCGTCGGTCGATTGCGAGTCGACGTAGATCAGGTCCAGGGAGGACTTGGGGTAGTCCATTGCCCAGACCGAGTCGAGGCACCGCAGCAATCGCGGACCCTCCTTTCGACCGATGACGACCACCGCGACGCGTGGCTCGTCTCTAGCTGATGACATAGAAACTCCTCCACGACCTGGGCGCCACTCACACAGCGCCTCTCGACGGTACCAATCGGCCATGCGCTGCAGACGTTGAGATCGATCGCCCCGTGACTGCCGGCCACAAGACCATGGCTGACACTCCCCTGGGGCCTCCAGGAGCGGGTACGCCACCTCTACACTGCCGAGCGTGAACACCCCCGTCTCCAATCCACTCGCTCGTGCCACGCTCTACGAATGCGCCGACCTCGAGCTCGTCCTCGTACGTCACGGGCAACAGATTCCGCTGCAAGACCGAGCCGAGGACGAACAGACCGACCCACCGCTCAGCGGCATTGGTCTGCGCCAGATCGAGGCCGTCGGCGACCACCTCGCCGGCGAGTCGATCGATGCCATCTACTCCAGTCATCTCGTCCGCGCTCACGACACCGGCAAGGCAATCGCAAAGCATCACAACCTCGGCGTGACGGTTCTCAAGGACCTCCGCGAGATCGAACTGGTGCCCGAGCTCCCAAAGGGCGAGACCTGGGCGGAACTCAACAAGCGGCCCGACTGGGTGACCGCAGGTGAAGAGTTCGTTCGGACAGGCCGGTGGTCTTCATTCCCTTTCAGCGAGACCAGCGACTCGTTCCGGACCCGCATCAGCGCGGCCTTCGATCAAATCCTTGAGAACCACACCAGCGGCAAAGTCGTGATTGCGTGCCATGGCGGCGTCATCAACACGTTCGTTGCGCAGTTGCTCGGGATCGAGCGTGACTTCTGGTTCCGCACAGCGCACTGTGCCGTCAACCGAGTGCTCGTCGGCGAGGGACGGCTGGCAGTCTGGAATCTCAACGAGACCCACCACATGAGCGGCGACCTCGCCACGGCATGACCGGGCTGCTTTATCACCTCGTGGGCTTAAGCGACTGGGTCGCCTCGAGCGACTGGCCGGCAACCCCCAGCCACTACGCCCCGCCCTCGTTGGCCTCGGAGGGCTTCATCCACCTTTCCGATGCTGATCAGGTCCCGACAACAGCGATGCGCTACTACGCCGATGTGGCCGATCTCTGCCTGGTCACCATCAGAGCCGACCGGCTCACCGCCGAAGTGAAGTGGGAGGACCTCGCCGGCCACGGCGCGTTCCCCCACCTGTACGGCCCGCTCAACCTCGATGCCGTCGAATCTGTTGGGCCCTATGGAGCCGGGGAACCCGTCAACGGCTAGCGCGTCGGCTCAGCCGCGCTGGGCGAGGACCGGCACACCCTCGCCGGTGAGCTGATCACAAACCGGCCGGCCGGCGAGAGCCAGAAGCATCACAGGTGCCGGGCCGCGGACATGATGGCCATGCCCGCATCGCCAATCGATGTCGGTTGTGTCGAGGTGCAAACTCTCGGCTCGCGCCTTGCCGCCCAGGGGGTCGCCCAGCTCGACGAGTATCGAGAGCACACGCCGAGCACGATCTGCGGGCAGGTGGAGCTCCCACCCGTGCGGATAACAGATATCGAGCGAGTGGATGACCGTGTCGACGAGCGCTCGGTCGACACTGGCCCCGAGGCGAAGTTGATCGCACTCCAGACTTGACCGCAGATGTTCGACGATTTCCGCCGGATCATGCTGCCCTTCTTTACGGGCGGCTTCGTCACGGACCTTCGCGACGCTTCCGCGTGCCTTCAGTACTCGGGGCAATAACTTGAGGCCTCGGAGATCGGGCAGCTGCGCAACATGGGCAACCACATCGCGCACACGCCAACCGTCACAGAGTGTGCTCTTGTCCCAGTCTTGGGGGTCGAGAGTCTCGATCAACGCCAGCAAATCGCGCCGCGCTGCGACCAACTCTGCACACGGATCTGACGCCGCAGTTTCGATTGCCACCAAACCGCCTCCTGGCAGGCCCCTCAGTGGGCGTGATGGTAGACCGCGACCGGGGTCTGAACACCAATCCGAGCGACCCATAAATCTGCAGCTACCGCGAGGTCCAGCCTCCATCGACGGCGAGAGTCTGGCCCGTGATGTAGGAACCGGCTTCCGAAGCCAACAACAACATCGGGCCATCGAGCTCATGTACCTGCCCTGGCCGCCGCATCGGCGTGTTCCGGCTGATCCACTTTGCGCCCCCCTCGTCGGCAATCATGGCTTCGGTCAACTCGGTCTCGAAGTACCCCGGCGCGATGGCGTTGACCCGGATTCCGAAACGAACCCACTGCAACGCGAGCTCTTTGGTGAGCTGTACCAGCCCACCCTTGGAGGCAACATAAGCCGCTTGGTTGTTCGGTGATGACCCCACAAGACCGTGGACCGATGCGATGTTCACGATGCTGCCCGACTCCTGGGCTCGCATGGGCTTGGCCACAAGCTTCGACAACAAGAAGCAGGCATTGAGGTTGACGTTCATCGTGTAGCGAAAGTCTTCCATCGGCTCGTCGATCGCGTCCTGGCTGTCGCTGAGACCGGCGTTGTTCACCAAGATGTCAACAGTGCCGTGTCGTTCGATGGTGGCCTCGACCAGTGCCTTGCACGCCGCGTCATCTGCAACATCGCAACCCACGGCGGTGATGTGATCGTTCCCGGAGGCCAAGGCGTCGAGCCGGTCGACACGGCGAGCGGCGGCCATCACATGCGCGCCTCGAGACGCGAAGAGCTCAGAGATGTGTGCACCGAACCCGCTCGATGCACCGGTCACGATGGCCACCTTGCCCTCAAGGGTGAAGGGGCCACTGTCGGGGGAATTGGGGTTTGCTGCGTCAGCCATACGCACTCTTCTAGCGTCGGAGACCATCGAGCTCAAAACTGTCCGCATCGAGGGGGAGCCGGCCATGGGTACTGAAGCTGCCCACGATCATGCCAGTCGGGCCGGAGTCCGATACATTCGATTAACGGTCCTCCAAGCCGTCCGTGCTTGAGGGCCGGAGCGTGAGCGGTGACCCCACGAAGTAACGCCCTAGACCGAGTCCGGATCGGCCTGACCTTCGACGATGTGCTGTTGGTGCCACGGCGGTCCAACATCCGCAGTCGACAAGACGTGTCGCTCGCGACACGATTGACGGCGAACCACAATCTTGGCATTCCGGTGCTCGCCGCCAACATGGACACGGTCTGCGAACTCGAGATGGCCTTGGCAATGGCCCGCCTCGGTGGCGTCGGCGTGCTCCATCGGTTCCTCACCATTCCGGCACAGGCCGCCATGGTCGAACAGGTCAAGGCTGAGAACGCCGACTATGTCACTGCGGCTGCTGTTGGGACCGACCACGACGTCCTCGAGCGGGGCAAGGCGCTCATTGCTGCTGGATGCGACGCGCTGGTCCTCGACATCGCCCATGGCCACGCCGAGCACGCGATCGACACCATCCGTTCCTTGAAGGACGCGTTCGCCGACACCGATGTCATCGCCGGCAATGTCGCCACCCAAGGTGGCGCCGAAGATCTCTACGAGGCAGGGGCCGATGCCATCAAGGTCGGCGTCGGGCCAGGAGGCGTATGCACCACCCGCATCGTCGCCGGGGTCGGCGTGCCGCAACTCACCGCCATCGCTGACGCGAGCGTTGTGCCGATCCCTGTAATCGCCGATGGCGGAATTAAGACCGCCGGCGACATCGCCAAGGCCATCGCTGCCGGAGCGAGCACCGTGATGATCGGCTCGATGTTTGCCGGCACGAAAGAGAGCCCGGGCGATGTCGAACAGGCCGCTACTGGACTCGTGAAGCGGGTGCGTGGCATGGCCAGCTTCGAGGCCATCGAGGCACGGGCCGCGCGCACAGGTGAAGAAGTCGACGATGAGTACTTCGAGCAACGCGCACCTGAGGGTGTCGAGGGTACGGTCCCCTACAAGGGCGAGGTCGAGAAGCTGGTGTTCAAGCTCATGGCTGGGCTGAAGAGCGGCATGAGCTACAGCAACGCCACAACGATCCCAGAGTTCTGGGAAAAAGCCGAGTTTGTCCGCGTGACCCCGGTGGGCCTACGCGAGAACTTGCCTCACGCGACTTTGTAAGCCCGATCCGGCGTAGTCCTCAGTCAACGGTGGCGATGAACCATCTCTGTTCATGGCCTTCAGATATAGCGGTGACGCTCCCGCTGGAGCTACTCCCGCCGTCCTCGATCGCTGCGCTTTCGAAGCTCTCGTCGAACTCCTCGACACGGGCGATCACGAACCCATCGCCGACAGCAATCTCGACCCAGCTGTTGTTACCGACTGCACCAAACGCGTCTTCGACACGTTCCCAGCCCCAGGCAGTGCCATCGGCTGACCAGCCAACCCATGATTCGGGGAGACCGAACGGAGCCTCGTCGGGCTCAAGCGCCGTCTCAACACCCGCGCCAGGCCCCAAATCCAGCACCTCGCTGAGATCTTCCATGGTGAACGCCACTAGATCTTCACCGGTATCGGGGTCGACAAAGATGATCCCGAATTCGGACTCCGAGTCGCCCTCAACCTCTCGGACCCCCTCGGGGGCCGCCTCGCCTTCGAGAGTCTCGGGACCGAACACATAGACCGGGGCGCCGGCAGCGACGTCATACAGCGTGATGCCGCCGACCGGCTCGTTGTAGCGAAGCTCGAAACCATCCTTCTCCACAACACCGGCCGGCAACTCGAACTCTCCGGGCTCGTCGAAGGCGGCCGAGCCGCCAGACGGGCTCACGGTTGTAGCGATTCCCGCCGGACCAACGGACAGCCGCCCATTGGGCTGGATCCCCGGCAATGTCGTGACCGTGGTGGATGGACCACCGTTGCCCGATCGCTGGAGTTCGTAGGACCCGTTCTCGAAGCCTCCCGACCAAATGCTGCCATCGACCCCTCCAACCACATCGAAGAAGCTGTCGAGCTGACTCTCCGCCCAAGTAAGACCGTCAACCGAGGTCAGCAGCGTCGTACCGTTCTCGCCAAACAACGTCACCGCAAAGCCGCTGCCAGAGGAGTACCCGGTGCCGCCACCACCCAGGAACTCCTCAACGAGCTCCAGACCGGTCTCATCACCCGCGAAGATCCGCACCTTGTCGTTCGGTCCGTTCAACTCTTCGAGGATTTTGATTTCAGCTTCGGTCAGCCCCAGTTCTTCGTAGGTCAACTCCAGGGTCTCGGGTTGGAAGGGGTCGCCGATTTCGGCCGTGGTTGTGCCTTCACCCCAGCCCCAGCCAAGGATGTCCGCGCCACCGTCGACGTAACCCCGGCTGGTCAGCAGCCCGACAATGTCGACTTCGGTGAAGGTCTGCGAAACGAGCACGACTCGCTCACCGGA
>CAWKYX010000045.1:0-17527 GCA_963854265.1 Acidimicrobiia bacterium
ACCGACCGCTCCCACCGACAACAGGGCCGGTGCGGAGTCGTCCAGGCGAAGGCCAGCGTCCTGCGCAGCGCTCCGGGCTAGGGCAGCCGCGATCTCGAGCGGCGACACGTGACCCCGGATGGAGTCGACCCAGGCTTCGAGCCGCGACAGGTGTTCAGGCGTCAATGGACGGCGATTGGGCTCGGACCAGGTCAGTCTGCAGTTGGATCCCACGCGGCGAGGTCGGCCAGCCGGGGGTCGTTGGAGAACATTTCGACGATGGGGATGTCGAGGCCAATGCGCTTCTGAATGCGCTTGACCTCGAGCTCCTCACGCCAGATGGCGAGCGTGACGACCAAACCTTCGGTGCCAGCGCGGGCGGTGCGTCCAGAGCGGTGAATGTAGGTCTTGTGTTCCGGTGGCGGATCGAAGTGCAGGACAACGTCGACATCGTCGACGTGAATGCCGCGCGCGGCCACGTCGGTCGCTACGAGAATCGGCAATCGACCGTCGCCGAACTTTTCAAGCGCCCGTTCGCGCATGTTCTGGCGCAGGTCCCCGTGGATCGCCTGTGAACGCACACCCTCGTCGCCGAGCTTGCGTACGAGCCGATCGCAGCCTGCTTTGGTGTTCGAGAACATCAGGACCTTGTTGGACCCTGCAGCAATAGCCGCCGCCACCTTGACCTTGTCCATCTGATGGACGTACAGGAATCGGTGGATCATGTTCTCGACGGTGATCTCGTCGGATTCGACCTCGTGCATCACCGGATCGGTTTGGTATCGCTGGATCAGCGTGCTGACTACGCCGTCGAGGGTGGCGCTGAACAACAGGGTCTGATGCGAACCATCGACCTTGCGGAGAATCCACTCGACCTGGGGCAAGAACCCCATGTCGGCCATCCGGTCGGCCTCGTCGATGACCACGATTTCGAGGCCACTGACATTCGCTTCACCACGTTCGAGGAGATCAATCATGCGCCCGGGGGTGGCCACGACAATGTCCACCCCAGCGCGGAGGGCCTCAATCTGCTTGTCCATGTTGGCGCCGCCGTAGATGGCCAAAATGCGCTGGCCCCGTGCCGTAGCCAGGGGCGCGAGTTCCTCCGACACCTGAACGCACAGCTCTCGCGTTGGGACGAGGGCGAGCGCCAACGGGCGATGGTTGGTGGGGTTCAGGGGCAGCCGTTGCACCATCGGAATTCCGAATGCAAACGTCTTGCCGGATCCAGTTTTGGCCTTGCCGCACACGTCGGTGCCGGCCAATGCATCAGGGATGGTGAGCGATTGCACCGCGAACGGGGAGGTAATACCCCGGCTGACCAGGGACTCGACCAGGTCGTCATCGACGCCGAGATCGGTCCAAGTAAGAGTTGTGGAAGTCACGTTGTTCCTGCGTGGGGGTCGGTGGCGCCTGGGGAATACACGAGCCCAAACGAGAGGGGGTGCCCGGGCCAGCGCCAGCGATCAAGGATAGTCCGCGGGCCAGCTGTCTACGCGGCGTGGACTAGTGCATTGCTACGCGGTCGTTCTCGACGGTGACTCCCTCGGCCCGGAGCCTGCGAGCGTGTTCGCGCTCCATTCCCGGCACCAACCGTCCGTTGGCCGCGATAATTCGCCACCACGAGAACCCCGACTTGGTCCGCATAAACGAGCCGACCGCACGTGCTGCGCCTGGGTAACCGGCTTCAGCTGCAACCTCGCCGTAGGTCATGAGATCGCCCTCACCAAGCTGTTCGAGCACCCCGGCAACGGCATGTTCGAAGTCGGTGAACTGGCCGCGGTCATCGCTCACGCACCATCACCACCGTGCAGCCTCACCAACTCCACAGGGTTCGCGAATCCCTGGATGGCATGGTCACCAATGGGCGTGGCCTCAGTGTTGACCATGAGCGAGGAGATCATCGATGCAGTGGCCAATACCTCGCCAGGCTCGGCCTTCGTGCACAGGCGGGCCGCGAGATTAACCGCGGCGCCGATGTAGTCGTCGCCCTCAAACAAGATGACGGGGCCTGACGACAAGCCGGCACGCAGCGGCAACGGAGCACCCTCGAAGGCGCTTTCCATGTCGACAATCGCTTCGGTCAGCGGCTCGGGGTCGACGGCAACCAACATGGCGCCGTCACCGAGCCACTTCGCAATCCGAACGCCCCGGCGGGCGGCGATTTCTCGGACTCGGCTACGGAAGTCGGTGAGCACTTCAACAGCAGCACCATCGCCTTGTTGGTCGGTGTAGCGGGTGAATCCCGACAGATCGATGAAGGCGAATGATCGCTCGACTCGGTGCTCGTAGGGGCTCGTAGCCGGTTCGTAGTCTGCGCTCACCTGACAGACCGTAGTTTCAATCGATGTCGACAGCCTCGTCGTCGCCGCCCAGGGACCAAACGACCCCCACGCCGCTGGCGACGAGCAACAGCCCGAAGACCCAGAGATTCACTCGCAGCCCGCCGACTTCGGTTGCTGTGTCGATGCGGATGGCCTCGATCCACAATCGCCCGAGCGAGTAGCCAGCGAGATAGAGAAATGACAAACCGAGCGGCTTGAGCTTGCCGCCACGATGGACCCGCAACAACACGACGACGAGCGCAAGGTTCCAAAGTGACTCGTATAGGAATGTCGGGTGGTAGGTCTCTTCGGGACGGCCTGAGCGGTGCTCGGCATCAATCTCGAGTCCCCACGGAAGGGTGGTCGGGCGACCAAAGAGCTCCTGATTGAACCAGTTGCCCCAGCGACCAATGGCTTGTGCCAACGGGACTGCGGGCGCCATGACATCGAAGGTCTCGCCAATGCGAAGATTGTTCTTGCGCATGTAAAACAGGGCGGCGACACCGCCGGCGATGACGCCACCGAGAATCCCCAGACCGCCTTCCCAGATCTTCACCGCATCAAACCAGCGCCCTTGAAAGCTGCGCCAGTCGGTGATGACGTGATAGAGCCGAGCACCAACAAGGCCCGCGGGAACACCCCACATGGCTAAGCCGGTGGCATGATCCGGGCTCCGGCCCGCCTGTTCGAATCGTTTGGCCGCCAACCACACCGCGGCGATAACGCCCAACGCGATCATGAGGCCATAAGCCCGGAAGGTCAGGGGGCCGAGTTCGATGGCGCCAGAGCCTGGACTGGGAAGAGATGCGAGCACAGCGACACATGCTACAGAACCCCACCAGCCCAACGGAGCCGCCCGTCGCATTTCGGTTGGCTCGCTGATTCTGCCCGTTCGCGGTAGCCTGACCCCGACATGGTTTCATTTCGCTACCGACAAGACGATACGTCGTCCGCCGTGGTCGAACGCACCGGCCATGCCCGGATTCCGACCCGCCATGGTGTCTTCACCGCCTACAGCTTCCGCGATGTGCAGGGGCTCGAGCACATTGCTTATGTCGGCCAGGACCCAACGACAGTCGACGGTCCCCTCGTGCGCGTGCATTCCGAATGCCTGACCGGCGACGTGTTCGGCTCGCTGCGATGCGATTGCGGTAGCCAACTCGAACGAGCGCTCGACATCATCGGCGACTCGGCCGGCGGTGTCATCGTCTACGTCCGCGGCCACGAGGGTCGAGGGATCGGCCTCGGCCACAAGCTCCAGGCCTACGAGCTCCAAGACACGGGGCTCGACACCGTCGATGCCAACCATGCCCTGGGGTTTCCCGCCGACACCCGCGAATACGACGTGGCCGCAGCGATCTTGGCGAACCTCAGAGTCCATCGCGTCCGACTGTTGTCCAACAACCCTGCCAAGACCGAGGGACTTTCGGCCCATGGCATCGAGGTGGTTGAACAGGTCCCGCTGCTGGGCATCACCACCAACGAGAACGTGCGCTATCTCGAGACCAAGCGTGACCGAATGGAGCACACCTTCGGCCCCGACCATGCCTGAGGTCACCTTGGTACGCGGCACGGTCGTCACCATGAACCCGTCCCGCTCCATCATCGACGACGGAGCGGTGGCGATCAGCGGCACCACCATCGTTGCAGTCGGTCCCTTCACAGACGTCGTTGCCGAACACGCCGGCGCTCTGGTCGTCGGCAGTGCTGACGACCTGGTCGTACCCGGCTATATCAACGCCCACCAGCACCTCACCGGCGACCGGCTGATCCAGTCGTCGATCCCCGATAACTTGCCGCCTGGCGATGCCATCTTCAGTTGGGCGGTTCCCGTCCACGCCGAGCACCAGCCGGCTGACGATTTGTTGTCGGCCACGCTGACCCTGCTCGAGGGGCTCGGCAACGGCATCACCACCACCGTCGAGGCCGGAACGGTCGCCCACCCCGACCAAGTCGCCGCTGCAGCTCGTCGCGTCGGCGCCCGAGTCACACTCGGGACGTGGGGCTGGGACGTCGAGCAGGGGCCGTTCGCCGCTCCCGCAGCTGAGGTTCTCGATCGCCAACGAGCCGTATTGGCCGGTAACCATGGCCCACTCGTCACCCCGTGGGTGACCTTGGTGGGTCACGACCTCATGTCCGACGAGTTGGTATCGGGGGCCTCGGCACTTGCCAGGGCAGAACAAACGAACCTCACCTTTCATCTCTCACCTACCACCAGCGATCCCCAGCAATATCTGGCGCGCACCGGCCGCCGGCCGGTCGAGCACCTCGCGGACCTGGGGGTGCTGGGTCCCGAGCTCCTGATAGCGCACGGCGTCCATCTCGACGACGCTGAGGTTGCACTTTTGACCGAAACCCAGACCGCGGTCGCTGCATGTCCGTGGGCGTACGTTCGCCTGGGACAAGGCACAACCCGCGAATTTCGACATCTCGACCTATGGCGCGGTGGCGGCCGGGTAGCGCTGGGATGCGATGCCGAGAATGCCGGCGATTCCGTCGATGGCCTGCGCGCCGCAGCGTTGTTCGCCGGGCTTGCGAAGGACGTGCCGATGGACCCAACCATCTTTGGGGCCCACGACGCATTCGAACTCCTGACCATTCGTGGCGCCGAAGCGATCGGCATGGGCGACACCATTGGGTCGCTCGAGGTGGGCAAACAAGCCGATGTCGTCGTCCACGACCGCAGCGGATTGGCCTGGCAGCCCCACGCCGACGACGTCATCCTCCAATTGGTATGGGGCAGCGACGGACGATCCGTGCGCGAGGTCTACGTCGCGGGCCGACACGTCATCGCCGACGCCGAGTCAACCCAAGTCGCCACGGCTGAACTAGCCGAGCAAGCCCAGGCCGCCGGCCGGGCGCTGTTGGCCCGCGCCGGAATCGAGACCACGCCCCGCTGGCGCTAGCGTCGCCCTCATGACAGGACCACTTCATGGCGTGAAGATCGTAGAAGCGGCCTCAGTGATCACTGGGCCGTGGGCCACATCGTTGTTGGCCGACCAAGGTGCATCGGTGATCAAGATCGAAGCCCCGGGGGGCGACATCATGCGCTCCAGCGGCCACCTCCGTGGGGGTGTCGGCTCGTGGTTTGTCAACCTCAACCGGGGCAAACGCAGCATTGGCATAGACCTCCGAACCAACGAAGGTCTCCAGATCGCTCATGGACTGATCGCTGAGGCGGACGTGTTCGTCGAAAATTGGCGGCCCGGCGTCGCTGCACGCCTCGGCCTCGGCTACGACGACCTCGTCGCGATCAAGCCCGACATCATTCACGCATCGGTCACGGGGTTTGGTGAGACTGGCCCGCTGGCCAGTGCTCGGGCATATGACCCCACCGTCCAGGGACGGTCGGGAATCGTCGCCACTCAGAGCAACGACCGGACCGATCAGCCCGAACCGGTCAGAATCGCCATCTCGGACCAGGTGACATCGCTGACCATCTGCCAAGCCATCACTGCGGCCTTGTTGGCGCGCGCCAACGGTGCAGGCGGCCAGCGCGTCCATGTCTCGATGCTGGAGGCCTCCGTCCAATTCCTCTGGCCGGTGGCAATGTCTGACCACACCTACATCGGTGACGACATCACCCCGGGTGTCATGTACGGCCCAACACAGAAGTACTGGACAACCACCGACGGCGCCATCATGGCTGCGGTAGCCCCTGACAAAGAGTGGTCGGCGCTGTGCGAGGTCGCCCAGCGGCCCGACTGGCGAAGCGACGAACGTTTCGTCGACATCGGCGCTCGGCTGCGCCACTTCGAAGTCTTGATGGAGATCGTCGGCGAGCACATTGCAACGCTCAGCACCGCCGAGGCCGCAGCACTCTTCGAGGCGGCCGACGTTCCCTACTCCCCCGCCATTCCACGCGATGGCCTTTGGGACGAACCCCAGGTCGCAGCGCTGGGCATCATCGAAGAGATCGACCATCCCCATGTGGGTCGGCTCAGACAGGTCCAACCAGCGCCGGACTTCAGCGCCACGCCGGCGGTCGCTGGAACGCCGGCGCCGCTGCTGGGCGAACACACCGACGACATCTTGACCGAGGCCGGATTCGGCGCAGCGTCCATCGCTGCCGCTCGTGCAGCCGGGGTGGTGTCATGAACCCCGCAGACGTCGCCCGGTCATACTTGGCGTCATTCGATACACGCGACCCCGACCACATCGCCTCCCATGTCACCGACGAGTTCCGCAACCGCCACACCTCTGCGCTGGGCAGCGACTGCGACGGCAAGGCGACCTACCGCGAGCGACTTCCGGACTTCCTGGCCTCCATGCCGGGACTCCACTACGAGGTCGAGCAATTGATCACCGAAGGCGACCACGTAGCCGCGTTCTACACAATGAGCGGGCGCTGGCAGGGCGAAACCCCATTCACGGTCCGCGGAATCCAAAGGTTTCACATCCTCAACGGCCAGATTGCGGAGCGAACCGACTACTGGGACAGCGCCGGTTTCCTGGCCCAAGTCGACCCAAAAGCGGCAGCCGCCCTCGGGGTGGTCTGACCGTCTGACCTGCTACGGTCAGAGCCCCGAATCATTCCCAGGAGCGCACGTGAGCGAGCCCACCTACGACGTTCATCCCCCTCGAGCCCGCTGGACACATATTGCGCTGCGAGTGGCCGATATCGAGGCGACCATCGCCTGGTATAGCGAGTTCACACCGATGACCCTTCTCGACAAGCGAGAGGATGAGTCCGGCTACGGCGCGTGGCTCGGGATGGACGACAGCACCGACAAACCCTTCATCTTGGTGCTCGCACAATTCTTCCCCCATGCCGATCCTTTCGCTGGGGCGCCCCAAGCAGTCCTGGCACCGTTTGCCCATCTCGGCATCGAGGTCCCGACCCGCGACGAAGTAGATGTCATGGCCGCCAAGGCCGGCGAGGCCGGGTGCCTCGGGATGCCAGCGACGATGATGCCGCCACCCATTGGCTACATCTGCATGCTCAAGGACCCCGACGGCAACATGATCGAGTACTCATGGGACCAAGGCATCTACGCAACGGTGCAAGAACGCTGGGCGTGATCCGTCAGTCGTGCTGACCAAGATCGCTCCCGGAGTCGCACTTTGGCAAGGCCGCGGCGACCCCGGTGAACCGAACGCGACCGTGATCGTCGACGACGACGGGCTCACCGTGGTCGACGCATTACTCAGCCCAGCGCAGGCCGGACCGCTCGCCGAAGCATGTGCGGCCTACAGCGTCCCCGTGCGTCGCCTGGTGGCCACCAGCAGCCATGTGGCCTTCGTCGGAGGATCGACAGCCTTCCCGTTGGCTGCGGTCTACGGCACACCGCAGATCAGCGCCCACCTCGATCAACCACCCAACGTCGAGGGTTGCCGGCATCTCTTCGCGAACCACGCCGACGAGTTCGCCGACCTCGTTACGAGACCGGTGAGCCACATGATTACCGAAGCTGCATGGATCAGCTCAACAGCGGTAGCCGTACCGCTCGGAGGCGAACTCGAGCAGAACCTGGCCATCCAGATCCCCGAGCATGGCGTCGTGGCCTGCGGAGCGTTAGCCGCCTTCGGCACCGCGCCCCTGCTCTTCGACGGCGACCCGGCGACCCTGGTTGCCTCACTCGATATCATCGCAGGATATGGGCACATCTTCGTGCCGGGCCACGGGCCACCGGGATCGGTCAACGAGATTCGAGCGCTGCAGGACTATCTCCACGCCTGCATCGATGCCGGCGGCGACATCGCTCGCCTGGGATCCGGCCCCTGGGACAGCTGGTCGGGGCGCGAATACGCCGCCGTCAACATTGAACGAGCCGCCATGGTGGCTGCGGGCGACCACAGTCCCCCACCGTCGATGTTGCGTCTGTTGGGGCTCGGCTAAAACTGAATCACCGACCGGACGACTTCGCCCGACTTCATGGCATCGAAGCCCTCGTTGATCTCATCCAGGGTGATCGTCCGTGACACCATCTCGTCAAGCTTGAGGCGACCACTCATGTACATCTCGCACAGGTGGGGCATGTCGACCTTGAAGTTGTTCGAACCCATCATCGAGCCCTGAAGGCGCTTTGCGCCTAGGAACAGATCGGCACCGGGGATCTCGAGGTTCACACCAAGCGGGATCATGCCCACGATGGTGGCCAGACCACCAGCGCGGATCATGGCGTAGGCCTGTTCGGCGGTCTGCTTCAGGCCAATACATTCGAACGAGTAGTCGACGCCGCCACCGGTGAGTTCTCGGACCTTCGCAACCGCATCGCCATCAGCGGGGTTGACGGTATGGGTTGCTCCCAGACCCGTGGCCCATTCCAGCTTCTTGGGCTCGAGATCAACAGCAATGACCATTCGGGCACCGGCGATATGGGCACCTTGCACCGCTGAGATGCCGACTCCACCGCAGCCAACAACCGCGACGGTGCTGGCGGGTTTGACCTCCGCTGACCGGAACACGGCGCCGACGCCGGTCGTGACACCGCAACCAATGAGCGCCGCACGATCGAACGGCATGTCGGGATTGATCTTCACCACCGCGTTCTGGTGGACCAGCATCTCATCAGCAAACGAGCCGAGGCCAGTGAATTGGATGACGCCGATGCCTTCGCTGTCGGTGATGCGGGGTGCCGCGTCGCGCGCACGATCGGCTGTTGCCTGGCGATTCTCACAGATGTAGCTGTGTCCTGTCAGGCAACGATCGCAGTGGCCGCAGTACACCGACAGGCACGTGATCACGTGGTCGCCAACCTCGATGCCCTGCACGTCGGCTCCAATGGCTTGGACGACCCCGGCGGCCTCGTGTCCGAGCAGCATCGGGTACGCGGCTGGCCAGGTCCCATCGATGAAGTGCAGATCGCTGTGACACAGACCGGAGGCGACGGTTTGCAACAACACTTCGTTGCGGTCGGGCGTGTCGATGCTGACTTCCTCGACGTTCAGACGTCCGGACTCGTCTCGGAGCAGAGCAGCGCGCATTAGGGTCTCCCGTTGATCGGTAGCGTCAGGGCGGACTGTAGCCCTCTCAGCCTCTCACGAACACCCGCTCGTGCTGCCACAGCTACTACAGGCAAAACAGCTGCCAGCACGATTCATTTGGATCCCGCACTGCATGCACAACGGAGCATCAGCGGCCGGGCCGCGAAGGACAACAGCCGGTTCTGGCCGACGCCTGACCGAGTCGACCGCCGACGGCGGATCGGACTGAACGTCGACGCCTTGGGAGGTGACGACCGATGCTTCCTCAACGCCCGGCAGCGTGGGTTGGAGCCGTTCGTCAGTCGTAAAGATGTTGAGATCGTCTCGATGGCTCGGCGACAGATACTCAACAGCCATGCGCCGAAACAGATAGTCGATGAGGCTCGACGCGATCCGAAGATCGGGGTCGTCGGTCATACCCGCCGGCTCAAACCGCATACCGACGAATGCACGCACGTACGCGTCGAGCGGAACGCCATATTGCAGTCCGTGGCTGATCGCAATCGCGAATGCATCCATGATTCCTGCAAGGGTCGAACCTTGCTTGGACACGCGCACGAAGATCTCGCCGGGGCGGCCGTCGTCGTACTGGCCCACAGTGACGAATCCCTTGCAGTCCGCGACCCGGAACTCGAAGGTCATCGAGGCACGGCTACGGGGCAGGCGTTCTCGAACGGGCCGCTGAGCTTCTGAGAGCAGGGACTGTGCTGCGACCGAAATGACGTCGGCTTCGGCCTTGTTGTCGACCGACAAGGGCTGAGCGACCTTGCAGTTGTCTCGGTAGATGGCCAAGGCCTTCACCCCGAGCTTCCAAGCCTCGACGTAGAGCTCCTCGACGTCTTCGACCGTGGCTGACTCGGGGAGGTTGGCGGTTTTGGAGATAGCGCCTGACAAGAACGGCTGAACAGCAGCCATCATGTAGACATGGCCCATGGGGTCGATGACCGTCTCGCCCATCGAGCAAGCGAACACGGCGACGTGTTCGTCCTTAAGATGCGGCGCTCCGTGCACGCTGCCGTGGCCGTCGATATGGGTAACGATGTCGCGGGTCTGCTCGTGGTCATAGCCAAGGCGATCCAATGCCCGCGGCACCGATTGGTTGACAATCGACATCGTGCCCCCGCCGACAAGCCGCTTTGTCTTCTTGAGTGCCAGGTCTGGCTCGATGCCCGTGGTGTCACAATCCATCATGAAGCTGATGGTGCCGGTTGGGGCCAGCACCGAGACTTGGGCATTGCGGACTCCGTGCACCGCCGCGAATTCAACAGCTTCGGTCCAGGCTTCGCGAGCCGCTTGGGTAAGCGCCGCCGGCACGACCTCAGATGCCGGAATGTCTTCGACCGCGCTTCGATGCATTGCCAAGACACCAAGCGTGGCATCGCGATTGAGATCGAACCCATCGAACGCACCCATCCGGGCTGCGACCCGGGCTGAGGTCCGATAGGCCTCACCTGTCATGACGGCGGTGATGCTGGCGGCCAAGGCTCGCCCGTCGTCGGAGTCGTAAGGCAACCCGAGTGTCATCAGCAGCGCACCGAGGTTGGCGTAGCCCACGCCAAGCTGGCGGAAGGCACGAGCATTCTCGCCGATCGTGGCCGTTGGATAGTGCGAATTGGTGACCAGCATCTCCTGGGCAGCCAGGGTGATGCCGACCGCGTGGCGGAATCCGTCGACATCAAAAGCGCCGTCGTCGCCGAGGAAGGCCAACAGGTTGAGGCTCGCCAGATTGCAGGCGCTGTTGTCCACATGCAGATACTCGCTGCACGGGTTGCTCGCGTTGATACGGCCGCTGTTGGGGCAGGTGTGCCACCGGTTGATGGTGGAGTCGTATTGCAGGCCCGGGTCGGCACACTCCCAGGCGGCTTGGGCAATCTGGCGGAAGAGGTCGCGAGCACGGACCGTGCGCGTGACATCTCCGGTCGTGCGTGCAACGAGATCCCAGTCCGCGTCAGCCTCGACCGCGGCCATGAAGGCATCGGACACCCGGACCGAATTGTTGGCGTTCTGGTATTGGACAGAGAAGGCATCGACACCGTTGAGGCTCATGTCGAACCCGGCCTCGCCGAGGGCTCGGGCCTTGTGTTCTTCTCGGGCCTTGGTCCAGACAAACTCTTCGATATCGGGGTGATCGACATCCAAGATCACCATCTTGGCGGCGCGGCGGGTCTTGCCGCCGGACTTGATGGTGCCGGCGGACGCATCGGCGCCACGCATAAAGCTCACGGGTCCGCTCGGCTCGCCCCCACCGGCGAGTTTTTCGGTACTGGCCCGGATGCGGCTGAGGTTGACACCCGACCCGGAACCACCCTTGAAGATCTTGCCTTCTTCTACGTACCACTCGAGGATGTCATCCATCGTGTCGTCGACCGACAAGATGAAGCACGCCGACGACTGCTGGGGCGTGTTGGGAACACCGATGTTGAACCAGACTGGCGAGTTGAATGCCATCTTTTGCTTCACCAACAGGTGGCGGAGCTCGGCGGCAAAAGTCTCGTGATCATCGGTGCCGTCGAAGTAGCCGCCCTGGTCTCCCCACTCGGAGATGGTGTCGACCACCCGATCAATGACCTGGCGCAGCGATGACTCGCGCTCGGGCGTGCCGAGGTGGCCGCGGAAATACTTCTGAGACACGATGTTGGTCGCGTTCTGGGACCAATCCAGCGGGAACTCGACACCGGGCTGTTCGAACGCCACAGAGCCGTCGCTGAAATTCTCGATACGAGCGTCACGCGTGTCCCACTGCACGCTATCGAACGGGTGCGTTTCGGGATGAGTGTTTCTGCGCACGAAGCCTATAGCTGAGCGGCTGGTCATGACGGTGGAGTGCTCCTCACGGGTGGAGCCCGATCGGGCTCTCCATTATACGACGGCGCTGATTCGGCGCCGCCGCGAGTCGCGCCCGCTCGCCCATCAGATGGGCGATCATTCTGATGGACGGGCGGACTCGCTACTTGCAGGTGTGACACCCACGACGGCGCAAGCACCAGGTTCGAGAGTGCGATTTTCGCCCCGGTATGGATGCTCCCCACCCAATGCGGACCTTGCCCCCTCGAGGAGCCGCCGTTCGAGATGCCCCGAATCGACGCCAGCCTCCATTCCAACGCCACGCGCCGCAATGTGTCACGAACACGCAACTTAGAGAACATGGCCTGTGGACGGGAAGGGGGCATTGCTGGGGATTTCTCCACTTTTCCTGTGGATTTCTGACTGCTCCGTCCACAGGTCGACGGCTCAGGCTTGGTGCACCTAGCGTGACCTGCATGGATGGCCTGAGCGAGCTTGTCGAGATGTACCGCACCGATAAACGGACCCATGCCGACAGCTCGGCCTGGCTCATGGTGAACATGATTACCAGCATCGACGGAGCGATTGCCGTCGAAGGGTTGTCGGGCGGACTCGGCAATGAAGCCGACTTCGCCGTGTTCAAGACCCTGCGCGGGCTCGCCGACGTTATCTTGGTCGGGGCAGGTACCGCTGGCGCCGAGAGCTACAAAGTCCCGTCGCCCAACGCCGCTGGGGTTCGGCCGGTGATTGCGGTGGTAAGCCGCCGGCTGTCCATCGACCTCGAGAGCGCATTGTTCGCTGATCCGACCTACCGGCCAGCGGTGGTCACCACCACCGATGCCGATGCTGCCTTGGTGGGCGCGATTGCCCAAGTCGCCGATGTTGTCGCCGCCGGGGTGGGTCAGGTGGACGTGTCGGCGGCCGTCCAACAGTTGGCGGCTCGTTTCGGTCCGACGATCCTGGCCGAAGGAGGCCCGACGCTCAACGCACAGCTGGCTGCTGACGATCTGGTGGATGAGCTGTGCGTGACGACTTCGCCGCTGGTGATTGGCGGAGCGGGAGGGCGAATGCTCGCGAACGGTCCCGTGCATGATCCTCGATCTTTCGTCATCGATCGGTCGGTGCCGATAGGCGGACTGGTGTTCGCCCGGTATCTCCGGCAGCGATGAGCCAGGTGTCGGGTCCGTACCCGAAGGCACGGACCCCGGCCCCTACTCCAAGAGTCTCGATCTCGCTTATCGTCGATCGAAACCCGGTTACCGCTTACGAAGTGTCTGCTCAGCGCCCGATCACGAGGCGCTGCCCGACCAAGATCGAGCTCCCACCGTTGGTGTCGGCGAGGTAGTCGACCGTGTCACGGACGTCGCTATCGCTGTCGATTCCTGCCGCTATCGACCACAGCGTGTCGCCCGGCTGAACGATGTAGAGCTCGCCTGATCCAGCAGCGGGCCGATCGGCACCCACCGGATCTACACCGATCGATGAGTTGACGGCCCACGTAGCCATCGTCCACAGCCCAGCGCCAAGCAGGACCAACAAGACCCCCGCCATGGCCCGGCGGCGCCAGTAGACAAGCGCATCGCTCGGGGCGACGGGACCCGCCGAGCTTGAGGAGATTGGTGGGATTCGGAGTGTGGCTTCCATGTCGATCATTCTTCCGAGGGGGTGTGACAGTTTTCTGAGGGCAGTGCTTGACGAGGAACGTGTGTTCGGCGAACATGGGTTCTGCGAACGTTTGTTCCCTCTGCCAACAGTGTGGATCGAACACCCGTTCGATGTCAAGCCGAACGTCATCTTTCGCCCGAGGATCTCCCATGTCGCCATCTGATCAAGTTGATACTGCGCTCACGGACCGCCAGCAGGAGATCCTCCAGCACATCGACGACACCATCCGAGAGCGCGGATATCCGCCATCGGTACGCGAGATCGGCACTGCCGTCGGACTCACGTCACCCAGCACGGTCCATTCCCATCTCAACACGCTGCAAAAGCTCGGCTACCTCCGCCGAGACCCCACCAAACCCCGCGCCATTGAAGTGCGCTGGGAGGCAGGATCGGGTGCGATCATCGATCGCCGACCGGTCTGCCATGTCCCCCTTGTCGGCGACGTCGCCGCGGGAACCGGCGTGCTCGCCAAAGAAAACGTCGAAGAGGTCATGCCTCTCCCCGCCGACCTCACCGGTGACGGCGAGCTATTCATGGTGCGGGTCCGCGGCGAATCAATGATTACCGCCGGGATTCTCGATGGCGATCTCGTGGTCGCACGAGTACAGAGCACCGCCGACAACGGCGACATCGTCGTGGCCGGAATCGGCGACGACGAAGCCACGATCAAGACGTTCCGCAGCGAAGGTCACGAGATCGTGCTTACGCCATCCAATCCCAGGATGGAGCCCATGCGTTTCCCGGCGACCGACGTATCGATATTCGGCAAGGTTGTCACCGTCATGCGCAAGCTCTGACCGTCAGAGGCCCTCGCGCAACAACCGCTCCAAGAGCTGGTAGCAGGACTCAATAGCCGCCCGCTCCACCCGTTCATCCGCTGTGTGGGCCAGCGTCGCATCGCCAGGGCCAAAGTTCGCTGCGGGCACGCCGTGTTCGTGGAAGAACGAGACATCGGTCCAGCCGAGCTTGGCTTTGACCTGCAGGTCGTAGCGCCCCACCAGCGCCGCGAGGAGCGGGTTGAACAATCCAGGGGGCGCAGGCGCGGCGCTATCGGTGAACACCATGCGGTCCTCGGGGCCGAGCACAGGCTGGAACAGCTCGCGTAAGTGTTGCTGGGCCTCAGCAATCGTGCGATCCGGCGCGACCCGGTGATTGACCGTCAGAACCGCCACATCGGGGACAACGTTGCCCGCTACCCCGCCCTCGACGAATACCGCCTCGAGCGACTCGCGATATTGACAGCCATCGATCACCGGCTCGCGAGGCTGGTAGTTCTCGAGGACGCGAACGACTGCACCCAGGCGGTGAATAGCGTTGCTGCCCATCCATGGTCGAGCCGTGTGTGCGCGAGCCCCCGCCACTTCGACACGGAACCGCATGGTCCCCTGGCAGCCAGCCTCGACGACCCCAAGAGTCGGTTCGCCCAACAGAGCCAAGTCCGCCTGGCACAGATCAGGACGCTCACCAAACAGCTCACGCAAACCCGAGTGATCGAATGCCACTTCCTCGCGAGCGTAGAAAAGGTACGTCACGTCGATGGCCGGCTTCGATACTGCTTCGGCCAGACCTAACATCACCGCGAGACCACTCTTCATGTCGGTCGAACCAAGGCCCCAGAGGGTGTCGCCGTCGATGCGAGCCTTCGCGTTTCCGTTGGCCGGGACGGTGTCGAAATGCCCGCCCAGCAACAGTCGACGGTTCCGCCCCAGCACCGTGCGCGCAACGACGTTGTCCCCGACCCTGTCGACTTCCAACCATGAGACTTGGCGCAATCGAGCTTCGACGATGGTCGCCAACTCGGCCTCGTTGAAGCTCTCAGAGGCGATGTCCACCAGCTCGGCGGTGAGGCCAAGCAGGTCGATTCCACCCGTTCTGCGGCTCATCGTGCTTCGATCCAGATTTGGACGTCACTCATGGGACCAGGCTACCGGTCAGCAATGTTTGGTCAGAGTCAACGGTGTGTGGGCGGGGGCGCCATCGTGAACCCGCCTGGACTGGGCCTATGTGGACCGGCTTCGTCGACCTCGGGCTCCTCAACACCAGACTCATCAGCACCAGACCCATCAACACCGGGCTCATCAACACCAGACTCATCAACACCGGGCGCTGGGACCGGCGGTGGCGCCAGGATCGTCCGACTGGGTGGCGGCCGTAGTGCCGAGAACGCATCGACGCGAACGGGTGGCATCGACGACACTGGTTCGGCCGGTGTTTCGTCGTTTGTCTCGGCGACGGGTTGTGGATCGGCCTCGACCGTTCGAGCGGGAACAGGGGCCGCGAGTCGCGACACTGGGGGTGCCGGCAGGTTCGACATGGTTGCAAATTCTGCAGCGGGTGGCGGCGGGGCCACACCTGCGGTGGCTGCGGCAGGGCCGGTCGCGAGATTGTCGCCGGCTTCGGATGTTCGGGCCACGATGTCGTCGAGAGCATTGGTCGAAATATCGCCTAGCTCGCCCCGCAACGCGTCGAACTCACCTGTGGCCTGCTCGACGATTGCCTGTTGGGCGTCTTGGAGCCGCCCCGAAGCCTCTTCGCCCACCTGACGGCCTTGCTCTGCCAGCTGTCGAGCAACGTCTTGGGCCTCGACACGCTCGTCGCTGGCGATGTCGCGCAATGCGTCACCGCTCTCGATCCGAGACTGCACCCGGCCGAGCGCTTCGTCGATTCGATCAGCCAAGGCGCCTGGAACGTCGCTTCCAGCTGCTGCCTCGGTGGCTGCGGGCTCGACTGCTGCGAGCAACTCGTCGGCTTGTTCGAGGCGATCGCGGGCCTCGGTGGCCAGCGATTCTCGCCAGACCGGGTTCGTACCGGTCCTAGCCGTGGCAGCGTCGAGGCGAGTCCGGGCGTCATCGACACGTTGCTGTGCCCACGACGTCGTCCGACGAACGGTGCCGGTCGCAGCGTCAACCGGCCCTTCGGTGGTGGTTCGCCCCAAGGTGTCGCCGACTACTGAGCGAGCAGCGGCAACCTGGTCGAGCACTACATCACGCAAGCGCCAACGCGCATGGACAACCGCAGTCCAGACAATGCCCAAGAAGCCCAAGAGCGCCAGCACCGAACCCACAACGATGCCGCGCAGAACGCTCGAGGTGCGATCGTTGCCAACATTGCCGCCAACGGCGAAGCTCGCAATATCCCCGACCGACGTGTCGACTTCAACGCGGTAGATGTCCGAGGTAGGCACGTTGAACGCAACCCTTGCGGTCCCTTTGCGCCCATCAACGTCATAGGTTGTGCCGTTCTCAACGACCGAGGTCGCGACCTCGACATCGTCGCTGACGCGGGTGACCTTGACATCGAAGGGGCCGCCATCGAACCCGTCCTCGTCAAAGACAAAAATCTCAGCGCCTCGAGCCAAGGCCGTTTCGAGGCTGCCGCCGCTGGCTGCGCGACGAAAGTCTTGCACGTCGCTGACGAAACCCGTGACGCCGCTCACGATCATCACCGTCGCCGCGACGATCCCGGCGAGGATAAACATCGCACCTGCCCAATACCCCCAGGCATGCGGGAACTGTTCGGCGGGCCTGGAACGCACACGAACGGGAGCAGAACTCATTGGACACCCAATCGTTGTGCGACCAACGCCATGCGCTCGGCCGGTTGAACCGCAGCCAGTCGCACGAACCGAGCGCCGGCCGCACCGTAGAACTCACCTGGAGACACGAGTGCACCCCCGGCAGAAGCGAGATGTTCGGTCAAAGCCCATGCATTCCCATCGGTTGCAGCAACCCAGAGGTAAAAGCCCCCGCCAGGAAGGTCGACATCAAGCCCCATGTTGCGCAGCATCTTGGCCCCGGTGACCAGGCGATCGTAGTAGACCTCACGCTGGACGTCGACGTGATCGTCAT
>CAWKYX010000046.1:0-17458 GCA_963854265.1 Acidimicrobiia bacterium
CAACTTGCCGTCCGGCGTCTCGACGTCGATCAGCTTGGATCCTGTGAAGCGTTCTGGCCCTCCACACTCGTCGACATTGATGTGCGCTGACGCGGGGCAGATGATGCCCTGGTGCGGGCGGACCAGGGTGGAGAGTCCAACGATGTTGGCGCCCGTGCCACCCCAACACAACAGTGCGTGAGCTCCCTCGCCGAACAACTCACGGATCTGCGCCTGAAAGCGCGATGTGGTCGGGTCGTCGCCGTAGGCAATTGCAGCTCCGCCGTTGGCATTGGCCATCGCCGCCATGACTTCCGGTGCAATACCAGCCGTGTTGTCGCTGGCGAATGAAGAATTAGGAGCGGGAGGCATCGATGCAACGTTACTGGCGACATTCGACTGGCCGCGCGCAGACCATGGCGGAGACGACGTACTCTTTCACCAATGAACCTGACGTTGGCCGGCCACATCAAGCCTCATCTTCGAGGCTGGTCCCACGCAGCGGCCACGGTCGCCGCCATCACGCTGTGTCCGATTGTGATCGTTCTGTCGCCGGGAGCGCGAGCCTCGGCCGCCATCTTCACTACCGCGATCATCTTGTTGTTCGGCATTAGCGCCGTTTATCACCGCTTCCGATGGGGCATCCGCATGGAAGCCGCGATGAAACGGCTCGATCACTCGATGATCTTCGTTGCGATCGCTGCCACCTACACCCCCATCGGCGTCGTCGTCTTACCCGACGGGCCCGGGACGCTGATCCTGCGGGTCGTATGGATCGGTGCGGCCGCCGGCATCTTTACCCAACTCTTTTGGCCACACGCCCCTCGGCCCATCCTGGTCACGCTGTACCTGTCGGTCGGTTGGGCCGCCCTGCCCGTCATCGACGACATCTGGCGGGCGATGGGCGTCGCCGGCTTCGTGCTGATGCTCATCGGTGGCTTGCTCCACACCATCGGGGCGGTCATCTACGCCACCAAGCGGCCAAACCCTTGGCCACGCTGGTTTGGGTTCCATGAGGTGTTTCATGTCTTCGTCATCGCCGCGATAGCAGTGCACTACGTGATGATCGCTGCGATTGCCCTGCCCAGAGGCGCCGTCGGTTGAACGAGTGAGTGGCCATCGGCGAGTCCGACGCCGTCGGTCCAGGCCAGATCGTCGATGCAAACCACGGCGACAACGACTTGGTGATTTGGCGGACCACGCAGGGGCGGCTTTGTGTCATGGAGGCGCGTTGCCCGCACCAGTGGTCGCACCTGGGAGCGGAAGGGGTCGTCGACGGCGACGAGGTCGTGTGCACGAGCCATTGGTGGCGCTTCACCACCGACGGAACGGCCACGATGCTCCGGACCAACAGCGATCGAGACCCGCAGGCCGCTATCGCTGTGTTTCCATACGAAGAGCGCGAGGGCCAAGTCTGGATCAGGCCCTAAACGTCGGCCTGCATCAACGTCACCTGCGACGGGCCTCTGCCACATGGTCGTATCGCTGGTGGACGTAAGGAAGGAAGTCTGCGGCAGGGACCTCGTCCACGACCTTGGCGCCGATCGTGACGAACTGCTGTGCGAGACGCGGCCGGTCGGTGTGACGAACCACCAGGTCACGGACTGGATCGATTGGAGAGTGGCCCAGGCGGACAATGCCCGCAACCTTGGCGGCCTTGCGCTCTTCGACAGACCTCGTGATCGCGACTAACTCAGGATCGGCCGCGAGCGCCGAGGGATCGCTGACGGACCGGATGATCCGAAACGCAAACTCGGTCCGCACCGCGCGCTCAGGAGGTTCAGGCTCTTCGACCATCCCCACGATCTGCACCACGGTTTGCCCAAGCCGTACCACTCGGTTCGCGATACGACGCTGGCCGTTGATGGTCGAGGTGATGTCTACCTGGTGTGCGGGTTCTCCGAACCGTTCGCGAGCATTGAGCGCCTCGGCTTCGGTCGTCGCTCCGACGAACAGGACGTACTCCCCGACCATCGTGTCCCACGATGCTTGAACTGAGACCCGCGCGACACCCGTCGTTGCCCCTCGGTCGTCGGAGGCGGTCGAGATGGAGACTCGAACAACGGGGTCGGGCCCCGGAGCGAGGGGCGGAGGCAGGACCGCCGCGACGGTTGTGGGATCGGTGCGGTAGATGGTCTCGAGGTTGTCGACCCAGACCGGACCATCGATAGCGAGGGGGCCGAAGCCATCAGCCGATGGCCCATATCGCACCGGTTTGGATGCCGCTCCGGTCGCGCCGGTCCTACTCGCTGCCTGCACGTCAGCCTTGGGCCCGCCATTGTGTCAAGCTGGGCTTCTCGGCTGCGATGCTGGTCGAGTCCCCGTGGCCGGTGTGCACCAGCGTGTGCTCGGGCAGGCTGAACAGGCTGCGCTCGATACTGTCGAGGATCACGTTGTAGTCACTGAACGAGCGACCCGTGGCCCCTGGACCGCCGTTGAAGAGGGTGTCGCCGCTGAACACCACTCCAACGGATGGGACATGCAGACATACGCCGCCGGGCGAATGTCCTGGGGTGTGCAACATGGTGACCTCGGCCCCGCCAACGGAGATGGTCTGCCCATCTCGGAGGTGGTCGTCCACCCGCCGGTCGGGGTACACAACCTCCCAGAGCATCATGTCATCGGGGTGCAGCCAGATTGGTGCGCCGGTCTCACTGGCCAGGGCTGCAGCGGCATTGATGTGGTCGTTGTGCGCGTGGGTGCACACAATGCCTTTGACCGTGCGGCCGCCGACGCCCTCGAGGATCGGCCGATGATCATGAGCTGCATCCACAATGATGACCTCGCGGTCATCGCCAATGAGCCAGATATTGTTGTCGACGTCGAAATCCTCGCCGTCCAGGGAGAAGATGCCGGAAGTGATGATGCGATCGATACGTGCCATACGCGGCAGACTACCCGTCCGCCGCTCCATGCTGGTGCGGAGCGGCCGGGGCTTCGTGACGCTGTAATTCGCCGTAGAGGCCAGGACCGTCAACGATGAGATCGCTCAAGAATCCCCTGCTTGTTTGGTAGGCCTCCTCAATCAGCTCGGGCCCATGGTCGAAGTCCAGTGGCGACGACCGCGAGGGACACAATGGTGGCAGCACCACCACCGGGACGGTCTTAGCCACCTCGTCAACAGCTCGTTCGACCGGTCGCCGAATCATCACCGACGTCGCGTGGAGCACACGCGCTGCGATATGGCTCGGAGGCTCGGAGGCTCGGACAGGTGGCAGGCGTAGCCGGCATCGAGGAGCACGATTGACCGCGCCCCCATCTCGATAGCCGCGTGCACGGGGGCGTTGGCGACCACTCCCCCGTCCATCAGGAGCCGACCACCGATTTCGACATTCGGGAGAACGCCTGGGATCGCGGCGCTGGCAGCGATTGCCTGGACCAACGGACCAGTCCGCAAGACAACTTCACGTCCAGCAATCACGTCAGTCGCCACCGCAGCGAACGGGATGGCGAGATCGCTGAACTCATCAGCTCGGAGATGCCCACTGGCCAGCTTGCGGAGCCCGCGGCCGGGATACAGGTACCGGCGCGACCGCACCAAATTGGCGAGCCTGGTCGCCAGCCCATCGGTGAACACATCCGACCTCGACAAACCCGCCCAGATCTCGAGCAACCGGGCCGGGCCCAGGTCAGGCCGCTCGGCAAGCACCGCCCCATTCAGCGCGCCAACCGAGGTGCCGGTGACCAGATCGGGCTCTAAATTGACTTCGGCAGTGGCGCGCAACATTCCGGCTTGGGCTGCACCATTGCTGGCGCCCCCGGTCAGCACGAATGCCACGGGAGTCGGCAACGACGTCACATTCATGCACGGACGTTAGTCCTTGCCCTGTCGGTAGTCCGTGTGGGGCCGCTAGCCCTCGCGGCGACCCTTGATCTTCAGAGGAGCACGACCGAGCGGAGGACCTCGCCCGCCTCCATCTTGTGAAATGCCTCTTCGACCTCGTCGAGATTGATCGTCTCGGAGACGAAGCCATCGAGGTTGAGACGGCCCTGAAGGTACAGGTCGATCAGCATCGGGAAATCACGGCTGGGTAGGCAATCGCCATACCAGGACGACTTCAATGATCCCCCGCGGCCGAATACCTCGATGAACGGGAGTTCGATGGTCATGTCTGGGCGAGGCACGCCCACGAGGACAAGGGTGCCGGCCAGGTCTCGGGCAAAGAAAGCCTGCTTGTAGGTCTCGGGCAAGCCAATCGCCTCGATGACGACGTCAGCGCCGTTGCCGCCGGTGAGTTCTTGGATCCTGGCGACCGGATCTTCGTTAGCCGAGTTGACCGTGTGAGTTGCTCCGAAGTCCTTGGCCCACTCAAGCTTTTTGTCATCGATGTCGACCGCGATGATCGTGTGCGCTCCGGCCAGGCGAGCGCCCTCAATCGCAGCATCACCGACTCCCCCACATCCAAACACGGCCACCGAGTCACCCCGTTGGACGTTGGCGGTGTTGATGGCGGCTCCGATGCCGGCCATGACACCACAGCCGAGGAGGCCGGCCGCTGCTGCGCCGGCCTCGGGGTTGACCTTTGTGCATTGCCCGGCAGCGACGAGTGTTTTCTCGGCGAACGCCCCGATGCCGAGCGCCGGGCTGAGCTCAGTGCCATCGACGAGTGTCATCTTTTGGGTGGCATTGTGGGTCGCGAAGCAGTACTGGGGGCGACCGCGCAGGCAGCTGCGGCATTCGCCGCAGACTGCACGCCAGTTGAGGATGACGAAGTCCCCTGGAGCGACTTCAGTGACACCCTCGCCAACGGCCTCAACCAGACCTGCGGCCTCATGGCCCAGCAGGAACGGAAACTCGTCGTTGATCCCACCTTCTCGGTAGTGGAGATCAGTGTGGCAGACCCCACATGCTTGAATGGCCACCACGGCCTCTCCGGGACCGGGGTCGGGAATCACAATGGTCTCGACCGTGACAGGTGCACCCTGTTCTTTGGCGACGACGCCGCGTACTTCCTGTGGCACAACTACCCCTTCGGTTCAACTCGCTCGATCAAAACATGTTCAGTTAGGGACTGTTCAGTTAGGGACAGACCCCAACTCAACAGACCCCATCAGAAGATGGCTCTCGTTCAGGTCGGGACGGACCCTCTCTGAACGCCAGTGAGACTAGTCGGTACTCAGCTGAAGTCGAGGTACGGCGTGGGGTTCACCGGCTGGCCGGCAACCCGCACTTCGTAGTGGAGGTGGGGACCCGTCGAGAAGCCCGTGGACCCCACGAATCCAAGGAGATCGCCTTCAACGACCTCAAGCCCGGCCCACACCGCATCGGCGGTCATGTGGGCATAAAGCGTGGCGATCGTGTTGCCGTGGTCGACCACGACCACGTTGCCGTAGCCCGAGGCCTCCGCGGCATAGACAACAACGCCGTCAGCTGATGCCACCATGGGATCGCCGCTCTGACCAGACATGTCGATTCCGGTATGGAGTCGCGTATCAGAGAAGATCGGGTGCACCCGTGGCCCGAAGGGCGAGCCGAGTCTCGTGCTCCCCAATGGCATCCCGAGCAAGCCAAACGGGTCAGTCGGCGGCTCTTGGTCTAGCTGGCGGTTCCGCAGCATCTCACCAATGGCTCCGCCACCGGCACCGGTTATCCGGAGCTCCTCGGCGTAGGCCTGCTTGCGTTCCTGAATGGCCGCGATCCGCTGGGCGATCGCCTCGGTCTCAAGTTCGGCCTCTCCAACCAACGCGCGCTGCTGCACGATCAGCGCGTCAGCGTGCTCTTTGATCACACTGACACGCTCGGCATCGGCCTCAACTTCGATCGAGGCGACGATCTCACCCAGACCCACGACGGCAAGACGCAGCGCATCCACCTGATCGATCGTCGTGAGCTGACTGTTGATGATGGCTTCTGCGTACTCGCGAGCGGTCTCGACATCTGAGTAGCTCTCCAGCCCGACCACAACTGCCGTCGTTGCCAATGCGATCTCGCCACCCCCCATATACGCCTCGACGGCTTGACGGCGCAGCTGATCCTCCTCGGCGGTCAGCGCAGCGCTGACATCGTCGAGGCTCTCGCCCGCTACGGCTTGGCGAACCGCGGCAAAACCGGCATCAGCGCGCGCCGATGCCAGTCGTAACTGCACCTCACCCAACCTGACCTGGAGTGCCGCGAGTTGGGAATTCAATTCGCCAAGGTGGTCCAGCGCCTCGCTGAGCTCCTCGAGTGACCGAGCCTCTTCAGCAGCAGCCGCCTCGAACTCGTCTATCAGCCGGTTCAGACGACTTTGATCGATGCAGTTGGGTTCGTCCTCGTCGGGTGCCAGGTCGATCTCGGCACCTTCACAACGCGGCGGAGGCTGACATTCACGCTCGGGTTCAGGCTTTTGTTTATCCTCGGCAGACTCTTCGTCGTCGGGCGGCTCGGGCTGGGACTCCTCGGGCTCACACAGCGGGAGCTCGTCTTCGTCCTTCTTCTTGTTCTTCTTCTTTTTCTTGGCGGAATCATCCGCCGAGCCATCTCCGTCATCGCCATCTTCGGGCGTGGATTCTTCGCCGGCGGGCTCCTCGACCGGAGCGTTCTCCGCGCCGTCATCGTTCTGGGCCACAGCCGTGCCAGTGACGAACGCCAACGCGATCAGGATTGCCAAAAGCGAACGGAGACGAATGTGGGCGAGCGAGACCATCGGTGACCCATCGGCACCCGAACACGCTGTCTTTCGGCCTTCTTGTGCCCGATGATCCGTTCGGCCCTAGGCGAACGGACCTACTAGCGACCGAGGTGAGTCGGCAGGTCAGACGTCCAGGAAGCGGTAGGCCGCGATCGCGGATCCGACAGCGCCAACAGCGGCGCCCAGAACCAGCAACAGAAGACCAATTCCCCAGACCTCGCCTCGCTCGACTGCGAAAGACTGAAGGAGCTCAAGAACATCGTCGCTACCAAGCCAACGCTCAAAGCCGAGGTTTGCGCCATAGACGGCGCCCGTACCCAATCCTGCGCCGAAGATGCCGGCGATGGTTCCCTCCAGCATGAACGGAACCAAAATGAACCAGTTCGTGGCGCCGACGAGCTTCATGACCTCGATTTCGCGCCGTCGGGCGAACATCGCCATCCGAATCGTGTTGAGGATCAATAACAGTCCGGTCCCCAACAGCACCACACCGGCGACCAGGACAATGAGTCGGACGAAGTCCGTCGCTTGTTCGAGCTTCTTGATCTCTTCGGTGGCGCGAACGACCTCCTTTACGCCCGGCTGGTCCTCGAATCCCGACGCGAGAACCTCGACCTGGCCTGCATCGAGTTCGGTGGGGACAACCCGGAACGATGGCGGCAGGATCTCGGGCCGGACCAGCTCTATGAGCTCAGGCTGGTTCTTGAACAGCTTCCCCGTGAACTCATCGTACGCTTCTTGCTGGCTCACGTAGCGGAAGTTGTTGACGCGCAACGGTTGTTGGTCGTCGAGCATCGACGCTATGCGGTCTTCTTGAGCGTCAGAGATCTCCGGCTGCAAGAAGATGATGAACTCGACGCCATCCTCCCAACGGTCGGTGGCGTTCGCTACGCCCTTTTGCAACAATAGCGCGACACCCAACAAGCTCAGGGAGACGGCCACTGTCAGGACAGACGCAACGGTGAGCGTCAGGTTTCGGCGGAGGTTCCGTCCTGTCTCGCGGACGACGTAGTCAAATTTCAGGGCCATGGGAGCCTACGCGTAGACGCCGCGCGCTTGGTCACGCACGATCTGGCCGTTGTCCAGCTCAACAACACGACGGCGCATGGTGTCGACGATTCCGCGGTCGTGTGTTGCCATAACCACCGTCGTGCCGGTGCGGTTAATACGGTCGAGCAGCCGCATGATGCCGACCGATGTCGCAGGGTCGAGGTTGCCCGTCGGCTCGTCGGCCAGCAAGATCAAGGGACGGTTGACGAAAGCTCGAGCAATCGAAACTCGCTGCTGCTCGCCGCCTGAGAGTTCATGAGGCAGGTTGTGCATCTTCTTTTGGAGTCCAACAAGCTCCAGGATCGCGGGCACCTGCGTCTTGACCACGTGCTTGGGCCGTCCAATGACCTCGAGCGCGAAGGCAACATTTTGAGACACCGTCTTGTTGGGCAACAGCTTGAAGTCCTGAAAGATGCTTCCGATGTTGCGGCGCAGGTACGGAACCCTCCAACGGCTGAGCCCGCCGATGTCTTTGCCGGCCACAAAGATCTGACCCTTGTCGGGATCCTCTTCCTTGTTCAGCAGACGCAGAAACGTCGACTTGCCTGACCCTGACGGGCCGACGAGGAACACGAATTCGCCCTTCTGTATGTCGCAGGACGCTTCGTGAAGGGCGAGGACCTCGCCCTTGTAGACCTTGGTGACGTTCTCAAGCTTGATCATGGGGGGGCGCTGGTCATGCGGGCGGTTCCAGCCTTGCGGATGGCGGCAACCGGACATTCAGAGTACCACCGAGCCTCCAGGATTCCGTGGCGCGGCGAACGCGTTCGGTCAGGCTTGGCTCGAGGTGCCTTCGGTGGTTTCGCGGTTCCAGCGCAGGTAGGCCTCGATGAACGGGTCGAGATCGCCGCCCAGCACCCCGTCCACGTTTCCAACCTCGTAGCTGCTGCGTAGATCCTTGACCATCTGATATGGCTGCATCACGTACGAGCGAATCTGGCTACCGAATCCCACACGTTTGGCCTCGCCGCTGATGGCCGCAAGTTCGTCCTCGCGCTTCTGGTGTTCGAGATCCAGCAACTTTGCAGCCAGCATCACCATGCAGCGATCCTTGTTCTGGTGCTGGCTGCGTTCGTTCTGACACGACACCACAACGCCGGTGGGAAGGTGAGTGATTCGGACAGCGGAGTCGGTGACATTGACATGCTGGCCACCGGCGCCTGAGGACCGGTAGGTGTCAATGCGCAACTCGGTCTCGTCGATCTCCACGTGGTTGCCAACTTCTTCGAAGAACGGCACCAGGCTCATCGAGGCGAAGGCCGTCTGGCGCTTCGATTCCTTGTTGAAGGGCGAGATCCTGACCAGCCGATGCACACCGTGCTCGGACTGCAACATGCCGTAGGCGCGCCGGCCCTTCACGATGAACTCGGCAGAGGTGATGCCAGCCTCTTGACCTTCGTTGATGGAGATGACTTCGAACCCGAAACCCTTGTTGTCGGACCACCGCTTGTACATGCGCAGCAGCTGGTCGGCCCAATCCTGAGCATCGGTGCCGCCTTCGCCGCTCTGGATCTGGCACACGGCGTCCATCTCGTCGAACTCACCGGTGAACAGGGCTCGGAGCTCAAGCTCGTCGAACGCGTCCTTGAGTGCTTGGAGCGCTCCGGCAATCTCGGGATCGAGATCGCTGTCGGCCTCTTCTCGAGCCAACTCGGCGAGCGTCTCGACGTCTTCGACCTCGCCGGTGAGCCGATCGAACAAATCGGTGTCTTCGGTGACCTCGGCCAACTCACGGTTGACCTTGCGTGCGGCCTCGGTGTTGTCCCACAGGTCCGGTTGCGCGGCTTGGTCTTCGAGTTCGATCCGGCGGTCTCGAATATCGTCGATTCTCAGATACCCGTCGGCCTCACCCAGTCGGCGACGTGCGGTAGTGAGGTCCTCGGAATGATCAGCCATGGCCCGCCGATTGTACTGGCGCCGAGTCCAGCACCGCCCGACTGGCTAAGCGCCGTGGCACTGCTTGAACTTCTTGCCTGACCCGCACGGGCAGGGGGCGTTGCGTGGGGTCTTGTCGAACTCGGATTTCATGACGGGCGTGTTCGTCGGGACGGCACTCTCCTCGATCACTTCGGGCATATCGTCGGTGGAGATCGGCGAAGCCGGCTTCGCTGATTTGGCCGACTCGGCCATGGCTTCAGCGCCCTGGGGCTGATCCTTGGTGCCGGTGTACTCGACATCGCTCGCAGCCTCGGGTTCGGCGCCGGCAGTTTCCTCGCTCTGTTCGTTGACCTGGATGTGGGTCACGTATTTGACGAAGTCCTGGGCGATGGACGACATCATCGTGGAGAACATCTCGAAGCCCTCACGCTGCCACTCAGTCAGCGGATCCTTTTGACCCATGGCCCGAAGGTGGATGCCTTCTTTGAGGTAATCCATCTCATAGAGGTGCTCGCGCCACCGTTGGTCGATGATGCGGAGCATCACCTGACGCTCGATCTGGCGCATGACCTCGGGGCTGATTTCTTCCTCGCGTTCGTGGTAGTGGACCACACCGAGCGCCATCACCTGCTCGTACACAGCATCGGTTGTCTCGGCGTCGCCAAGATCGCCGGCGGTCAGCTCGTTGGGCCACAGCCCATTGATCTCGGCAGCCAGACCAACGGTGTCCCACTCTTCGGCGAAATCGCTGACACAGTAGGTACCAATGGCCGAATCGACGGCGTCGGCCAGGTACTCGAGCGCCTCGTCGCGGAGGTCTGCACCTTCGAGGATCTGCTCGCGCCGAGCGTAGATGACGCGACGTTGCTCATTCATGACTTCGTCGTACTTGAGGACGTTCTTTCGGATCTCGGCGTTGCGCTGCTCGACGGTGTTCTGCGCCCGCTCGATGGCCTTGGTGACCATCTTGGAGTCGATCGCCAGGTCGTCGGGCAGCGCGCGCTTCATGACCCAATCCATGGCGCCTGTAGCAAACAACCGAAGGAGTTCGTCTTCAAGCGACAGGTAGAAACGGGACTCGCCCGGATCTCCTTGACGGCCCGACCGTCCGCGGAGCTGATTGTCGATCCGTCGGCTGTCGTGACGCTCGGTGGCCACGACGTACAGTCCGCCCAACTCTTTGACCTTCTCGCCTTCGGCCAGGCACTCGGGCTCGTACCTTGCGACCAGCTCGCTATAGCGCTCCTGGCCCTCTTCACTCTCGAGGTCGAGACCTTCGGCCACCACATCACGTTCGGCAAGCCCCTCGTGGTTGCCGCCGAGCACGATGTCGACGCCACGCCCAGCCATGTTCGTTGCCACCGTCACCCCACCCAGGGATCCGGCCTGAGCCACGATGTCGGCCTCGCGCGCGTGGAGCTTAGCGTTGAGCACCGAATGCTCGATGTCGTTCTTCTCCAGCAAGCTGGCGACGAGTTCGGACTTCGCGACCGAGATGGTCCCGATCAGGATCGGCTGCCCTTTCGCGTTGCGCTCGACGATGTCGTCGAGGACCGCACCGAACTTGCCCGACTCGCTCCGGAAGATGAGGTCAACCTGATCATCGCGAACAAGGGGTTTATTGGTCGGGATCGGCACGACGTGCAGACCGTAGGTGTTGAAGAACTCCGCGGCCTCGGTCTCAGCGGTGCCGGTCATTCCAGCGAGTTTGTCGTAGAGCCGGAAATAGTTCTGCAGCGTGATGGTGGCGAGGGTCTGGTTCTCCTCTTTGATCTTCACGCCCTCTTTGGCTTCGACCGCTTGGTGGAGGCCGTCACTCCAGCGCCGGCCATCCAAGATGCGGCCGGTGAACTCATCGACGATCTTCACCTCACCGGCAACGACGATGTAATCCTTGTCGCGCCGGAAGAGCTCTTTGGCCTTGAGCGCGACCTGGAACTGGTGCACCAGGTTGGCGGACACCGAGTCGTAGAGATTCTCGATGTCCAACGAACGCTCCACCGCGTGAATACCGTCTTCGGTGGGCGCAACCGTGCGCTTCTCTTCATCAACTTCGTAGTGATCGTCACGACGCAGGCCCCGCACGATCGATGCGAACTGGTAGTAGACCTTTGCCGCATCAGCCAAACGCCCACTGATGATCAAGGGCGTCCGTGCCTCGTCGATCAAGATCGAGTCGATCTCGTCGACGATGCAATAGGCGTGACCACGCTGGACCTTGCGGTCGAGCGACATGGCCATGTTGTCGCGCAAATAGTCGAAGCCAAGCTCGTTGTTGGTGCCATGGGTGATGTCGCAGTCGTACTGCTCGCGCTTAAAGGTGCTGTCGCGGTTCCCCGGGAGGATCAGGCCGGTCTTGAGGCCGAGCCACCCGTAGATCTCGCCCATCCATTCAGCGTCTCGGGCAGCGAGATAGTCGTTGACCGTCACCACGTGGACGCCATTGCCGGTAAGCGCATTCAGATAGATGGGCAACGTCGATGTCAACGTCTTGCCTTCGCCGGTCTTCATCTCGGCGACCCAACCGAAGTGGAGCGCAGCGCCACCGATCAACTGGACGTCGTAGTGCCGCTGCCCGATGACGCGCCAGGCTGCTTCGCGGACGACGGCGAACGCCTCGATCAAGACGTCGTTGACATCCTCGCCATTGTCGATGCGCTGGCGAAACTCGCCGGTTTTTGCCTTGAGGTCGGTATCGGAGAGCGCCTGCATCTGCGGCTCGAGTTCGCCGATATCGGGCACCAGCGCCTCGAGCGCACGCAGCTTCTTACCCTCGCCGGAGCGAAGGAGCTTTGAGAACGGGTTCTTAGCCATGAGGCTGAAGATTCTACCGGCGCGCGACACCTAGCACGGTCGACCCCACCAGACCAATGTCGAGGTCGCCTTGACCGCATGTGAGAGAACACGCCCAGGGCCACTCAAAATGTCGATCCCGACCGCGACGTCGCGCAGTGCGCGTCGCGGCCGGCAACGACAGACCTGCCGCTAGGGATTGCTGACACTCTCCAGGACGCCGTAAGCGCCTGCCTTGCGTCGATACACGACCGATGCCTGCCCATTCTCCACGTTGTTGAACAAGAAGAAGTCGTGCCCGAGGATCTCCATCTGCTGGACGGCTTCGCCGGGAGTCATGGGCGTCGAGACAATCTGCTTCTCTCTGACGAACTCGACGTCGGCTGGGTCAGGTATCACCACGTCTTCGACCTCCTGATACTTGTCATGGCGGCCGCCGGTGTAGTGCAGCCGATTGACTTCTTTGGTCTTGAGCTTGCGTAGGCCGCGCTCGACCTTGTGGAGGGAGCGCTCGACTGCAGTCAATTCATCGGGGCCGGACGCCTTGCAGTGAAGGTGATGTCCGTGCCCCTCGACGTGTATCTCACACACGTCTTTTTCTGATATCCGCGGATTTCGTTCCTCGGACAAATGCACCTCTGCTCGATCGAGCCCGTAGAGGTAGCGCTCAATGCGACTCACCTTTTCAATGACCATCTCTTCGAGATGTGGGGTCACCTGCACTCCACGGCTGCTGATCGTGACATTCACGGGGCATCTCCTGAGCTATTTGGTTGTCCCCCCACCATAGACGTGACCGGCGTCACAACGTAGGGCATCGGCGAGAATCAGTCATTCGGCCCTGATCCTCACTGGCGCCGTGCAGCAACAACAGCGACGCAGCGCTCCTGGGCCTCCAACAGCGCTCCCACTGCTCCCAGCGACGCTCCGGTCGTCAACACGTCATCGACGATGAGCACACAACGTTGCTTGTCAATGCAATGACCGCGACGCCGCAGCTGGGGGCCCGCCAAACGCTGCTCGCGGCTCCGTCCGGTCTGGCTGGGCCCTCGGCTGCGCCTCGCGACGGCGGTCGTCGGAATGGACAGCCGACGAGCAACTACCGACGCCAGAAGCTGCCCTTGATCAAAACCGCGGCGACGGCGGTTGCGCGGTGTGGCTGGCACCCAGGTCACAACATCGGGCTGCTCGCCTGCTCTGACGACCCGCTCGGCCATCGCCGTGCCAAGCCATTGCGCGACCGAACGGACGCCCCGATACTTCAGCGCGCCGATGATGGCCCGTGACATGTCGTCGTACTCGACGACAACCAAACAACGATCAAGACCCTCGACCGAGGCCTCGGCACATGGCCGCAGGCGCGCAATACAGCACGCACACGGCGACGTCCCAACTGTTGTACAACTAACGCAGCGCCGCTCGAACACCATGTGGCGCAAGGTAGCCCTGGGGTATGACAGCCTCGGCGCTCGAGTAGGGCTGGTTCATCAGTACCGGTAGTGGTCCGGCTTGTACGGACCATCCTTGGGAATGCCCAAGTAGTCGGCCTGGTCAGTGCTCAGCTCGGTCAGACGCACGCCCAGCGCACCGAGGTGCAACCGAGCCACCTTCTCGTCAAGATGTTTGGGCATCGTGACCACATCGAGCCCGTAGCTCTCAGCCTTTTCGTGCAACTCCATCTGCGCCATGACCTGGTTTGTGAAGCTGCAGCTCATGACAAAGCTGGGATGACCGGTGGCGTTTCCCAGGTTCAGGAGGCGACCCTCGCTGAGAATGAGCACCGAGTGGCCATCGGGGAATACAAACTCATCGACCTGTGGCTTGATGTTGACCCGTTGCACGTCAGACATCCGGAACAAGCCGGCCATGTCGATCTCGTTGTCGAAATGGCCGATGTTGCCGACGATGGCCTGGTGTTTCATCCGGGCCATGTGTTCAGCCGTGATGAGGTCTTTGTTACCCGTCGCGGTGATGAAGATGTCAGCCGTTTCCATGACGTCTTCGAGTCGGACAACTTCGTAGCCTTCCATCGCCGCTTGAAGTGCGCAGATGGGGTCGACTTCGGTCACCACAACACGCGCCCCTTGGCCACGCAACGATGATGCGCAGCCCTTGCCCACATCACCGAAGCCCAGCACACACGCGACCTTGCCGCCGATCATAACGTCGGTCGCTCGGTTGATGCCGTCCACGAGCGAGTGGCGGCAGCCATAAAGGTTGTCGAACTTGGACTTCGTGACCGCATCGTTCACGTTGATGGCCGGGAACAACAGTTCGCCCGCCTCCATCATTTGATAGAGACGGTGGACGCCAGTGGTGGTCTCTTCGGAGACGCCGCGAATACTCGCCGCCGTGGCCTCCCAGTCCACCCGACCTTCGGCTTGGATGCTGCGCAGGCGGTCCAAGAACACGCCCCATTCCTCGGAGTCGTCTTCTGCAGCATCGGGCACAACGCCAGCCTTGGCGAACTCGAGACCCTTGTGAACCATCATGGTGGCGTCACCGCCATCGTCGAGGATCAGGTTCGGGGCACCACCGTCAGGCCAGTGGAAGAGCTGCTCGGTTGCCCACCAGTACTCTTCGAGCGTTTCACCTTTCCATGCGAACACCGGCGTGCCGTTCGGCTCGTCGCGGGTGCCTTCACGTCCAACGGCGATGGCGGCCGCAGCATGATCTTGGGTCGAGAAGATATTGCAGGACACCCATCGCACATCCGCGCCAAGCGCGGTGAGCGTCTCGATGAGCACCGCAGTCTGAATCGTCATGTGCAACGATCCAGCGATGCGAGCACCGGCAAGTGGCTGGCTGTCTGCGAACTCGGCGCGCAGTGCCATGAGACCAGGCATCTCGTTCTCGGCGAGTCGGATCTCGTTTCGGCCAAAGCCGGCTTCGTTCAGATCCGCGACTTTGAAATCGTGTTCGGACATGGCTGGGATTACCTCCGTGGGGGACTTACGTGACACGGGAGAGCTGGGGTCGCCTGACACCATCCAACTGGGACAGCCCTGCCAAGTCGCCACTCTACCCGTCAGCTGATGCGAGGCGGGCAACCCCGCGCTCGCATCGGTCGGGTCATCGAAGCGACGGCAACATTTCCTCGACGCGTGCGAGATCTGCGTCGCTGAACGCCCCGTATTTTGAGTCGCTAACCGACGCGACGATCACTGCTGCAACCGCCTCTGCGAAATCTCCCGCGCCGACATGGAAGTCCCATGCGCCGCTGTGGGGCCACCAGCCTTCGGTGATGCCGCGCTGTTCGAGCCAGCCATTGCGTTGTCCATCATCGAGGTACATCACATCGAATGCGTGGCCGACTTCGTGCGCGATGACATCGGCAACGCCTGTGGGAGTGTCATCAGCAGAGACGTACACATTGATGGTGCGCGTGACGGTGTTCGTATTCCCGCGGTACCCCTCGCGAGGGCCCCCATATTGGATCGTCCAGCCATCGAGGACGGCGCGGAAGTCGTAGGTAATGAGCGACTCCCCAGCTACGCCGGTGGAGACGGGGTCGCCCGGCACGTAGGAGGCCGCAGCGCCGGTTACCGTGCCGCGAACAATCGCGATCGGTGGTGCGAGCTCCGCATCTCCGATGCTGACAGAGGATGCAAGTACGGCCTCGCTTGTGTCCTGCGAAGGTCCAGCAGCACCCAACAGTGGCTGTACCTCGGGGCGCGAGCCATCGGGGAACTGGACGAGAACCAGCGTGCCCACGGTGGTGAGCCCGACCAGGATTCCCGCAGCAGGAACAGCGAGTCGGTGCCGGAGACGACTAAACCAAGGTGACGCGGCGCCGGGCAGCATCAGTTCGCAGAGCCGACCCTCGATTTCTCGGATGTTGCGCTCGAGCGCCTCAGCGAGGACCTCGAGATCGTCATCGCGAAGCAGAAGCTCGCGGCCAGGCTCCAGCCCTCGCATGAGGTAGAGCCTCCAGCCCTCGCATGAGGTAGAGCAATGAGAGGTAGCGCCCCAAAATATCGTCGAAGGACGGGTTCAACGGCAGCACCTTGGTGCGACGTCCGGCGAACATCGCACCTTCGTGCAGATCGACAACCAACTCGGACCGTTCCGGTACGACTGGGCCGCTGGCGGCGCGATACACCGACATCAGCCGATGCACCTGATCATCGGAAAGCGTCAGCTGACCCTGCTCGATTCGGCGGAGTTCATCAGGCGAGAACGGGAGAAGCGAACCCTGACAGAGCTCCTCGATCGTGAGACCACGCTGGGTTCGCTGCTCGATCAGCAACGCGCCGAGTCGGTTCGGCGGGATCAGCGACGAGCCGTTGCTCACTTCACGAGAACGAGCATGCCTGCAGGCGTCGGCCCGACCAGGAGCCCAGCTGCGGGAACGAAAAGGCGGCGGCGCATGCGCTCTGCCATCTCGCCCAGCATTATGGCGTCGTCGTCCATGATGTTGTGGAGAACCGTCGAGACTTCCGTGGAGGCCATCTCGAACGCCGAAGCCAGTACCTGTACGTCCTCAACGCGAAGTGGGAGACGCTGACCCACTGCAGCATTTCTCAGGAGGTAGACAAGCGCAATGTAGCGTTGGAGAACCCACAACCGGATGTCATCGGAGTACCCGTCCGACACGAGCGAGACCGGAATCTCTTCGTCGTCGGCAATGATCAGCTTCGAACGCTGCTGCGTCGGCGGCGTGGAGTTGAACTCATACAGCAGACCCAGCGCCTCGACGGTGACATCGTCCAGCGTCACGTTGCCCGCCTCGATCGCATTGAGCTCGCTCGGGGTGAAACGACTCATAGAACGCATGGCCATCTCTGACACCGAATATCCATACTGCTCGCGTCGATCCGCCAGCAACGCGCCAAGGCGACGCTGGGGAACAAGACCCAGGTTTGAGGCCATCAAGACTGTCATGGGAATGCAATCGGCATCTCTCGGGCGATGTTGAGCCGAAGCTCAGCAGCCAGAGCGGCCTAGGCCAAAGAGCCCGGGAGGGGTTGGGGTGGGATCGGCGCTAGAAGGTGGGACTGACGCCGTCGGCGTCGGCTTTCGCCAAGAGGCGAGCATGTTCTGCGTCGTCGACCGTGGTTGCCTCGTCGATCAACATCACGGGGATGTCGTCATCGATCGAATATGAACGCTGCAGGCGCGGATTGTAGAGGCGGAACTCGTCCTCA
>CAWKYX010000047.1:0-17374 GCA_963854265.1 Acidimicrobiia bacterium
CTGGTCGTTATTGGGCCGTCGGGCTCCGGTAAGTCGACGTTGATCCGGTGCATCAATCGCCTCGAGCGCCATGATCGCGGATCGATTGTGGTCGACGGCGTTGAGTTGTCCGACGACATCAAGAACATCCAGGAGATCCGTCGTGAGACGGGGATGGTGTTCCAGAGCTTCAACTTGTTCCCGCACCTCTCGGTGTTGGACAACATCACGCTTGCACCGCGCAACGTCCGCAATGTCCCCAAAGCTCAGGCCGAGGCGACAGCGATGGAGTTGCTGGAACGGGTCAAGATCCCCGATCAAGCGCGCAAGTTCCCGGGGCAGCTCTCCGGTGGTCAACAGCAGCGGGTGGCGATCGCCCGTGCGCTCGCGATGCGACCCAAGGTGATGTTGTTCGACGAGCCCACATCGGCCCTCGATCCCGAGATGATCAAGGAGGTCCTCGACACCATGAAGGACCTCGCCACTGAAGGCATGACGATGATCTGTGTGACCCACGAGATGGGTTTCGCCCGTGAGGTTGCCGATCGGGTGCTGTTCATGGCCGATGGCGAGATCGTCGAAGTCGGCACCCCGGAGCATTTCTTCGTCAACCCCCAAGAAGACCGAACGAAGCTGTTCCTCAGCCAGATCCTCTGATCTGAAGCTCTCGACTGCGGCGCCCGCTGTGGGTTCCGAACCGCGCTGGGTGCGTTCGCCCCCTGAGGACGCCACCGATTCGTGACGCCCCGGCGCCGATAGCGTGGCATGGTGCAACAACCGGCCGAGTCTTTGACAGCAACCCTCTTCTTGGCCGTGGTGCCTCCACCAGAGATCGTCGACGCGATCGACCTGTTGCCGACCAAAGCCCAACGCGGTGTCCGGTTCACGCGCCGAACCCAGTGGCACATCACCATCAAGTTCCTCGGCGAGACCAATACCGCCGATGCGTTGGATGCGTTGGAGGGCGTGGACGCGCACGCCACAGAAGCGACGTTCGGTCCCGAAGTCGTGCTGTTGGGGTCGCGTGTGGTCATGGTTCCGGTCGCGGGCCTCGACGATCTTGCGCACGCCGCGAACGTCGCGTTTTCCGGAGTCGGTGAAGACCAGGGCGCTCGAGACTTCGTCGGCCACGTCACGCTTGCTCGGCTCAAGGGAGCGCCGCTACGGGACCCAGGACTTGTTTCGGTTTTGGGCGCTCCAATGACGGCCAGCTTCGGCGTCGAGTCGTTGGCCCTCATCAAGACCGAGGTCGGCCCGGAAGGCACGGTGCACACCCAACTCGCACAGAAGGTGCTTGCTGGCTGACCCGGTTGCAGGACATCGCTCGCTGCGCAGTACCTTGAGCGTATGAAAGAGCCCCGCGTCGTCACGAAGTCCGAGCGGAAGAAGGCCAGGCGAAAGACAAAGAGGTCCTCCGAACGCGCGGGCGGCCGAGAGCTCGAGGCATTGATCGATGCCATTGTGGAAGAAGCCCTTCGGCTGGCTCCCGAGGTTGCCTCCGCAGCGAACCGCGATGTGAGCGAGCGAGGCATCGACATCGTCATTGCCACACCGGATGCCGCCCGGTTCATGGTCAAGCGCATCAACGAGGCGCTGGTGATTGGTGAATGGCTCGACGACGTCGAGGTGTGGCTCTGGCAAGCCGAAAGTCACACCCGCGAGCCACTGACTGATGCGGGCAGAACCTCAGGCCTTGAGATCCGATTGGAACAGCCGTCTCGGTTGACGTCATCGCCGAGTCCGTTGGACGGCGGCGATCTTCCGGAGGTCTAGAGCCGTCGGAGGGTCAATCCCAAAAGCGCAGCTTCGACCACAGCTTCCGTAGCAGCCCTGCCGCCCCGCGTACGCGGGCACGGCCCTTGGCAGAGAGTGGCTTGCCGAGTTTGTCGAGGATGCTCGACAGCTTGGGGTTGACAGCGTCGAGGCGCTCGTTGTCTTCGTCGCTGAGCACGAGATGCGCAGCCCCGACATTCTGTTCGAGATGCTCGACTGACGACGTGCCCGGTATTGGCAACATCACCGGCGACCGCTGCAACAACCACGCCAGCGCAACTTGGGCCGGCGTCGCGCTATGGGACTGCCCGACCGCGCCCAGCGCCGTCGACCCTGAGGTGAAACCGAATCCCTGCAGCGGGGCGTACGGCAAGAACGCGCAACCATCGGCTTCGCACGCCCGCAAGACAGCTTCGGAGTCGCGGTCGCGGACGTTGTAGCGGTTCTGGACCGACGCGATATCTGTCATAGTGATTGCCGCTTGGTACTGCTCGAGGCTGACGTTGGAGAGTCCAATCAGACGGATCTTGCCCTCGTCACGCAGATCGATGAGGGCACCCAACGACTCTTCGAATGGGATGTCGGGGTCGGGCCGGTGGAATTGGTACAGGTCGATGGTGTCCAACCGCAGGCGTCGCAGCGACCCCTCGCAGGCCTGTCGCAGATGATCGGGATGGCCGTTGGTGGGCCAGGTGCCATCGTCGGAACGCACGAGCCCGCCCTTGGTGGCGATCACGAGGTCGTCGCGGTACGGCGCCAGGGTGTCGGCGATGAGCTGTTCGTTGTGTTCGGGACCGTATGCATCAGCGGTGTCGATGAAGTTGACGCCGAGCTCTACGGCTCGACGCAAGACGGCCGCGGCGGTGTCGGGGTCGTGGGGAGGCCCGACCATGTCGGGGCCGGCCAGGCGCATTGCTCCATAGCCCATACGTCGCACCTTCAACGCCCCGCCGAGGGCGATCGTGCCGCTTGTGGCATCGGTCAAAGGTTGTGCATCCATTCCGCTAGAGTAACGGCGCACGCGGCAAGAGAACGGAAGTCCGGTTAGAACCCGGCACTGTCCCGCAACGGTGATGCATCGAGGTTTTCCTCGGTGTCAGTCCGGTCGAGTTCTCCTGTCGCGACGAACCATCCCGCGGAGGACGGGTTCGTCTGATGGGGAGCTCCCTGTTGACGAGCACGAAGCCTTCAACAGACAGGAGACCATCATGAGGAAGAGTTTCGCCCTGCTACTGCTCGTGGCTCTCGTAGCCGCTGCTTGTGGCGGAGACGATGAGGCTGCGGTCGCGACGGGTGTCGCCGACGAGCCCACGGCCACCCCCGCGGTCCAGGAGGCGAGCGAAGTTGACGACGGTGACTCCACGGACAGCTCTGGCGAGGCTGCGGAACCCAACGCCAGCACCGACGAAGCCTTCCCGGTCACCGTTGCGCAGGGATTGGGCGAGTTGACGCTCGATGCGGCCCCCGTGAGAATCGTGTCGCTGTCGCCCACCGCTACCGAGATGCTTTTCGCCATCGGCGCAGGTGACCAGGTCATCGCTGTTGACAACCAGTCCAACTACCCGCCCGAGGCCCCGATGACTGGCTTGGCCGCATTCACGCCAAACGTCGAGGCAATCATTGGTTTCGAGCCGGACCTCGTGATCAGCTCGGGGTTGCCCGATGACATCGAAGCCGGGCTTGGGGCGGCAGGCATCGCCACGATGTCGTTGTTCGCCGCGTCGTCGTTGGACGACGTGTACAGCCAGATCGAAACCCTTGGCGCAGCAACCGGGCACCTTGGCGATGCTGTCGAACTTGTCGGCACTATGCAGGCTGACCTGGCGGCGATCCTTGACGAAGTCGTCGCCCGTGAGACACCGGTGACCTTCTTCCATGAACTCGACCCATCGCCGTACAGTGTCACATCGGTTACGTTCGTCGGCCAGGTCTACGCCTTGGCCGGCCTTGAAAATATTGCCGACGAGGGCGACCCCGGAGGCTCCGGCTACCCGCTGTTGTCGGTGGAGTACATCCTCGAGAAGGATCCAGATCTCATCTTCTTGGCCGACACGAAATGTTGTGGCGAGAACGCCGGGACAATCGCCGTTCGAGCAGGTTGGGGCGAGCTCAACGCCGTCCAGAATGGGAACGTGATCGAGCTCGACGATGACGTTGCTTCGCGCTGGGGGCCGCGCGTCGTCGACTTGCTCCGAACGGTGGTCGATGCAACCACTGTCGTCGAGCTTGCCCCCGCGGCCTGAGGCCTTGTCGGTCGGCCCGGTTCGGCTGAAGCCGAGCTGGGTCATTGCCGCGCTCATCTTCGCGGTTGGTGCCGCAATGTGCGGGGTCATGGTCGGTGCGGTGAGTATCGGTCCGGGTGGAGTGATCCTCGAGTTGTTGGATCACGTTCCCGGCGTCGACATCGACTCCGGGTTGAGTGCTACCCGACAGGCGATTGTCTGGGACATCCGGTTACCCCGGGTGATCTTGGGCCTGATGGTCGGTGCCATGTTGGCCACATCCGGTGCCGCCTACCAGGGCGTGTTCCGCAACCCGCTGGCTGACCCCTTTCTATTGGGCATAGCGGCGGGCGCTGGGTTGGGCGCCACGATGTCGATCGTGCTCGGTGTCGGTGACGGCGTCGGGCTTGCCGATCCGGTTCCGATCATGGCCTTCATGGGCGCAGGACTGGCGGTCGGGCTGACGCTATTGGTGAGCGGATCGATCTCAGGAAAAGGGACCTCGTCGACCTTGTTGTTGGCCGGGGTCGCTGTCGCTGCGTTCTTTACCGCGCTGCAGACCTATGTGCAGTCGCGCGAAGTCGAGCAGCTCCGTGAGGTGTACAGCTGGCTTCTGGGACGTTTGTCGGGCGCCAGCTGGGATGAGGTCAGCTTGTTGCTGCCCTACCTGGTGGTCTCAGTTGGTGTGATGTTTTGGTCGCGACGAGCGCTGGACGTTCTGGCCGTCGGCGAGGATGAGGCGCGAACCCTGGGTATCGATCCCGCCCGGCTGCGATGGGTGGTCGTGCTCGCTGCCTCGTTGGCTGCGGCCAGTGCGGTGGCGGTCACCGGCTTGATCGGGTTCGTGGGAATCATTGTGCCGCACGTGGTGCGCTTGATGGTCGGCCCGAGTAACAGGGTGGTGATGCCGCTGTCCTTCTTCGTGGGTGCTGGGTTCCTCGTGCTTGCCGACCTTGTGGCCCGGACGGTCCAGTCGCCCGCCGAGTTGCCGATCGGGGTCGTGACCGCCTTTTTCGGCGCCCCGTTCTTTCTGCTCGTCTTGCGGACCCGAGACGTCGGGACCGGCGTATGACAGCACCGGCGGTTAGCGCGACCAACCTGACAATTCAGCTGGGAGGTGCCCCGATCTTGCGTGGCGTGGACGTGATTGCGCCGACTGGCGGCTGGACCACCATCATCGGCCCCAACGGCGCCGGCAAGACCACAGCACTGCGGATTATTGGCGGACTCGCTCAGCCGGCGGCGGGCACCGTCGAGTTGTTCGGCGAGGATGCGCAGACGTTGGGCGTGCGGGCCCGGGCTCGATTGGTGGCTTCGATGCCGCAGAACCCGGTGATTCCGCCGCGGATTCGGGTCGTGGACTATGTGTTGCTGGGCCGAACAGCACATCTTGGCACCGCGCTTCGGCCCGGTCCCGCTGATCTCGCTGTCGTCGAGGAGACGATGGTGCAGGTGGACCTCGAAGGGTTTGGTGGCCGCCGCGTTGATGAGCTCTCTGGCGGCGAACGACAGCGAGTCGTCGTTGCCCGGTCCCTTGCCCAGCAGGCGCCGGTTCTGTTGCTCGACGAGCCCACAACAGCACTCGACATTGGTCATCAACAAGAAGTGCTCGAAACCGTTGACCGCATTCGCGTTGAGACCGGCGTGACTGTCCTGGCAACGTCGCATGACCTGGCGCTCGCCGGCCAATACTCCCACCACCTCATCCTGTTAGTCGATGGCCTGGTTCGCGCGAAGGGATCGGCCCACGAAGTCCTGCGCCAGGACGTGCTGTCGGAGGCCTACAACGCCGACCTTGAGGTGAGCCACGAAGATGGCGAGATATTCGTCGTCCCGCGCCGCAGGAAGCGACCATGACCCTGTGCTGTGGACTCCAGTAGCGCACCGCCTGATCGTTGGCTGAGTGCTCGCTGCCGAGGCCGACGCCGTCCCATGGTGGCGGCGGCTCGAGCCGGTCTCGGCGACGTTGGACCCAGGATTGTGCGCTCAGCTCCAGCGCAACCCACCTCGTGCGTGCTGACATACTGACGACGTCCACGAGGAATGGGAGAACGGCGCCACGATGACGACGGCTAGCGCCGATGAAGCCGAGCAGGCAGTTGGCGGCTGGATCGACGCCAATTGGGATCCCGACCTGACGTGTGCCCAGTGGTGGCAGATGCTTGCGGATGCGGGCTACTCCCATCCGATGTTCGAACGGTCCCACCTCGGGAACGGAACCGTCCCCGTGGCCACAGCCCCGTGCGGCACGATCGCCAGCAAACTCGACCGGCGCGCCGGCGACTTCACGAAACGCAGAGGTGGCGCCGACGGCGTGCCGTCTGTAGGTCCAGCGCGCCATGGGTGCAAGAGGTCACGCTCTTCTCGCCCGGCCCCTCCATCTACGGTGGCACCGACCAAGTCCAACGCAATATCATCGGCGAGGGCGTCCTCGGATTCCCCAAGGAGCCTGGTTTCGCGAAAGACACGCCGTTCAAAGATCTCCCAAGGAACTGAGTAGCTCTATGTCATTCGGCGAATTCCGGCGACCGGCGGCACGCGCCGTCCTCCTCGACACCAGCGGCCGCATCTTCTTGATCGAGGGCTGCGACCCCATGAGACCCGAGAAGGGGACCTGGTGGGAGATACCGGGCGGCGGCGTCGATCGTGGCGAAGAGAGCCAAGACACCGCCAAGCGCGAACTTTACGAAGAGTGCGGGTTTGGCGACGTGGAGGTCGGCCCATGCATCTGGACGCAATACGTCGAGTTTGACTTTGCGATGTACCACTTCAAGTCCGACGAACGAATCCACGTCGCGTACACCCAGCAAGGCGGCGAATGGGACCCCCAAGGGCTCGAAGCGCTTGAGGTGGCCGCCTTCAGCCAGGCGCGCTGGTGGACCCTTGACGAACTCCTCGCCAGCCACGTTGCCACGTTGCCCGCAAGGCTCAAGGAGTTCCTCCCGGCAATCGTCGCCGGCGACATCCCCACCGAACCCATCGACATCAGTCCGTGAAACGGCGGCGCCGGGCCTGCGGCCCATTTTGGCGCCGCCGTTTCACGGCTGTTTGTTGCCGCAATCGCAGCTTCGGCCCTGGCGGGCCTCGGGCTGCTCTGCGGATTTTGGCCCTGGGCGCCGCCGTGTCCACTGGGCAGCGCGCCGGCCCTGTGCACCGGCCCACTTGGCGCCGCGGTTTCACGGCTGTTGTTGCCGCGAAGGGGTGGAGGTCAGTGGCCGCGGAGGCCGGCCCAGGCGAGTTCGGAGAGCAGGGTTGCGGTGCGCTCGGGGGAGAGGCCACTTTCGCCGCTCATCCAGTGGCGACACGCCGCTTCGGCAAGGCCGACGATGCCGACGGCCAAGAGCCGACGATCATCGCTGTCGAGTGACTCGATTTCGATGAGAGCGGCGATTTGCTCGGCAACGATGAGCTCGACCCGATGTACCTCGGCCGCAAATTCAACGTCGGAGCGGTTGGCGTCGGAGAACAAGATGCGGAACATCTCGGGATTCGACTCGAAGAATTGGACAAACCCCTGGAAGCCTTGTTCGACTTGGTGGCGAGGCCCGGTCGCTCCGGCCGTTGCCTTCTCGACTTGGGCTTCCATTCGACGACCGCACTCGCCGAGAACCTCGAGGAAGAGGGCACGTTTCGACGCGAAGTGTTGATAAACGACGGGCTTGGTGATGCCCGCCGCCGCGGCAATGTCGGCCACGGATGCCTCGGCATAACCACCCACACCGAAGATGTCGACTGCGACGTCAAGAAGTTGCTGGCGCCGTTGGGGGCCGGGAAGTCGCTGACTCACGTTCCCTGACTTGGCATTAGAGCCGGCCCATTTCGTGATCCTCGCGATGCGCCGAGCGCACCGCGTATCCCATCACGATCGCGGGAGCCAAGACCAGCGAACCAATGACCAACGCGGCCACAATCACATTGGTGAGCGCGCTCGAGAAGCTCGCTGCGACTCCGATAAAGAACAAGATCATCGCCAGGAGGAATAGCGAGTATCCGACGCGCTTGCCGGCCTTGACCAGCTTGGCGATTCGGATACGACGCTCGAGGACAGGATCAGACACGGCTGTCATCATCGCCCAGAGTTGGCCCGCGCGCCCATCAGAATCCGCTGCCGCCCATCGAGCCCGACAATTGCGCGTCAGGAGCAAAGACGTAGCAGCGGAAACTGCGAACCTTGGTCCCGTCTGACGCGTCGCTCTCGCCGTCCCAGTCGTCGGCCCCCGGAGCGACACTCCCGATTTGCAACAGGCTCAGCACGAACGGGGTTCCGACGAAGTCTTCGAACGACTGGAGACACTGAATGTTGCTCCACTCGCGAAGCTGGCTGCCGCCTGGGTAGGGAAAGTTCTGTTCGGCTGGGTGATCGTAGATCGCATACACCTCGCCGTCGTGGGGGCGTCGGCAATCGACCACCGTCGTCCGTTCGCGGGTCTCGTCGATCTGTTCGAAATAGAACTCGTAGGTGTTGAAGCACGTCTCGACGTCGAGTTCGAACTCGTTGGTGGCGCGGCCCTCTGGCACCGGAGTCGGGGCGATCTCGCCCCCTGCGTGCGCTTCGGGTGTCGGAAGGTCGAGGATTGCCGGCTTGGAGCCAGCGTCGGGCGACCCATCACCGGTGCAACCAGATGCGACCAGGGCAAGGGCGCAGACTCCAAGAACCACTCGACGAAACACACGTTGAGGCTAGTGGAGTGCCTCCGGAATGTTGATGCAGCATCGCTGCAACCCGCTAGTGCCGTGTCGGGAAGCGTTCGTGGGGGTGCGGCGAGTCTCGGGCAGCTGTTGGTGCAGTACCGGGAGGTTTCCCGGCCACGTTGTTAGTAAGAGGGCAGCGCCTGGTCGATGTGCACGAAACAGACGAACAACACCAACGCGAAAGGCGCGAGCGCTATTGCATATGACGGCAGCTTCTTCCAGCGCCGGGCGACGAACCCCGCCAATCCGGCAATGAAGGCAGCCGCCACGCCCCACATGACGGCCGGCAAGATCGCGTCGTTGTTGCCGTTGAGGCCCTCACCGAAGCTGTCAGAGGTGGTGAGCAGCGACGTTGGCCGAGGGGGCGAGGACTCGCTGGCCCCGACTGCAGGTACTTCTTCGGCATCGGCTTCATCGCCGGCGTCGTCGGCCTCGGCACCTTCGTCAGCTGATGCCTCGGCCTCGGTATTGGTGCCGTCGTCAAGGTCGGGGTCACCCGGCAGGCCGCCGTCGTCCGCGGGTTGGTCGGGGACGTCTTCGGAGGCTAGCGATTCGCCGGTGGGACCGAGCCCAGCGGGTCGGGGAACAGACAGGGCGGGCTCGCCGACCAGCTCGGCAACCACGATGATGCGCTGGCGGGCGCTGAACTTTGGGTGGCAGGCCGTCAGGGTCAAGCGGTTCGGCGCAACCTCGAAGTCTTGGTCGAGCACATCGATTCGATCGGGAGAGACAATGAAGTGGCCTTTGCCCGACTCTTGAGGGATCACCCGATAGGTGAACGTCCCTTGGATCGTCCGTACGGTGATCTCGTCGCCAGGTTCGAGCTCGTCGATGCGGTTGAACGGCGCACCCCAGGTTGTGCGGTGGCCCGCGATGGATGCGTTGCCTGGCATCCCGGGCATCGGTGTGGTGCCGTAGTGTCCGGGGCCATCGCGGAGCTCGTCGGTGCCGACGCCTTCGACGACGGTCCACTCGACGTTGATGTCGGGGATGATGAATTGTGCGATGGGTTGGCCGTTGTCTTGCCATATGAGCTTCGCCAACAGCTGGAGCTCTTTGGCCGCGGCCTCTGCGGCTTCTTCGTCGATCGCGTCAGTTGGGGCCGGCTCAGTTCCTTCGTTTTCGGGGTCTTCCTCATTGGTGACAGCGGCGTCGGTGGTGGGCTCCTCGGCCGCCTGGATCGTTGCGACCACTGTTTCGACATCGCCCGCTCCTTCGAGGAATGTTTCGAAGTCGTTCTCCAGCGAGTTCTGTGCCTGCGCGGTGAGGACGCCTGTGCCCCACAGCTGATACGCGACGAACAGCAGCGTGAGGGCACCGAGACCGATGCAGAATCGGCCGACACCGCCGAGGACCCGCGACAACAACATAGATAACGAGATTATCGGCGACGGGGCTCCTAGTTGGAGGCAGTCCAACCAAAATCGCTGGCTACATGCATTACTTCTTCCAGAAATGGCGCACCCGGGCTACCTATGGTTGAGCCGTTCCCAGTACCGTCAGGGTTCATGGCCGCCACCATTGAGCTCTCAGGTGTCGTGACGCTCCTCGGCCGGTTTCCGGCGTTGGCAGGGGCCGATCTCAAGGTGCAGGCCGGTGAGGTCGTACTGATTCAGGGGCCCAATGGCGCTGGCAAGACCACGTTGTTGCGTCTCTGTGCCGGCCTGTTGCGGATCGAGGCGGGGACCGGATCGGTGCTTGGACACGACCTCGTGGAAGAACGGGTCACTATCCGTCGTCGCGTGGGACTACTTGGCCATGCAACCGGTCTCTACGACGATCTCACCGTCGAGGAGAATGTGCGCTTCTGGGCGCGCGCCTCACATGCCGATGTCGACGGCGTTGCTGCTGCGCTGGACCATCTCGGCTTGGCCACTCGCCTGCACGATGTCCAGGTCCGGAAGCTCTCGGCGGGGCAGCGGCGCCGCACTGCGCTCGCAACCTTGCTTGTTCGACGTCCCGAGTTGTGGCTCCTCGACGAGCCGCACGCCACGCTCGACCAAGAGGGTCGCGATCAAGTGGACAACCTCATCGCCAACGCCGCCCAGGCTGGGGCGACGGTGATGTTGGCTTCCCATGAGCTGGAACGAGTCTCGAGGCTGACGCATCGAACCGTGACCGTCGCAGGTGGCCTCGTAGTGGGCGACACGGGATCTCGGGGTGGTGACGTCGATGCTTCGTGACGCGTTGTTGGTGGCAGCTAAGGATCTGCGCGTTGAGTGGCGCTCTCGAGTTCTCATCAACCAGGTGGCGCCGTTCACGTTGTTAATCGTGGTGTTGTTCGGCTTTGCGTTGGACGCTGACACTGCGACCTTGCGTGACACGGCGCCGGGTTTGTTCTGGGTCGCCGTGATGTTGGTCGCGGTCTTGGCCGTGCAGCGTGGCGCAGCCATCGAAGCGGCTGATGATACCCAGCAACGCATGCTCCTATCCGACCTCGACCCTGCAGCAGTTTTCCTGGGGAAGGCCGCCGGATTGTTTGTGCAGCTGCTGGTCCTCGAGGTCATGCTGACGGCGGCGGTTGTGGTGCTTTTCGACGTATCTGTCGGCGAGCCACTGCTGATGGTCGCGTCGTCGGTGGTCGCGACCATTGCCATCGCGAGCGCAGGTACGCTTTACGGAGTGTTGGCCGTGGGACTTGGCGTACGGGAGACATTGCTGCCAATCCTGTTGCTGCCTGTTCTCGCACCAGTACTCATCAGTGCCACCCGTACCTTCGGCGATGCCTTCGATCGGGTGGATGCCGATGGCTGGGCGTGGCTTGGTTTGCTCGGCACATTCGCCGTTATCTATGTCATGATCGGAATGCTCGCCTACGGCGTGCTCCTGGAGGAATCGTGAGTGCCACAGCAGCACCCGCACCGGAGACCGATAGTCCCACCATCGTGACCGGTACATCGAGCCGAGGCACCCGGGCCCTCGCGTTTATCATCGCTGTCGGGGTACCAACGCTGCTCGCGTTCGCCTTCTTCATCAGCCCCGAAGATGATGTCCAGCGCGACGCTGTCCGGCTGCTCTACATCCATGTACCGATCGCCATCATGACCTATGTGGCCTTTAGCCTCACGGCGTTCGGCGGCATCATGTTTCTGTACAAGGGCTCACGGTGGTGGGATACCACGGCCTACGCAGCTGGTGAAATCGGTGTGGTGCTCTGCGGGCTTACCCTAATTACCGGCTCGATCTGGGGTCGGCCCACTTGGGGCACATGGTGGGAATGGAGCGATGTCCGGCTCGTCACCAGCCTCATGCTCTTCCTGGTTTTTGTCGGGTACCTGGCCTTTCGCCGAATACCCGGCGACCCAACGGTTCGAGCGAGGCGAGCGGCAGTTCTCGGCCTCATTGGGGCAATGCAGATTCCGATCGTGCGGTTCTCAGTCGAGTGGTGGGAGAACAACACCCTGCACCAGTCCAGCTCGGTTCTCTACGGGAAGCTCGAGAACATGACGCTGTTTACCTGGTTCCTCGGCCAGATCGTGGTAGGTGCGATCTTCCTCTACTTGCTGATCCATCGTTTCCGGGTTGCCTGGATGGAAGAAGAGATCGAGACCCATGGTCTCGTGGGCGCCCTCGAAGAACGCCGGGCCGAGGCGCTGGTAGGCGTCGAGCAGGCCGTTGGGGGCACCGTCGAAGGACGTATCAGCGCGGTGAAGGACGTATGAGCGCCGGGACCGGCGATCTACAAAAGGGCGTCCATCATGACTGACCTGGGTTATCTCATCGCAGGGTGGTCTGTCGGGCTCGGCACCCTCGGGTTGTACGGCTGGTCGGTCGTGCGCCGGGGCCGCAATCTCGGCCAACACGTATCGCCAGAGCGTCGACGTTGGATGACCACCGATGACTGACGCAGGTTCGGTCGATCTCACCCCTCGCCCGATCACCCCTGGACGGTCGCGGCCAAAGTGGTTGCCGCTTGCCGTCGTTGTTGCGGTCATGGTCGCTGTTGCGGGGTTGGTCTTCTTCTTGATCACAAACAGTCAGGCTTTCCTCGAGGCGGACGTCGCCGTCGAAGAGCGAGAATCCCAGGGTGAACGCCGATTCCAGCTCCTCGGTTCACCCATTCAGAGCAAGGACGAAGTCACCGCTGCCACGGTGGCGACCGGCGACGAAGCCCTGTCGCCATTCACCGTCGCGTTCGATGGTGTGAAGGTCGACGTGTTGAGCCAACAGATCCCGCCGCAGCTATTTCAGTGTGGGGTCCCCGTGGTGCTCGAGGGCCAATGGGTCAAGGGGGCCGCGCCTCGTGGTGTCGAGTGGCCGGTAGGAGCCAATGATGGCTGGTATTTCCACACCGATCGCATCTTGGTCAAGCACGACAACGACTACACCGAAGAGCGCCTGATCGACGCCGAAGAGCGAGGGCAACTCTTAATCGAGGCCGTCGAAGCCTCGGACGAAGCCAGCTGCCAGGTCTGACGGAGTGAACCAGTTCGTCGGCGCCGTTGCGATTGTTCTGTCGCTGTCGGCAGCACTCATTGCGATTCCGATGCTTGCCGTCGGCATTCATCAGGGCCGGCCCCAGCTCTTGCGATCGGGTGCTCGCTACGCGTGGGTGATTTTGGCGGGCATGATCGTGGCCACGGCGGCGATGCAGCGAGCCCTGATCACGCGCGACTTCGATGTGTTATTCGTGGCCGAGCACGGCAGCTCGAAGACGCCACCATTGTTCAACGTGGCCACCATGTGGTCGGCCCTCGAAGGCTCGATTCTGCTGTGGGGATTGATCCTGGCCGGCTACCTGATGATCGTCGTACGAAAGTTCCGGCATCGCCTCGACGATCCGCTGGTGGCTTGGGCAATGATCGTGATGTTCGTGGTGACGGCGTTCTTCTTGGCGCTCATGATGGGGCCCGCCAACCCGTTCAAGAGCTTTGATGCCCCCGTGGGATTCGACGGGCCCGGTCCGAACCCCCTGCTCCAAAACCACGTGCTGGTGGCCTTCCACCCACCGATGTTGTACCTCGGCTACGTCGGGTTCACTGTTCCTTTTGCCTTCGCGACCGCAGCGCTGGTTACCGGTCGGCTGGGCGAGGGTTGGCTGCTCGAGACCCGTCGTTGGACACTGTTCGCGTGGGGGTTCCTCACCGCCGGTATTGTCCTCGGCGCGTGGTGGGCCTACGACGTGCTGGGTTGGGGCGGCTATTGGGGCTGGGATCCCGTTGAAAATGCTTCCTTCTTGCCCTGGCTCACGGGCACGGCGTACCTGCATTCGGTCCTGGTCCAAGAGCGTCGCGGGATGCTACGGGTGTGGAACTTATCGCTGGTTTGTGCCACCTTCAGCCTGACGATCTTGGGAACCTTCATCACCCGCTCAGGGGTGCTGGCGTCCGTGCACAACTTCTCCGAGAGTGGCATCGGCGTGTGGTTGCTGATGTTCTTCGCCGCGACGGTCTTGGTCACTGTCGGCCTCATCTTCTGGCGCGGTGATCGGCTTCGTTCGCCCGGAACGATCGACTCGCCGCTGTCTCGCGAAGGCGCATTCTTGGCGAACAACCTGGCATTTGCGGCCATGGCCTTCATCATCTTGTTGGGGACCGTTTTTCCGCTCATCGTCGAAGCGTTCAACGGAGATCGTATCTCTGTTGGCGTGCCGTACTTCGAACGCATGACGATGCCGGTTGGTATGACCATGTTGTTCCTCATGGCCGTCGCTCCGGTCCTGCCATGGCGCAAAGCGGGTACAGAGTTGCTCAAGCATCGGCTCGAGTGGCCGGCCTGGACTGGCGTTGCAGCCCTCGTTTTGTCCGTGGTAGTTGGTGCGCGTGGGTTCGCCCCACTGTTGGGGTTCACCATGGCCGGCTTCGCCAGTGGCTCGGCGCTTCGCCAACTCGTGCTGGCAACGCGACGCCAAGGCTGGCGGGGTCTGGTGGGTCGCGCCAACGGCGGGATGATCGTGCACATCGGGGTCATCATGTTGGCCGTGGGGTTCGTGGCTAGTTCCGCCTATCTCCGCCAAGGCGAGTTTGAGATGACGCCCGGAGAGACAGTGGCATTGGGGGATACGGAGATCGCCTACGAGAGTTCGCGAGTCATCACCCACAGCAATCGAATCGAAGAGGAAGCCACCGTTGTCGTCGATGGTCAGGTCCTGACTCCGGCATTGGAGCGGTTCACCGAATCGGGCCAGCTGGTACCGGCCCCAGCTACGCGCTCGACGTGGACCGAGGACATCCAGGTGGCCGTGCTGGTGTCCGCGGAAGGCATCGACCAGACAATCGTGCTGCGCGCTACTCGACAACCCATGATCTTCTGGCTGTGGAGTGGGGGGCTGGTCATGCTCGTGGGGACGGCGTTGTCTGCATTCCCCGGCAAGCGTCAGCGCAAGCCCACTGACCCTGCCTCGGCACCAATCCCGGTCGACGCATGACCGAGCCGGCGCCTGACAGCGGTCGCAAGGCCATGAGCTCGCTCCAGGTTGTCGCTGCTGCGGTGGCGGTCGTGGTGGTGGCGTTCATCGTGCTGTTGGCCACCCGAGACGTTCAGGTCAACCAACCCAGCCTGGCCCTGGTTGGCCAGAACGTGCCGCAGTTCAGTGGGACTTCTTACGACGGTAAGACCTTTGACATGAACTCGGTTCTGCTGGCCAACCGCGAACTTACCCAGGCCGACCAGACCTGGACTGTCATCAACTTCTTCGCGAGCTGGTGTGGGCCCTGCCGGCTCGAACACGGCGACCTCACGCGGCTTGATACTGAAGGTGCGGCATGTCCCACTCGCCTCGTTGGGGTAACGATCACCGACTCTGCCGAGAATGTAGAGGCTTTCTTCGAGGATCTCGGTGGCGAATGGCCGGTCCTCGTAGGCGACACGTCGGGCACGGTCATCGACTTCAGCGTGCTCGCGCCGCCCGAGACGATCGTGGTGGCTCCAAGCGGTTTGGTCGTTGCCAAATTCATCGGAGCAGTGACCTATGAACGGTTGGTTGAGGTGATTTCGTGTTGAGTGCATCTAAGTCTCGGACGATGTCGTGGGTATTGATGGCATTGGTCTTCGTCGCGGCGCTCGGCTACGGGGCCACTGCCGATCGCGGGCCACGGTCCGATCAAGAACGTGCCGCAGCGCTGTCGTCATCGATCGCTTGCCCGCAATGCACTGGACAGCCGGTCTCGGAGAGTAATGCTCCTATCGCCGAGACGATTCGCACCCAAATCAAACAGCAAGTCGATGCTGGACTGACCGACCAGCAGATCGTGCAGGTATATGTCGACCGCTACGGCGAGTGGGTCGACCTCAATCCCAGTCGCAGCGGTCTCACCGGCGTCGTGTGGATCGCTCCGTTCTTGGTGATCGGGGTTGCCATTGGGGCGCTGGCTCTCGCTTTCTCACGTTGGCGTGGCCCTGCCGAAACACAACGTGCGACAGCAGCCGACGCTGCCTTGGTTCAGTCCGCGCAGGAAGATCGACCGGGCGAACCATCGTGACATCCACGCGTCGCCGGCTGGACCCAGATGCCTTGGCTGCGCTCGAAGAGGAGCGGGACTTCTTGCTTCGGTCGCTGGACGACCTCGAAGCCGAGCGGTCAGCCGGCGACATCGACGAAGCCGATTACGACGGCTTGAAGGACGATTACACCCGCCGTGCCGCCGAGGTGATTCGGTCCGTTGAGTCCCAAGAGGCGTCCTTTGCGTCCATTCCGGGGGTGCAGTGGCGCCAGGTCGTCAGCTGGATTGTCGGCCTTGCGATTCTGGGAGGGCTGAGTGGCGTGCTCATCGCCCGAAGCTCAGGGGCGCGCACGGCGGGTGAGTCGATCTCTGGTGGCGTTCGCTCCAGCACGGTCAGTTTGGTCAACCAAGCTCGATCGCTCCAGGCCGACCGTGAGACATGGCCCGCAGCCATCGAGATCTACGAGGACGTGATCAACCAGGACCCGAGCAACGTCGAGGCGCTCAGCTATGGCGCATGGTTGACAAATCGTTTGGGTGGGGCCGCAGACGAGGCTGCGGACGCGTTCCGAGAGGTTGCGTTGCTTGATCCGGCCTATCCCGATGCCATCGTTTTCCACACGATCGTGCTGGCCGATGACGGCCGCTGGGCCGAGGCTGCCGAAGTGCTGAATACGTTGGACCTGGACGACGCCCCGGGACAGGTCCAGGCGATCTTGGGCGAACGGGGGATCGTGGGCGAGGTGTATGCGGAGGCCAACTACGAACTGTTGGCGGCCAACGGCGAGCCGGAGCTCACAGAACTTGGACTCGACGCGGACCGAGCGCTGGCGGCTGCTGGCTGGTTGATTGAGAGCGACCGACCCCTCCGCAGCGTGGCTGCTCTCAAGCTGTATCGCGCCGTGCTGGTTGTCGATCCCGACAATCCAGCGGCCCTGTCACGCGAGGCGTGGATCTTGTTCTCCTCGCGGGCGCAGGCTCCCGAGCTCGAAGCGCGAGCCATCGAGTTGATTGACCGGGCCGTTGACGCCAACCCCGATGACCCTGAAGTGCTCCTGACTCGTGCGTCGATGCTGCTCGAATCCGACCCTGAGACGGCCTGTGGCGACTTTGCTCAGCTGCTTGGGATTGATGGCCTCGATGATCTGCTCCGCGAGCGGGTAACAGATCTCAGCGACAACCAGTGCCGGTGAGCTGACCCCCGACCCCTATTTCTTGTTGAGTTGGGGTCTGGGTGGGTTCAAGTGGTGATGGCCACACTTTGAGGTGTGGGGTTCCACCGGTCAGTTCGTGATACGGGCATGATGCCCGTTGTTCACACACATC
>CAWKYX010000048.1:0-17324 GCA_963854265.1 Acidimicrobiia bacterium
TGATACACCCACTCCCGCTGTCGCACGCGCCGCGGCGACCCATGGCATCGCGGGCGTGATGGTGTCGGCCTCACACAACCCGTACCACGACAACGGGATCAAGTTCTTCGCTCCGGGCGGGCGCAAGCTCACCGATGTCCAACAAGAGCTGTTCGAATTCAGGTTGGGCGAGCTGGGTGATCTCGCTCCTGTACCTAACGTGGATGTCATCGATCGGCCGGCGTTGCTCACCGAGTACATCGATTCGGTGGTGTCGAGCATCGACGGGCGATCGCTGGACGGGCTACGAATTGGCGTCGACTGTGCCAACGGCTCGGCGTCCGGCGTGGCGCCTGATGTTCTTGCCGGTCTTGGGGCGGAATTGGTGACGATTCATGGCCAACCCAACGGCCGAAACATCAATGACCACAGCGGCTCGACAGACATGAAGCGCCTGCAAGCACTCGTGGCTGATGGAAACTCCGAGATCGGGATCGCGTTTGATGGCGACGCCGACCGAGTCCTCGGGGTGGACGCCGACGGCGGATTCATCGACGGCGACCAACTGATCGGCATCTGTGCCATCGATCGTCATCGGCGGTCGCTGCTGACGGGTGCCACTGTCGCCGTCACGGTGATGACCAACCTTGGCTTTCACCAGGGGATGGACCGCCAGGGCATCCACGTCCACCAGACGTTGGTGGGCGATCGCCATGTTCTGCGGGCGCTCGAGGACAACGCGTGGTCGCTTGGCGGCGAACAATCAGGCCATGTGATCTTCGCAGACTTCGCAACGACGGGTGATGGGCTGCTGACTGCAGTACAACTTCTCGATACTGTCGCGCGCAGCGGGCGGACGTTGGCTGATCTTGCAGACGAAGCCATGACCCGCTTGCCCCAGCGTTTGCGTAACGTTGAGGTGTCCGGGTCGGCGAGCGATGCAATGGAGTGGCTTTCCAACGACATCGCCCGCGTGGCCGAAACGTTGGGAGACACGGGCCGTCTGTTGGTCCGGCCATCGGGGACCGAGCCTCTCATTCGCGTGATGGCCGAGGCGCCAACACAGGCCGACGCCGACCGAGCGGTGGACGACTTGGTGACGGTGCTTCACCGGCGTTCGTAGGAACGCAGCCGCCCAGTTTCGCTTGGGTAACAAATCGTGCCTGATCAGACCCACCGGAACCAAAACCCGGCTTCGGGCGTGTACCTGAGGCGCCCGTGTTGCTGCGGTGTCGCGCCGACCACCCCAACTGAACTTCTAGACTTGACTATTGCGCAGCTCGACCTTGCGGCGAAGGGAATCCATCTGTGTGCGGAATCATTGCGATCGTTCGACGGCGGGCGACGCGTTCTGTTCCGTCGAGTACCGAGGTGCTATCGGGGTTGCCGGCTTTGTTGGCATCGTTGCCCGCAGATGCCGCCGCGTTGGGCCATCTTGCTGACCAGTACGAGGCCCTCAACGCAATGTTGTCGGGAGTCCCGGGGGTCACCTGTCTTATGAGCGACGCTGCGCTCATCGCGAATTTGACCCACCACACCGACGCGCTCGAGGCCGGGATAGCCGAACTCGAACTCCTCCTCGAAGCGGGTGTCGCCGGCATCGAACTCGAGGGCATCAACGCCTCGTTGCTCCGACTGAAAGATGCCGGATGGGCGATCGGGCGCGATCGGTTGCGGACAGCGCTCGCCGTGGCCGACATGTGCCAAGAGGGGATCACCGTTGGGTCGGTCGAGGCGTTTACCTCGGTGCAAGAGGCTCTGTCAGCCATCGATCGTCTTGAGGTTCGTGGTCGGGACTCGGCTGGTCTTCATCTGCTCGTGCGGGCCTATGATTTGGATCTTGACTCACCCGATATTCAACGCCAGATCGCAGCTCGTGGCTCGGACCCGTTGTTCGGTTCGGGTTCGGTCCGGATTGCCAGCGGTCACCTGAGTTTCGTCTACAAGGCCGCAGCGGAGATCGGCGAACTGGGAGACAACACGCGAGCACTACGTGCCGCGATCACCGCAGACGATCTCCTCCGCCGAGCTTTGGTCAACGATGAGGCAAGCGTCACGGTGCTTGGCCACACGAGATGGGCCAGCGTGGGCATTATCAGCGAACCCAATGCGCACCCGCTCAACTCCGAACTCACCGACGATGCATCGTGGCCCTACGTCACCGCGGCCCTGAACGGTGATGTCGACAACTTTGCCGACATTCGTTCCGCTGAGGGTTTGTCGATCGCTCCGACCATCAGCACCGACGCGAAGGTCATCCCGACGCTGATGGCAAAACACCTCGATGCGATCGACGAGCGGTCCGAACTCTCCGGGGTCGACGAGTCCTTCCGCCGGACGGTGGCTGCGCTCGAAGGCTCGGTCGCGATCGCCGCCAGCACCGCGCTGACACCCAATCGCCTACAGCTCGCGCTCCGGGGCAGCGGCCAGGCTTTGTATGTCGGCCTAGCCGAGGACGCGTTCGTGGTCGCGAGCGAGCCATATGGCGTGGTCGAACTCACCAATGAATACGTCCGGATGGACGGCGAGACGCCCGGTGACCTCGACAACCCCACGGCGAGCCGCGGCCAGATCATCTCGCTCGATGGAACGTCAGCCGGCGACCTCGGGGGCATCCGTCGAGTTGCCTACGACGGCACCGTCCTGCCGGTCACCAGCGATGACGTGGTCCATGCCGAGATCACCACTCGTGACATCGACCGTGGCGCCTACCCCCACTTCTTGTTGAAGGAGATCTCCGAAGCCCCGCAATCGTTCCGCAAGACTCTCCGCGGCAAGATCATCGATGAGGGTGATGAGTTGGCGGTTCGCCTTGCCGAGTCCAGCCTTCCCGAGATCATTCGCGAGAAGCTCCGGAGCGGGACAATCCGCCAGGTGCTCGTCATTGGCCAGGGCACCGCTGCTGTGGCTGGTCAGAGCCTGGCACTGATTCTGTGGCGCGAGCTTGCTGGGGCGATAGAGGTCGATGCACTGCCCGCGACTGAGCTCTCCGGTTTCCGTCTGCGTTCGGACATGAGCGATGTGCTCATCATCGCGATCAGCCAGTCGGGCACCACCACCGACACGAACCGTACGGTCGATCTGGTCCGAGGGCGCGGAGCGTCGGTCATCTCCATTGTCAACCGTCGCAACAGTGATCTCACCGACAAGAGCGACGGTGTGCTGTACACCTCTGACGGTCGCGACGTGGAGATGAGTGTCGCTTCGACGAAGGCGTTCTATGCGCAGATTGCTGCAGGCGCGATCCTGGCATTGGCTATTGCCGCTGAGGTTGTCCCGCTCGATCACGAGGCGCGCGGACGCCGTCAACGCCTGCTCCAAACGCTACGGGAACTCCCAGATGCCATGGAGCGCGTTATTGGCCAGCGGGATGCGATTGGGCGTGCTGCGACCGAGTTCGGGCCCTCGCGCCGGTACTGGGCCATTGTTGGCAACGGGCCGAATGTGGTGGCAGCGCGTGAGATCCGCATCAAACTGAGCGAGCTGTGTTACAAGTCAATCGCCGCGGACTCGACCGAAGACAAGAAACACATTGACTTGTCCTGCGAACCAATGATTCTTGTGTGCGCAGCGGGACTTGTTGGTTCAACCGCTAGCGATGTTGCCAAAGAGGTCGCCATCTACCGGGCGCACAAGGCCGCCCCAATCGTCATCGCGGACGATGGCGCCGACTACCCAGCCGCGCTCCATGTCATTTCGGTTCCGTCGATCGATCCAGCACTGTCGTTCGTTCTTTCGACTGTGGCTGGGCATCTTTTCGGCTATGAGGCAGCGCTGTCGATCGACGCGCAGGCCCAGCCGCTGCGCGAGACCCGCGCAGCAGTCGAGCAGGCCGTGTCCGAACGCCCGCAAATGACTGGTGAGGTCATGCTGGGCAAGCTCCGCCCGCGGATTGCGACGCAGGCCCAGCGTTTCCTCGAGACCCTGCGGGCGGGCGAATACAACGGCCATCTTGAAGCCTCGAGTGCTGCCCGAATCGCTTCGCTGTTCCGGTATGCGATTGGTACGATTCCCCTCGACTCCTACCAACTCGACTACGGGACGGTGGGAACGCCGGCGATGGTGCTCGAGGATCTCATGTCGGCTCTGACGGTGGGCATCGACGATCTCACCCGCCCGATCGATGCCATCAAGCATCAGGCGAAGACCGTCACGGTCGGTATTTCCCGGAGCGACGAAGAGCTGATCGAAATTCCGTTCGTGAAGGAGTTGTTGGCGGCGGGCACGCCCCGCGACCGGTTGAGCTATCAGAACCTGCGAACGCTCGCGTCGATCGATCCCGCGGTGTCGTCGGTAACTGGATACATTCGCTACCGGATCGAAGGCGATGCCGAAGACGACGGGGCGCAGCTGGTGATCGTCGATCGTGGCGGCGTTGCGCGTGACATGCCCTCGCGAGTCGATCGAGAGCCATCGTTGCGGGGCAGCAAACGCCTGGTCGCGGTCGAGCGGCAGATCCTGCTCACCCGCGGCCGGCGTGATGGACGGATGGTGGCGATAGTTCCTGAGGTCAAAGACAACCAAACGGTGGGCATCACGTTGCTTCACCTAAGGCTGGAGGAGTCGCTCGAGGCAAACGTGGCCCGCGGTGTCCTCCAGGGATACCGCAACCGTTATGCGGGGCTCCGCGACTTTGTGACCGAGACCGAACCAACTTTCCGCGAAGACTTGCTCGCGTCAGTGCCGGTCGATGACCTCTTGAGCCTCCCCATCACCTCACTCGCCGAATACTGGACCGCGTGACCCCGCCATTGGATGGGACCGCCGCGGGCAGTGCACATGTTGTTGGTCTGGCGTCGATCCCAACGAGAGGAGCGAGCAATGCTCACCATCGTGACCCCCGAAGAGATGGCCGCGGTCGATGCTGGGGCGACTGAGCCGCTCGAGGTATTGATCGAGCGAGCCGGTATCGCAGTGGCCTGGGCCGCACGCCGGTTCTTGGGCGGAACATATGGTCGTCGCGTGGTCGTGATCGCAGGCAAAGGCAACAATGGCGCAGATGGCCGTGTCGCCGCTCGTCGTTTGCAGGGCTGGGGTGCGCGAGTTCAGATTGTTGACGCTGCCGACCCGGGCACCGTCGCAGCGGCCGACCTGGTCATCGATGCCGCCTATGGGACAGGACTGAGCCGTTCGTACCAGCCCCCGACTGTGCAGGCGCCGGTGTTGGCGGTCGACATCGCGTCCGGGGTGAACGGACTCACGGGCGAAGTCATCGGTGGAGCACTCGAAGCAGTCGAGACCGTGACGTTCCAGGCCCTCAAGCCGGGGCTGTTGTTCCCTCCTGGGAGTGGTTGTGCCGGCGACATCTTCGTCGCAGATCTTGGCCTCGATGTTTCAGGCTCGCGAGCGCATCTGATCGATAAGTCTGACGTGAGCTCGTGGCTGCCCGGGCGCCCGCTTGACTCGCACAAGTGGAAGACGGCCTGCTGGGTGATTGCGGGTTCGCCGGCGATGGCGGGTGCGGGCCAGCTGGCAGCGGCGGCAGCGGCAAGGTCGGGTGCTGGTTATGTCCGCCTGTCCAGTCCCGGCACGATGGGCCCGAATGCTGCGGAGGTGGTGCGCCACGAGCTGGGGTCATCGGGGTGGTCCGGTTGCCTCGACGACATTGGTCGCTTCGCAAGCCTGGTGATCGGCCCTGGTCTGGGCCGTCACGCCGACATGCGCTCCGACGTCCGGGCGGCCCTTGCTTCGACCAGCCTTCCCGCCGTGGTGGACGCCGATGCCTTGGTTGCGATCGGCCAGGACCTCGACATCGTGGCGGGCCGAGGTGGGGCCACAGTGCTTACGCCTCACGACGGGGAGTTTGAGGCGCTCACCGGAGCGCGCCCCGGGCTTGATCGGATTCAGTCAGCGCGCGCGCTGGCGGCGCGGGCGCGCTCCGTCGTTCTCCTCAAAGGGTCAGCCACCGTGGTTGCCGAACCCGGGGGCGAAGTCTTGGTCAGCGCCAGCGGAGATCAACGGTTGGCTAGCGCCGGCACCGGTGACGTGTTGGCCGGTGTCATCGGCGCGTTGATGGCGACGGGGAGCCCGCCGTTCGAAGCGGCTGTGTGTGGCGCGTGGTTGCATGGGAAAACCGCCACTTCTACGTCTCGTCATGCGATGGTGGCGTCGGATTTACTCACAACCCTTCCGGAGGTGATCGATGCGACCCACATGGGCTGACATTGATCTGGGTGCCGTGGCACACAACGTTGAGCTACTTAAGGCCGCCGCTGCCCCTGCTGTGGTGTGTGCGGTCGTCAAGGCCGACGGGTATGGGCACGGCGCTGTTCCGATCGGTCGAGCTGCAGTCGAGGCTGGTGCCGAGTGGCTGGGCGTTGCGCTGGTCGAGGAGGGGAGGATCCTGCGCGAATCGGGCATCCGGTGCCCGATATTGGTCCTCTCGGAGCCCCGGCCGCTGGAGATGGTCGAGGTCGTGGCATACGACCTCACACCCACGGTGTATAGCGGTGAGGGGCTGGCTGCTGCGGCAGCCGCAGCGAACCAGGGGGGTCATTGCCTCGACGTCCACCTCAAGATCGATACAGGGATGGGACGGGTCGGCGCTCAACCCGCGGACGCGACTGCGCTGGCCGCCGCCATCGTGGACAAGGAGGCTCTCAACCTCCAGGGAGTCTGGACACACTGCGCGATGGCAGATGACCCTGCCGACCCGTACACGAACGTCCAACTCGATACCTACGATGGGGTTTTGGCCGAGCTTGCCGGCGCTGGCTTCGACATCGCATTGCGTCATGCCGCCAACTCGGCAGTGACGCTCACGTCTGCCCGAGGCCGGTACGACATGGTGCGTTGCGGCATTGCGACCTATGGGCTCGCTCCCTCTCCAGCCCTGGCGGCTACTACCGATCTGCGGGCTGTTCTGCGGCTCCGCTCCCAGGTTTCGTTCGCCAAGCGTCTGCTGGCCGGCGAGCGCATTTCCTACGGGCTGGCTTGGCAAGCCGATCGTGACACGAACATTGCGACTGTGCCGATCGGTTACGCGGACGGCATCCGGCGCCGCTCGGCAGCGGTCGGCGGCGAGGTCTTGATCCGGGGTTCGCGACACCCCATTGTCGGCGCGGTCACCATGGACCAGCTGATGGTTGATTGCGGCGACGAGCCCGTCGTCGCCGGTGACGAGGTCGTCCTGATTGGCCACCAAGGTGACCATGTAATACCCGCAGACGAGTGGGCAGAGCGGCTCGACACGATCAGCTACGAGATTGTCTGCGATATCGCCAGCCGTGTCAGCCGGCGCTACATCTGACGACGCGGGTGTTTTGTTGGTCGGGCCCTGGTGCGCCGGCTCACACCAGTCCTCGGTCGACGCACACCGAAGGACCAGCGGCGTGAGCGGCTGTCCGTGAGCCCGCACCGATCAAGCCATGGCGCATCAGAAGTAGGCTCGCGTCGATGATCACTGAGATCGACGGTATTGAGGTCGGCCACTGGACCAACGAGGTGGCCAAGACGGGCTGCACCGTCGTCCTGTTCCCGGAGGGAACGGTGGCTTCGGGTGAGATCCGTGGTGGTGCCCCGGCCACTCGAGACTTCGCCCTCTTGGAACCCGAACGCCTCGTCGAAAGGCTCGATGCGGTCGTGCTCTCGGGCGGTTCTGCATTCGGGCTTGCCTCAGCGGCCGGGGTCATGGCGTTGCTTGAGGAGCGTGAGGTCGGGTTTGAGACGGCAGCAGGGCGCGTTCCCATCGTGGTGGGCATGTCGCTGTTCGATCTCGGGGAGGGCGATGGCTCGACCCGCCCGGGTCCTGGCGAAGGACGTTTGGCCGCGGTGGCCGCAGAGGCCGGGCCTGTCGAACTGGGCCGGGTTGGTGCCGCGGCTGGGGCGACAGTGTCGAAGTGGCGAGGCCGCGATCACGCGCAACCGGGTGGCCTTGGTGGCGCCGTCGCTCGGTGTGGCGACGTTGTCGTCGCGTCTTTGATGGCCGTCAACGCGAGTGGTGACATCGACGATGGGGCCACTTACGCGGCTATTGCCGACGGGACGTTCGAACTCCCGGAGGTCACGCCATTCGTGGAGAACACCACGATCGGAGTTGTGGCAACGAACGCGCGACTGACGAAGGCCGAGTGTCATCTGGTCGCCCAGTCGTCGCATGACGGTTTTGCACGCGCAATTGTGCCGGCCCACATGGCCGGTGACGGCGACGCCGTGGTGGTAGCGGCTACTGGAGCCGTGGATGCGACGCTGGCGCTCGTCAGGGTGATGGCGGTCTGGGTCACCGAGCAGGCCATTCGTTCCTCGATCGTTTGACCAACAGCCTCCGAGCCGGTGGACGTCGGTAACCTTGAGGCGTGACTACGGCGTACACGTCCAATGCAGGCCAGACCCAGGCCCTGGCCGCCGCCATTGCGGAAGTGTGCATTCCTGGCGACCTGCTGGTCCTTGTTGGAGACCTTGGAGCCGGCAAGACAGCGTTCACTCAGGGCTTCGGGCGAGCGCTCGGGGTGACCGCCGCTATCACGAGCCCCACATTCACGCTCGCGAACGAGTACGACGGCGACGATGTGCTGATCCACCACCTCGACGTCTATCGCATCGAACAGCTTGATGAAGTACGCGACCTCGCCCTTTCTGAGCTGCTCGACGGCGACGCGATCACGCTGATCGAATGGGGCGACGCCATCCTGCCTGCCTTGCCCAACGACTACCTCGAAGTTCGGCTCACCTACGGCGAAGGTGATGACGATCGTGTCGTCGAGATTCGCGCAAGCGGTGCCCGGTGGGTGCCGCGAACGAGCGTTCTCCAGGCTGCGACACAGAAATGGGGATCCACATGCTGATCTTGGGAATAGAAAGCGCCACGCCCCAGGTGGGTTGTGCGATTGGTGGCCATGAAGGCGTGCTTGCGTCAGCGCATTCATCTCGCGGTAGGCGCCACGCCGAGACGTTGACGCCGCAGATTGACTTCGTTCGCCGCCAAGCTCGGGTGGAGCTGTCAGAGATCAGTGTCGTGGCTGTCGACCTCGGCCCCGGACTCTTCACCGGCCTGCGAGTCGGTATTTCGGCGGCCATGGCCATGGCGTTCGCCCTCGGCGTACCGATGATCGGGGTCACGAGCCTTGATCTACTGGCATTCCCCGTACGGCACAGCCCCCGCTTGATTGTAGCTGCCATCGATGCACGCCGTGGCGAGGTGTTTCACGCGTTCTACCGGCAGGTCCCGGGTGGGATCCAACGCGTCACTGAGCCTGCAGTTGCGAACCCGGAGGATCTCTCGAGCGAGTTGCTCGCTCGTGGCGAAGACTGTCTGTTGGTTGGCGACGGAGCCTTGCGCTACGCCGAGCACTTCAGCGGGCTCGATGGGGTCGAGGCTGCCGAGCCCGGGCTGGCCCATCCTCGGGCTGACTCGTTAGTGCAATTGGCCCACGCCAAGGCCCTTCGCGAGGAGTTCGTGCCCCCATCTGAGCTTCGACCGGTCTATCTGCGCACTCCCGACGCCGCCGAGGTCAGTTGGCCGAGCGCCAGGCCCGCGCCATGACCGGCCTTGTTGCAGCGTCCGGCGAAGGGAGCGATCGCCCTGCGGTGAAGATTGTCGCCATGGAACGTCGACACCTCAGCTCAGCGATGACCAGCGACGCGTTGGTATACCCCAAGCCGTGGAGCAAGCGCCTCTGGATCCAAGAACTCGATCGGGGCGATCGTTTGTATCTCTGCGCGACCGTTGGACGCAGCGTGCTTGGCCACATTGGCGTGCTGATTTCGGGCGACGACGCCCATGTGATGACCGTCGTGACCCATCCGCGTTACCAGCGACAACAGGTCGCTTCTCGGCTGTTGCTCCACGTCATTCCCCTTGCGAGCGCCCGGGGGTGCAGTGCTCTCACGCTGGAGGTGCGATCCAGCAACACCGCGGCGCAGGCCCTGTACCGGCGATTCGGGTTGGCTCCGGTGGGGGTGCGCAAGGCGTACTACGAACCCGAGGGCGAGGATGCTCTGGTGATGTGGGCTCACGACATCGATGGCGACCCCTATCGGGCTCGTCTCGCTGCACTTGCAGCGGATCTGGAGGTAGCGGCATGAGCTCAACAACACACCTATCAGACCCGGGATCCGAGCTGGTGCTTGGGATCGAGACCTCCTGCGATGAAACCGCAGCATCCATTGTTGCCGGCGGGACGACAGTCCTGTCTTCGGTGGTCAGTAGCCAGGTCGACCTGCATGCTCGCTACGGCGGCGTCGTCCCCGAGATCGCGAGTCGCGCGCATGTCGAAATGATCACGCCGGTCGTCGCACAGGCCCTGGTCGAGGCCGGCGTCGAAGGCAGGGACCTATCTGCGGTTGCGGCGACCCACGGCCCGGGCCTCGTTGGTTCGTTGCTCGTGGGGGTCAGCGCTGCCAAGGCCCTTTCGTTGGTCTGGGATGTCCCCTTCGTCGCGGTGAATCACCTCGAGGCGCACCTCTATGCCAGCTTCATCGAGGAGCCTGAGCTGAAGATGCCTCTGGTGGTCCTGTTGGTCTCGGGTGGGCACACGATGCTTGTGCTGATGAGAGGTCACGGGGACTACGAGGTGCTCGGAAGCACGCTCGACGATGCTGCAGGCGAGGCCTACGACAAAGTTGCTCGATACCTCGGGCTGGGTTACCCGGGGGGCCCAATCGTCGACCAGCTGGCCGTGACCGGTCAGGCATCCATCGACTTTCCACGGCCAGTCCTCGCAGACGGCTACAAGTTCAGCTTCAGCGGATTGAAGACAGCGGTCGTCAACCACGTGCGGAAGAACCCTGATGTGGCGTTCGAGGATGTGGCCGCGTCCTTTCAGGAGGCCGTGGTCGAGGTCCTCGTCACCAAGGCGCGACGCGCCGCGGCCGAGTACGACGCTCAGGGCTTGGTCATCGGCGGCGGCGTGGCAGCCAACTCGAGGCTTCGAGAGGCCATCCTCGACGTGTGCGTCGAGGATGGCCTTCACGGATTCCTTCCCAGTCATTCGTACTGCACGGACAACGCAGCGATGGTCGCTGCTGTTGGCTGGTGGCGGTGGCATTCCGATGGAGCAAGTCCACTCGATACCGGGGCAAACCCCAACCTCACGATCCCGTCGCGGAGCCCCCAGGTCTAATCCTGTCTCCGGTCAGAAGGCGCAGGATCGTCAAGGATTGGCGTCTCGGGCCTTGGGCCAGCCTTTGACGGAGAGCTCAACCATGGGCGCTTCGGCGACGAGGGTTTCGAGTGACTCGCCCTGGTTGCGATACCAGGTTGCTTCGAGGTGTTGGAACACCTCGGCGCGGATCGCCGGGTCCAACACCGGCGCCGCGGTGGCCGCGACATCGGCTCGAATACGCTCCTTCAGATGAATCACACAGGCAGGGTCAGCCAGGAGGTTGGCGTACCAGTCTCGGGGCCCAGGCGTGCCGGTAATCACCAACCGATCGCCGACCTTGAGGATCCAGATTTCGATGCGCCGTGCCGATCCTGACGTTCGCCCCGTCGTGGTGAGATCGATCGTCGTATCAGCCCCCAGTGCACGGGCAACAGCGTTGTCCACCGCAGCGTTGCGACGCGCTGGTCTGTCCATCTCTCTAGTTTAGGCGCCACCCAGATCCCTTCTGACCAGCTTATTTGTGCTGGCGGGCAGACCTGCTCATTCACGGCGAAGTGGTTGGCTGATTTTCGTCCTGAGTCGGCAACGTCAGCGCTGAAGCGGGACGATCTCGTGTTCGGTACCGATCCACATTGGCGAGCGGCTCAGGTCGATGAAGTTCTGCTCGTCGGCGAGAAGCTCGGCGCTTGCTTGTCGACGTTCGGCATTGTCGACTCCGAGCGCGTCGAGATCGTCGAACCAGAGTTCTGCAACGCCGTCAAAGGGCTCCGGCGCGCTGTCGTTGCGGCGTTGGAAGGCGGCATGTAAACCCGGCAAGTCCAAGGTGTGGCACTGCACGTAGCGTCGACAGTCGAGGACCGCTGCCCTTTGGTGGACGAGCGGGCCGTGAGTTTCGAGCCAGTAGTCCTGGAATGCCTCTCGGGTCAGGTCGCCGCGGCGCCGAAGGCAGAAGGTGAGCTTGATCATCGATGGCCCTCCAGGATGGCTAAGAGTTGGTCCTCGAAGTCCCATGTGTAGTCGTGGCTGGTGTCCAGTCCGGACCGGCGGAACCACTCGTAGGTGTGTGCGGTCATCGACGAGAAGTCGTGTTGAGGCTCCCAGCCGACCTCGCGTCGGATCCGATCGACACTGAACACCGTCGAAGTGCTCCACCAATGGATGTTGGGTGCAAGGTGCTGTACCAGCTGCGCTATCTGGAATCGACGTCGCATCAAGGTCGCGCGGGGGTTCTCGATGGTGGCCTTCAACTGGCGTGTATCCATGCCGACCGCCGCCTTGCCTGAGCCCACCTCGAGTTGGCCGGTCCACAGCTGCTCCATGGTGGCGGTGGGAATATGCACGATGTTGGGCTCGACTCCCACCGCGTCGGCCAGGGTTTGGACATAGGTGTTGCGGGTGACTGCCGATGTTCCAGTGAGGTTGTAACGGCGGCCAAAAGTGACCGGTTTCGCCATCACCTGTTCCAGTGCTCGAGCTTGATCGTCAACATGTCCGATCTGGAGCAGGGTCTCCCCGTCGCCGGGCACGAGAACGGGTCGTCCAGCCAGGAGTCGACTGAACATCCGTTGCTCGCGGTCGCGGAGAGTGTTGTGCGGCCCGAACACCATTGAGAACGGCACAGTCGTGGCCGGGAATTGGTGGTCAGCGTGAGCGGCCAACAATAGGTCCTCACACATCAGCTTGTGGAGGCCGTATTGGATCTGATCCTGGCCTCGCTCTTCGTCGCTGTCCTCGGTGATGGGTAGCCCGTCGCTTTGGGCATAGATGTTGGTCGAGCTCGCAAATATGTAGTGGCCGATCCGCTCGCGCAAAGTGTCGATCATCACCTCCACATCGGGTGGGTGATAGGCGCTGATGTCATAGACGCAGTCCCAATCCTGGCCGCCGACGACCGACCGCAACTGATCATGGTCGGTCCGGTCGGCGACAAGGCGGTGGACGCCGATGGGGAGCGTCGCCTCGCTCTTGCCGCGGTTGCACACGGTGACGTCGTGGCCGGTGCGGACCAGTTCGTGGACCAGAGCAAGCCCGTTGAATTGGGTTCCGCCCATGACCAGTACTCGCATTGAGCGCCCCTCCCGCCTTCCGCTTTTGGGTGTATGGCAATGATGGCCGAGATGTCGAGGGCCCGCGCCATCCCCAGGCCCGCGAATTTCCATGTAGTGCGCATTATGGATCTGTGACCGACGACACCCATGAATGTTGCGGTTCTATGTCGATCTGAGCCAGAGGGCTCATAGGGTCACTTCGTAAATCAAGCCCCTCGCCGGACAATCGAACAGAGCAAGACCATCTCCCAATCATCTTCTCCCGACTGGCACATTCGTGGCCAACGGCTGATGTTCAGCATCTTCGGTGTGGCCGTCCTTGCCGGCGTCGCCATCGCTGCGACTGTCGGCGCACCCGAACAGTCCCGACCCCAGCTTGTGAGCGTGCAGCAAGCAGCCGCTGCTGCGGCATCACTCCCCGAGGCGCCGCATCCTGCGACTGCCATCGAACGTCCCACCCAGCTGGGTCGTGCCGCCGAGTACGAGCCCCCTATTTGGCTATGGGAGGTGCCTGAGACCCAGGTGCTCGCATCATTAAAAGTCTCGGCCGCCGCCCCGGCCGATAGCGGCGTGGCAGAGTCTGCGCCCGGATCGCCTGCGGGCGATGTTGTGGCCGGTGGGGAACAGTTGGCGATAACCGCTCCCGAGCCGCAGGGCACCGCACCCCACCAAGGCAGCCGAACCGTTGAGGTCGAGCACCAACTATCCACCATTCCTGATCCGCCCGACGTGGGCGCGAGTGGTCGGACGAAGTCGTTCGAGACCGAGCGACCGGATGCTCCCGACGACCCGTGGGCCGGGGTTCGACGGTGCGAGTCCCACAACAATTACTCGACGAACACCGGCAATAGCTTCTATGGGGCCTACCAGTTCACGATTTCCACGTGGAACTGGGTAGCGGCCAAGATCGATCGCGGCGATCTCGTCCGCCTTCGACCCGACCTCGCGACGCCGTCGGATCAAGACCGGATGGCACAGGCGCTGGGCTTCGAAATCGCTGGCGGTGGCCTCGGTCACTGGCCCGTCTGCGGTCGCTTCTACGGCTGAACTACCTGCACCTGCGCCTCCAGGCCAACTCGGAAGTGGGCGGGTAGAGGGGGTCCTGCGGCGGAACCGACTTCGCTTCGGTCCGGGATGTCTGCAAGAGACGGAGCTGTGGGGCTCGTCACGGCGGGCGCCGACGGGTTGTCGCGTGTCGGCCGCTCCTCAGAACGAGCTGGGCTCGGCCGATGGGATGGGCGGTCCGTGTGTTGACACACCAACGCAGGTTCTCGGAGGTTGGACGTGACATCGAGCGAGGCTGGAGTCCCCGAGCCCACTGGCGCGTCTCGCTCCGCTCCATCGCCTCGAGACACCCCCGATGCCGGCCTCTTTGCCGCAGCAATAGCTGCCACCCCCACGGGTATGGCGATCTGCGATGACCTGGATGTTGTTCTCGTTGCCAATGCCGCTCTGGCCCGGTTTATTGGGGTTGGTGACGCTGCGGACCTGATAGGCGGCAGCCTCCAAACGCACATGGTGCGAGAAGACCGCAGGTCGGTCTCCAGTTCGAGCGCCCGGGCATTCAAACATGCGAGTGGGGACGTGGTGTGGGGACGCGTCGTCCGAACACCGTTCGACAACGCCGGGATCAGTGGCACACGCACCGATGGCGCGTACGTCTTGGTGCAGGTCGATGACGTCACTGAGAGCCGTGCCGCTCTGGTGCGGCTCGAATATGACGCTGGGCACGACCATCTGACCGGACTGGTGAACCGGCGCACGTTGATGCGGGCGGTTGAGCACGAACTCGACTTCCACAGCGGCCCCATAGCGCTGCTCCTTGTCGACGTGGACCGCTTCAAGACCATCAACGACGCCCTGGGCCACCCTGAAGGCGACCGCCTGCTGGAGACCATCGCCAGCAGGCTTCGCTCGACTATGCGCCTTGACGACGTGGTGTGTCGTCTGGGCGGAGATGAGTTTGCCATCCTGCTGCGACCTCCGGTATCGGAGCGCGAGGCGCGATCGAGCGCCGAGAGAATCTTGGCCATGGTGGGTGAGCCTGTCTTCCTCGGTGACCAGCCGGTCGCAACCAGCGTGAGCATCGGGATTGGGTTCAGTCAGGCCGGCACGACCCTCGAGTCGCTCCTTCGGGAGGCCGACGCGGCGCTATACAAGGCGAAGACCGAAGGTCGGAACCGATGCGCCGTTTTTGACGCTGAACTGCGCACGTCGATGGAGGAACGCTCGCGGCTCGAAGGTGAATTGCGCCTGGCTCTGTCCGCCGAACGTCTCGAGATCTACTTCCAACCCGAGGTCGACCTGGTTACAAATGAAGTGTTGGGCGTGGAGGCATTGGTCCGGTGGCCGCACCCCGTCCACGGCGTCTTGGCGGCCGATGTGTTCGTTGGCCTGGCCGAAGATGCCGGCATGGTTGCTGATCTGGGCCGCTGGGCCGCTGGGTCCTGAACGGAGCGTGTGACGGTCTTCGGGACTGGGGTCAGCGTTTCGACATCGCAATGCGGGTCAATATCAGCGCTCTTCAACTCCAGCGGTCCGATCTCGTCGGCGATGTCGCTCATGCACTCGAGCGCACCCAGGTGCCCGCAGCGATGCTCTGCCTCGAGATCACCGAGACGGCGGTGATGACTGACGTCGAGCAGTCGATGGACGTCCTTGCACAACTCCACACGTTGGGTGTGCAACTCGCCATCGATGACTTCGGGACCGGGTTCAGTTCGCTCGCGTATCTCAAACGATTCCCCGTCGAGATTCTCAAGATCGACAAGTCGTTCGTCGACGATGTTGCGTCGGACCCAGACGTCCGCGCCATTGTGGCTTCGGTCTTGGGCCTTGCGTCATCGCTCGACCTTGAAGTGATCGCCGAGGGAGTCGAGACCACGACCCAACGCGATGTCCTGGTGGAGCTTGGCTGCCGGAGGGCGCAGGGCCACTTGTTCGCGCGGGCCATGGCGCCGGACGAGACCGAGGCTTGGCTCTCGGCGCACTCTCTGACGTGAACGTCCAGACCCACCCGTGGGCCTGAGTCGTCTGGCTTAGGCGAGCGCCCAGGGGCTGGACGGCCCATGGAGAACTAGTGACCCGGGTCGATGGGGGTCTCGGCAGCGACACATCAGTGGTGTTTGGATCTGGCCCCGAGCGACGTTGACGGGACGACCTCGGGGCCATACTTCATTTTGCCACCCGGTTGTGTCGTCCCTGGTGGGATGGTGATCGCGCCGTCAGCACCCCGCTAGTGGCGCCTGAACCCCGTGGCCCGGATGCCATTGACGACCGCGACCAGGCCCGTCAAGCCTGCGGCAGCCAACAGCCCAACCCAGACCCAGCTGACATCCCCATTAGGGTCGCCGCCCAGACCAAAGAGCCCGATGCCGATGAAAACAATGCCGAAGATTGCGTGTGTCACATGAAATCTGCGGGCGGTGGCCGCCATCTCGGGGTCGGGTACGTCGTGTGCTGATGGGTCGTCCTCGGCGGAGCGCTTCCATGATGTCGTCTGGTCAGTCACTGCCGTGTCCTTTCACTTGGCCATGGCCGATTCCCACAGCGATGTCGACGATGAGCGTGCCGCTCTCGCCATCGTGGCCCTGGAACAAAGTTGCCTTGTTGCGGATTCCGTCCTCGGTTTCACCGAGGAGGTCGAGTTGGCCAATCCCGACATCACCTTCGAGTTCGAGACCGGCATTGGGCGGCACGATTACGACCGCCTCGCCGATACCCAAGTCGATCTCGACCATGAGCGTGGTTCCGGCTGGGATGACCATGGCGCTCAGGTCGAGATGCAACTCTCCGATCCCAAGCTCGTAGCTGGGCTGTAGCTCTTCGATGGTTGTAATCACGTAGTCGCGTTCGCCGACACCGTCTTCGATGACGGTGTCGACTACCAGCGCAACCACGAAGGTCAGGCTGAGCAAGATGCCCAAGGCAGTCAGCCAGCGACTTCGGCCAACGAATGCAGCGACGAGTGAGGCAGCGCCGACGATCAACAGGCCGAGCCCTAAGACAAAGGATGCGTCTCCTTCGACCCAGTTGAGTTGATCGAGTGCGATCGCTCCGGCGAACACCAGAGCGACTATCGAGAGCGCGGCCCTCGTGACCAGAGCGGGACCTCGGCGCTTGCGTTTCTCGCGGCGCGGGGGTTTGTCCGGTGGGGGGGGGTTCGTCATAGCCGCTGAAGGTTGTTGGGCCGGTTGGCGGTGGTGCCGCGTCCCCCTCCGAGTCCGGGCGTGGCACAGGGGCGTGTGCTGTTGGG
>CAWKYX010000049.1:0-17312 GCA_963854265.1 Acidimicrobiia bacterium
CGTCGTCGCCATCGAGCTGTTCGATCGCGGCCAGAAGGCCCTGGGCCAAGTCGGAGTTGACCGCGTTCCTTGCTTCGGGCCGGTTGAGGGTGATGAGCAGCACTCGGTCCCGCACTTCAGTGAGGACTGCTGGGTTGTTGGTGATGTCAGACATGATGAAAGCCAATCATTTCGGGGGCAAACGAACGCCGCCATCCACTCGAATGGTCTCAGCGTTCATGTAGTCGTTGGTTATGCACTCGACGACCACCGACGCGAGCTCGGCCGGCGACCCGAGGCGCTTCGGAAACAGCACACTCTCGCCCAGGCGCGCCTTGAACTTTTCGGAAGCTTCGCCTTCGCCATAGATCGGTGTGTCGATCAGGCCAGGGGCAATCGTGTTGACGCGGATCCCGAGCGGCACGAGATCGCGGGCGATCGGCAGGGTCATGCCCACCACGCCACCCTTCGAAGCCGAATACGAGTTCTGGCCCGTCTGGCCGTCGAAAGCGGCAACCGATGCCATGTTGACGATGGCGCCACGTTGGCCATCTGCATCGACGGGATCAGTCTTGGCCATCGCTGCGGCTGCCAAGCGGATGCAGTTGAAGGTGCCGATCAGGTTGACCCGAATGACGAACTCGAATTGCTTGAGCGGCATTGGGTCGCCATTGCGATCCACCGTCCGGCCCGCGCTGCCCAGCCCGGCGCCGTTGACGAGGGCTCGAAGCGGAGCCATCTCCATCGCCGCGTCAACCGCGGCCTGGACCTGATCTTCGTCGGCCACATCAGCCTTGGCGAACAGGCCGCCCAGCTCATTGGCGACAGCCGTGCCTTTTTCTTCGTTGAGGTCGACAATGACGCATCGCGCGCCGAGCTCGGCGAGCTTGCGCGCACTGGCTTCGCCGATTCCCGATGCGCCGCCTGTGACGACAGCGGATGCTCCGGTGAGATCCATGTTGGTAGGTACTCCTGTGTTGGGTTGTGGTGGAGAGTGGTTCTAGGTCGCCTGGCATCAATCTTCGTCTGCCAAGATGCCGGCAAGGTTGTTGCCCAGACGGACAAGCACTTCGGCGAGCTGGTGGCGATCATCGCGCGACAAGCCGCTTCGGAGCTGTTTGCGCAGGACAGTGTCGCGCTCGGTGATTTCGGCCACCATCTCTTTGCCCGCAGCGGTCACGTCGACCAACCAGACCCGACGGTCATCGGGGTCTGGGCAACGCTCGACAAAGCCACGCGTTTCCAGTGCGTCGATCACCGATCCCGTGGCTGCTCGACCCAGACCGAGGCGTTCGGCGAGGCGGGTCTGGGTAAGGGGGCCGGTCTCTTCGACATAGGCCAGCAAACTTGCCTCGGAAAGGTTGAGGTCGAGCTCGGCGAACCGAAGATCGTATGCCTGGCGGATAGCGCGAGCCGTCGCCATGATGGTCGACTCGACGCGCAACCAAGGTGGGGCATCGAGTTCGTGGTTACTGCCCATTGCTGACTACTACCTCGACCGGCTGCTTCAGCTCTCGCGACGGATGAGCGTTCCGGTACCAAGACCGCCGCCGCAGCACATGGTCACAATGGCGTGCTCTTTGTCGGCACGCTGCAACTCATGCACGGCTTTGGTCAGGAGCACGGCGCCGGTGCCACCAAGTGGGTGACCCAACGCGATCGCGCCGCCGTTGGGGTTGACCGTGTCCATGTCGGGGCTGAGCTCTTTCTCCCAAGCCAAGACCACCGAAGCGAATGCCTCGTTGATCTCGACAACATCGATGTCGCTCATCTGCATGTTGTTGTCGCCGAGCAGTTTCTGGGTGGCGCCGATCGGGCCGGTGAGCATCAAGACGGGGTCCGAACCAACAAGGCACGAATCGACGATCGTGGCGAGAGGCTTGACGCCCAGCTCGTCGGCCTTCTCGCGGGTCATCAACAGAACGGCTCCGGCGCCATCGGTGATCTGCGATGAGGTACCGGCGGTGTGAACGCCATCGGCCATATTGGTCTTGAGCCCGGCAAGGCTCTCTCGCGTCGTGTCACGCAAGCCCTCGTCTCGTGCGACTCGGTGCGTGGTGTCGCCAGGCTTGCCATCTTCGCCCAAGTCGGGTGCATCGATGCCGACAATCTGGGTGCCGAAGCGATCTTGGGCCCAAGCAGCTGCTGCGCGCTCTTGGCTGAGGACACCGAAGCCATCAGTGTCCTCGCGGGTGATACCCCACTGAGCGGCGATGCGCTCGGCCCCGTCGAACTGCGAGGTCATCTCGTAATGCTGCCAGTAGTTCTTGTTAATCGGCCGTCCAACCGAAGGCTCTTTGGGAACAGTGGCCCCCATGAACACGGTGCTCATCAGTTCAACACCACAGCCGACAGCTGCGTCGACCACACCAGCGGCTACCAAGGCATACGCGAGGTTTGTGGCTTGCTGGGAGGATCCGCACTGAGCGTCGACAGTGGTGGCTGCGACGTCGAGCGGGAGCCCGCCGGTGAGCCATGCGTTGCGAGTGACATTCATCGTCTGCATGCCGACCTGGCCGACACATCCGCCAACAACCTGGCCGACCTCTTTGGGGTCGACCCCGCTCCGCTTGAACAACTCGGCCTGCACGGAGCCGAGGAGATCGATTGAATGCATCGCGGACAGGCCACCGTTGCGCTTGGCAAGCGGGCTGCGAACCGCTTCGACGATCACGACTTCACGCATGAGCTATTCCTCCTCGACCGACAGGGCCGGCTCCGTTGGTTTCTGATTGGTTCGTTCGGTACTGCACGGGCGTACGGCCGATGCTCGACAAGTGTTGCCGACCCAGCTTGCTGACGACATACTGTATGGAAACATACTATCGATCCCTGCTGCTGCACGTCCACCGTCCACCCGACGACATCGCCGCAAATGAGACGGAATCCCCATGACCATGACTGACGACGAACTACGCGAACGCACCCACGCCCTGCTCGACGATGTCGATCCCCACACCACCGACCAGTACACCTTTCGGGGTGCTCAATTCGATGCGGGCCTTGCCATGGTCCACTTTCCAGAAGGTAGAGGCGGCCTCGATCTGAGTCGCAGGGAGCAGGGCGTGGTCGACGACGCGCTTCGCCACGCCAACGTGCCCTATCACGACCTCATGGTGAATCCGATTGGTATCGGTATGGGGGCACCCGTGCTGCTCAACCACGGCACCGAAGAAATGCACCACAAACATCTCAAGAAGATCTTCACTGGCGAAGACATCTGGTGCCAGTTGTTCTCAGAACCAACGCACGGCTCCGACGTTGCCGGCATCCCCAGCCGGGGTGTCCGTGATGGCGACGAATGGATCGTGAACGGTCAGAAGGTGTGGACGACGCTCGCGCATCTGTCGAATTTTGGCATGTTGTTGACCCGCACCAATCCTGGTGCGCCGAAGCACAAGGGGCTGTCGTACTTCATCTTGGATATGCACGCCCCAGGCGTCGAGGTCCGCCCGCTCTACCAGATCACCGGCGAGGCCGAGTTCAACGAGGTGTTCCTCACCGACGTCCGGATCAACGACGACCAACGCCTGAGCGAGCAGGGCGATGGTTGGCGTGTCGCTATCACGACGCTCATGAACGAGCGTGTCGCGCTCGGCGGTGGGAGCAGCGGCAAGGGCGGCGGCCCAATCCGGAGCCTCGTGAACCTCTGGAAGGCCAAGGGACACACCGTCGTTGGCAACGAGCACAAGGTGATGCGCGATCGCGTTGCCGACCTCTGGATCAAGTCCGAGGTGCTGCGCCTCACCAACCAACGCGCCAAGACGGTTGCCAAGTCCGGTGCAGTGGGCCCTGAAGGGTCGGTTGGAAAACTCATGTCGGCCGAACTGAACAAGAAGATCTTCGAGGCATGCATGGACCTCGAAGGCGCCAACGGCATGCTCCATGAGGCCGGCTACCCCATGATCCGCAGCGAAGAAGCCCACGGCGCAAGCGCGATCAGCGGCCAGTTCCTGCGCTCTCGCGCCAACACGATCGAGGGCGGAACCAGCTCCATCATGCGCAACATTTTAGGCGAACGTGTGCTGGGCCTTCCTGGCGATGTTCGGGTCGACAAAGACATCGCCTGGAACAAAATTCCCCGCTGACATCCCGCGCGCTCGAGCGGGTGACGGTCGGTGCCAGGCACCAGATGCCACCGGTTGCCGAGCGGGTGACGGTTGGTGCCAGGCACCAGATGTCACCCGGTTCTGGGGCTGGCTCGGCGGCGGCCGGGCCGAGGACGCGTCGCACCGAGACCGAACTGTGGCGAGCGGGCAGCGGGGCCCGCTCCAGTACGATCCGCCTATGGCTGAAACACCCGAACCGCCGACATCGAGCACGGGGTTACCGGCTTCCAAGGGCCGAGCGAACATCTCCGGCGAGGGTCGTGACGTCTTGCATCCCTGGCTGGCGCGGGCGCTTGTGTTCGGGACCTCGGCCGCGGTCCTTGTCATTGAGATCCTCGCTGGACGGCTCCTTGCTCCTCACATCGGCGTTTCGCTCGACACCTTCACTGGCATCATTGGCGTCATCCTCGCGGCCATCGCTGTCGGTGCTTGGGGAGGCGGGAGGCTCGCGGACCAACACGATGCCCGCCAGCTGATCGGGCCGGCCATCGTCGCCGGTGGCGCGCTGACCTGGATGTCACTGCTGATCGTGCACGCGATGGGCTCACAATTCGGCGATGGCCCCGAGGCAATTGTCATCCTCGCAACCTCAGCCTTTTTCCTCCCCGCCGTCGCCCTCAGCGCCGTGGGCCCGATGGTGGCGAAGCTGCAACTGGGAGACCTCGGTGAGACGGGCAGCATCATCGGAGGGCTCTCGGCCACAGGAACCATCGGAGCGTTGGCGGGGACCTTCATCACCGGTTTCGTCCTGATCTCCGCTGTTGCCACCCGACCAATTGTGATGACCCTCGGGGCCGTCCTCGTCGTCGCTGGCGGAGCTGTACATTGGCGGCTGGCTTCGCGCCCATCGACGGTAGCTGCTGCGGCGGTTCTCCTGGTCGGCAGCCTCACCGTCCTCGGGGCGACATCCTCCTGTCAGCACGAAACGGCGTACGCCTGCATCAATATCGTGGCTGACCCGGACAACGAGTCGGGCCGAAGCTTGTACCTCGATCGCCTGCGCCACGCGTACGTGGACCTGGACGATCCCACCAACTTGGATATCCGCTATATCCGCCTCTTCGCCCAGATCAGCGACGCTGCGAAAGTCGGGCCACTCAAAACGTTGCATCTCGGCGGAGGCGGGTTCAGCTTTCCGCGCTACCTCAATGAGGCCAGACCTGGGACCACGAGCCTGGTGCTGGAAATCGACGCTGAGCTCACCGACATTGCCAGAGCCGAACTCGGGTTGGTGACGAACGACCAACTGGTCGTGCACACCGGTGATGCCCGCCTGGGCCTCGACGACCTCGAGACCGACTGGTTCGACCTCGTCATGGGCGACGCGTTCGGCGGCGCCTCAGTTCCCTGGCACTTGACTACGCGAGAGTTCCTGCAAGAGATCGACCGCGTCCTTTCCCGAGCGGGCTCTACGTCATGGACCTGACCGATGGCGGCTCCAACGGCTTTGCTCGTGCCGAAGCCGCAACGTTGCGCGATGTCTTCGATCACGTGGCCTTGATCTTGCCACCCGACGGGATCACGAACCGCGGCCGCAACCAGATCCTCGTGGGTTCACAGTCGCCGATTGCCCAGCTCGACATCGAGCCCAATGACGGGATCGTGTTGCCCACGGGCCACCTGGAGACGTTCATCGATGGCGCTCGTGTGCTGCGAGACGACTTTGCGCCCGTCGACCAACTCGTGTTCGGCTGACACCCAGGCGATCCGCTAGTCGGGCCTTCGGCCTGGTGGCCACAACGCTCTGTCGGAGGCGCGCGCTGGTCCGAATCCCACCTCCGCCGCCGCGCCGTCTGCGGCGCTCGCCCTGGTGAGCGGCAGTTTCGCGTGGTCGAACTAAATTCCGACGCCGGCCTGGAACGCATCGTGTGCAAAATCCGGCACGCTAGGCACGTGGAAGAACGCTATGACCTCGTCGACCTGGTGGTCGAGCGCGAGAAGGGGATTACCGCCACCTTCGCGGACGGCTATGTCGCTGCCTTCGCTCTTGAGAAACTTCGCCTGGGCTGCCCCTGCGCCACCTGTCGAGATCTCCGCGACCGAGAGAAGGCATCGTGGCCGCTTCCAGGCAGTCCAACGCCGTTATCGATCTCCGATGCCCGGTTCCATGGCGCCTGGGGTGTCAACATCACGTGGAACGACGGCCACTCAACCGGGATTTATCCGTTCGAGAGCTTGCGTCGTTGGTCCGAGGGTGGCCTCCCATACGGCCCGGCCCCCGGCCCCACAGCTGACTGAATTTCCACCAACACGTCGCGCCACGCCGCGGTTGGCCCCAGGTGCCTCATCGCGCGGTGGTGCCAGGCACCGGCGCGCGATGGCCGCGCGGTGGTGCCGCGCGGTGGTGCCAGGCACCGATGCGCGATGAGGCATCTGGGGCGGGAGATCTAGCCTGCATCAGGTACGAGTGAGGACGCCGACGAGCGTGCTGGGCGGCGAGTCGACAAACGACCCGCGAACAAGTCGGTCGGCAACCGCCCAGCGCACCACTGGCCACTATTTGAGCTGACGGGTAATGCCGGGAAGACTGCGACCCGACCCAGGAGGATCAGATGAAGATCGGTGTGACTTACCCACAGATCGAGCTCAATGGCGACCCCGAGGCGGTCCGAAGCATTGGACTCGCCGTCGAAGAGCTCGGCTACGACTCACTGTTGGCCTACGACCACGTGGTCGGCGCCGAACATGCAGGCCGGGAGCCCGAGCTGTGGGGGCCCTACACCGAGTCCGATCCGTTCCATTGCCCGTTCACGATCTTCAGCTATCTCGCCGCCATCACCACCCATATCGAGTTCGTGACCGGCGTCATCATCCTGCCGCAGCGCCAGACGGCACTGGTCGCCAAACAGTGCACCGATATCGACTTGCTGTCGGGTGAGCGCCTGCGGCTCGGCGTCGGCAGCGGATGGAACTACGTCGAGTACCAAGCGTTGGGCGAAGACTTTGCCAGTCGTGGCCCCCGCCTCGCCGAGCAGATCGAGCTGCTCCGCCGATACTGGGGCGAGCCATTGTTCTCATTCGACGGCAAGTTCGACGCGCTGACCCGAGGCAACATCAATCTGCGACCTAAACGTCAGATCCCGATCTGGCTCGGGGGTTTCAGCGAACCCGCATTCCGGCGTGCGGGCAAGCTCGGCGACGGCTTCATCTACGCGGGCGACTACGAGACCTGCATGACCGGCCGAGCGCGGGTCGAGCACTACCTCGCCGAAAACGGCCGATCCGGCGACGACTTCGGCCACGAGATGGTGATGCTGCGCGCAAAGACGGTCGCGCAGACCGTCGAGACAGCACAGCGCTGGGAAGCATCGGGCGGGACGCACGCGTCGGTCGTCACCATGAGGCTCGGACTCGAAACCGCGGCCGCACACATCGACTACATCGCCGAGGTCAAGCAGCTTCTGGGTTGACCCTCCACGGCGGTCGATCGCGGGCGTGCTCATCACCTGCCGCGGCGGACTACGAGGATGGACCAGCCACAGGGGTACTGTGCAACACCCCCGCTACACATCGCTGCGACAGACCGAATGAGGCCCCTCCCATGGCTCCCCCAGAGACCGAAGTGCCCACTGACACGGGCCACCCACGCAAATGGTTGATTCTGGCCATCATGTGTTCGTGTCTAATCCTGGTGGTCGCCGGCGTGAGCTCGCTCAACATCGCCATCCCGTCCATCATCAGCGACCTGAACCCAACCTCCACCGAGACGCTGTGGATCGTCGATGCATATGCACTCGTGTTTGCGGGCCTCCTCCTACCGGCAGGAGCGCTGGGCGATCGTTACGGGCGCAAGGGCGCCCTGATGCTCGGACTCGCGGTTTTCGCGGCTGGAGCGATTTGGGCCGCTTACTCCACCAGCCCAACAATGCTAATCATCGCCCGTGGCTCAATGGGGATTGGTGGCGCTTTCGTGATGCCGGCCACGCTGTCGATCCTCATCCAGATCTTCCCGCTGCACGAACGCTCGAAGGCGATCGCCGTCTGGTCGGGGTTCGCCGGGGCAGGCGGAGCCATCGGGATCATCGGTGGGGGTGCATTACTGGAGAAGTTCTGGTGGGGATCGGTCTTCTTCATTAACGTCCCGCTTGCCGTCATCGCCGCCGGGTTGGTCGCTTCGGTTGTCCCAACCTCGAAGGATCCCGAAAATCGTCCGTTCGACCCCATTGGGTCGCTGCTATCGATCGCCGGGCTCGGGTCGTTGGTGTTTGCCATCATCGAAGGTGGCGAGGCGGGCTGGGGAGCCGGCACAACCATCGGCTGGTTCGTCGCTGCCGCAGTCCTGCTGGCGGGCTGGACCCGATTCGAACTGAGCGCCAAGTACCCCATGCTCGACCCGCGCCTGTTCCGTCACCTGCCTTTCGGCCTTGGCGCCTTCACGGTCACCATGTCGTTCGTGGTGATGTTCGGCTTCTTCTTCATCATCACCCAGTACTTCCAGTTCGTTCAGGGACACTCGCCCCTGCAGACGGGCATCCGGATCCTGCCCTTCCCAATAACCATGATGATCGTGGCGCCGCGCAGCTTGGTGCTCACCGAAAAGCTCGGGAAACGTGGAGCAATCGCCATTGGCTTGGGTGTCCAAGCCGTTGGATTTGTGGTCCTTTCGACTGCTGGCGTCGACACCAGCTACCCCGTGATCGCCGTCAGCATGGTCCTGTTGGCAGCAGGCATGGCGACCCTCATGCCCGCTGGCTCCGAGGCCATCGTGTCGTCGCTGCCCCCCAGCAAAGCGGGGGTCGGCTCGGCCGTCAACGACACGACCCGGGAGGTCGGTGGCGCACTCGGTATCGCTCTGATGGGGACCCTGTTGGCCTCGGGCTACCGGTCAAGCATCGAAGACAGCACGGCTGGGTTGCCCGCCGAGGTCGCTGAATTGGCCGAAGACAGCATCGGTGGGGCGCTTCGAGTCAGCGGCGACCCAGAGAACGGGATCAACCTGGTCGGCCCTGCCCGCGAGGCCTTCGTCGACGGCATGACGCTGTCGCTCACCATCGCAGCGGCACTTGGTGTGGCCGCGGCTGCAATCATCCTGTGGCGCTACCCACGCAAGGGTCACGAGCCCGCACCGATGCAGGACGAGTCCGTCAACGGATAAGCGCCCCGGGCATCGACAGCCCAGACGCGCGGTTTGTCTAAGGAGCCGCGCGAGTAGGCGAGCGCAGCTAGGCCGAAGTTCTCGTTCACGCGTTTGGCTTGCATTGCTCGTTGGCCGACCTTGGCTGACTTGAGGACACGCAGCGGCAGTTCTCGTCAATCCGCAAGGTCATGGGCCCAAGCCCTTCGAGCGCACGGGTTCCCGAGGCGACATCAGTAGGCCATATGGCGGCGCAGCGAACTGGCCGAGCAGTTCGCCGCTTCGTTCTCACTTCGCCATCTCAAGATGTAGCGGCCACTCGACCGCGCGTTCACCGATCGCCAGGTCACCGTGATTGAAGGGCTCACCGAACAACGCTCGGGGCTAGGCCGGGCCGAAAACACAGCGGCGCCAGCCCTGGGGAGAGGGCTGGCGCCGAAGATCGGGAGGAAGTTGGAGACAACAGCCCGACCTGTGCCTGAGCAGAGAGGAGGTTGCCTCTCAGCGCGATCAATCAACCCTTGCCGTTGTTCCCGTTGCTGTTTGTGTTCCCATTGCTATTGCTATTGCTGTTTGTGTTCCCGTTGCCATTCGCGGTTCCGCCGGCATTGCCATGCTCGCTTCCGCCAGCGTCATCGGCCGGTTCGCCGTTCCAGTTCCCGTTGCTGTTTGCGTTCCCGTTGCTCTTTGCATTCCCGTTGCTGTTTGCGTTCCCGTTGCCATACGCGGTTCCGCTGGCATTGCCATGCTCGCTTCCGCCAGCGTCATCGGCCGGTTCGCCGTTCCCGTTCCCGTTCCCGTTGCTGTTGCCATTCCCGCCACCGTTCCCATCGCCATCGCCATCTGACACATGGCCACCGTGGTTCTCGGCGTCGTCGCACTCCGGGTCGCCGGTGGGCTCGGCATCGGGTTTGCCGCAATCGCTGTGTGCACGGACCGAGTTCCCTGGTTCCTCCCCCGTCGCATCGGCTCCCGCATCGCCCTCGGTGCCGCCATCTGCCTCTTCGTCAGTGTCAGTTTGATCCTGGCTGTCCTTCTGGGGCCCGCTCTGGGCGTCGTCGCCAGCCGGCTCGTCCTGCTTGACGGATCCATCAGGTGATCCCTCTTCGACCTCGGCGTTGTCGTCCGAGTCGCGCTCGTTGACAGCCAGCTTGGGATCTTGACCATCGCCACTCTCGACATCGACATCATCATCGCCGAGATCAACCAACGTCGGCGTCTCGGTGGGGGCGAAAATCTCATCGACCACTTCGCTGACAATCGGCACAGGCACACCTGCTGCCGCAGCAGCTACCCCCGAGAACAGGAGGCTGCCGGCAGCGGCCAAAGCGCTGGTACGGGTTGTCAGGCGGCGGCGACTCCGTGGCGTTTTGGCTGCTGGGCTCGCGGTGATTGCTGCCGTCATCGATTGGAGGTCGGCAGATTCGCCCTCGAGCTCGCTCGGCAACCCCACACCCGAAAGGGTGGTGAGAATATCCGACAGCGGGTCACCCGATTCCCGGGCAGATCCATCCAGCGATGCATCAGCGCTGAACGGGTCCAAAGGGTGGTCTTGGTGAGTCATGTCACGGGGTCCATCGATCCGGCGGGCCTTCTCGTTACTTCAAGATCTGAAGACTGAGGCGTTTGACTCAGCGGTTCTTCGAGAAGTTCTCGCAACCGCGCCAGGCCGCGATGCGCCATGACTCGCACCGCCCCCGCTGATCGACCGGTGAGCTCACCGACTTCCGCAGCTGAGAAGCCGACGACAACTCGCAGTGCCACTACCTCAGCCTGCGCAGGAGGGAGCGCTTGCAAGAGGTCCATGGCGTCAGCCAGGCGTCCCTCGGGGGTTGCCGCGTACTCAGCGGTATCGAGTTCAAACGGGGGTTCGCGACGAACGCGACGACGAACCTCGTCGATACGCCGGCGCCTCGCGATCGTGAACAACAACTTCCGCAGCGATTCGGGCGAATCATCAGACAGCGTCTCGAGCACGGCGGCGAGCTGAGTCCAAACGACCGAAGGCACATCCTCGGCATCGTCGGGTCCGAGGCTCCGCAGGTAACGGAGGAGCGCCGGTTGTAGCGCTCGCCAGATCCGGCCCAGGGCGGCACTGTCCGCGATCTTTGCGGCCGCCACGTCAGTGGCAGAAAAGCCGAAGTCCCTGTCGCCGGTCGTCACCCTTCTCTCATCGGCCGCCGGACTACCAAAGCGAGGGGCTAGGCCGACCGGCCTACCCGGGGAGTGGCGGCTTGGGTACAACGTCCCCATCTGCCGGCTGACCGTTAAGGCACCGGACATCCGCGACGAGACCTGGGCAGGTCCGGCGGCCATGAGCACGGATCGGCATGAGCACTATGAACAAGAGATTTAGCGGCGACTCCGAGCGAGGCGCAGGCATCGTGGAGTTTGCGCTCATACTCCCGTTGTTGATGATGCTCGTCTTCGGCGTTGTGCAGTTCGGCCTGTTGTTCAACCGCCAACAGGCGCTGCATGCATCGGCCCGCGAAGGCGCACGACTGGCGGCACTCCCCTCGGCAACACTGGCCGAGATCAGTCAGCGCTCGCTGGATGCCCTCGACGGCATACCAATGGACGGAACGCCCACGGTCACCATCACCCCAAGCGTGACCCACCCCTGCGAAGCACGCCTGGGTGACACAGTGCTCGTGGTGGTGACCGTACCGACGACGATCGAGACACCGGTGTGGGGCACAGAGTCGAAGATCCTCACCGGCCGCGGGGAATTCCGGTGCGAGTGAGAAGCGTCAACGGCAGGGGCAACGCTCATCCGAACCGGGGTGCCGGCGCGGTGATGACGTCGGTAGCGATGATTGCCATCTTCGGGTTCACCGCTTTGTCGGTTGATCTGGGCAACGCCTGGCAGAACCGGCGTCATCTCGTGACAGCAACAGACTCGGCAGCACTCGCCGCAGCGCAGGAATATGCGCTCCACGGCGTGGGCTGCGGACCACTCGCCGACTCCTACGTCGCTTCCAACAAGCCCGACGCCACGGTGACAGCTTGCACTCCGTCTCCGGGCGCCAGCAACGGACTGACCTCGGGCCACGTCCTGGTCACCGCAAAGACCACGATCGACTACGCGTTTGCCCCGATCATCGGAGTCGACTCAAAAACGCTCGCTTCCACGACGGTTGCCCGTTTCGGGATCCCAAGCTCGGTAGGCGGCTTGCGGCCATTCGGTCTGTGCTATGATGCCCTGCTCGATCTGCCTGAATTCAGCACCTGGGACCCGACCTCAGGACCATCGGATCCTGTGGAGATCGAATACGACAAGGCAGCCCAGCCGAACGCCTGCAACGGTGGAGATCCTGTCCCGGGGAACTGGGCCACCATTGATCTCGACGGTGGCGGCAATTCGAACGCGGACATCCAGAACTGGACGCTGAATAGATTCCCCGGATTGATCCCCCCGGGGCTTTACCCAGGCGACACCGGAGCATTCAGCCCCAGCCTCGCGAGCGAGCTCCAAATCCTCGAGGACAGTCAGTTGATCTTCCCGCTGCCATTGTTCTCATCGGTGACCGGCAACGGGTCCAACTCGGTCTTTGACATCGTCGGGTTCGTCTCAGTGCAAATCGTCGACTTTCGTACCAACGGCGACCAGGCGCAGCGATCTTTGACACTGCGCTTCGTTGCCGCAGTGGTCGAGGGGGCATGTTGTGATGCCGGCGGGGTCGACACCGGCACTCGCGTCCTTCAGATCTGCGCGGTCCAAGCCAACGACCTGTCCGACTGTCCCGTCACCTGAGAGCCCGTGAGCTCGGATCGGGCACTAGCCATTGAGCGCTGCGGCGAGGGCTTCCATTTCGTCGCGGTTCCATCGCGTCGAGAGGGCTGAGTGCGCCACGAAATTGTTGGAGCCGTGGAACGCTCCGGCGTAGACGTGAAGCTCAGTCGGCACGCCGGCACCCAGGAGCGCCCGGGCATAGGCGATGTCCTCGTCGAGAAACAGGTCCAGATCCCCAACAGTGACGATCGCGGGCGGCAAACCGGAAAGATCTTCGGCCCGTGACGGTGCCGCATAGATCGGCACGTCTGCACTTCCAGCACCGCCGTCGAGATAGGCGTTCCAAGCAATCACGTTGGCATCTTGGTTCCATACCCGAGTGTCGGTGATCTCAGAGGACGATGGGGTTTCGTCGCGGTCGTCGATCATTGGATAGGTGAGCAACTGGAAGCACGGGCTCACCTGCCCACGGTCTCGAGCCAGCAGCGCAAGTCCAGCGGCCAGCCCGCCACCGGCGCTGGCACCACCGATCGCGATCCGAGATCGGTCAATCCCCAGGTCTTCGGCGGCGTCGAAGAACCAAGCCAAACCGGAATAACAATCTTCCATCGGAACGGGAAACGGAAACTCCGGAGACAGCCGATAGTCGACCGATGCCACGACAACGTTGAGCTGATCGGCGATTTGGGCGCACTTTGCGTCATCCATCGAGACGTCGCCGAGCACCATCCCGCCGCCGTGGATCCAGTACAGAGCCGGACTGTTCTGGCGGGGGGCACCAGGCCGGTAGACGCGCACCAGAACGTCGTGGCCGTCGAAGCCCTCGACGCGGTTGTCCTCGACCACGAGACCGGTAGGCAGATCAGGAGCCGGTGCGGCTGCCATCAGCGCATCGATACCCGCACGCGCGACCTGGAGGTCCGATAGGTCGAGCAAGCCCTCGGGCAACATGGCGAGTACTTCGAGATGCGTTGCATCCATTCGGGTGGTGATGTCCATTAGGTCCCCTGGTCGGTCCGGAGCGCACAGTACCCGAGACTCCCGCCTGGCACGGGGCTGGGACGCGCAATGAGGGCACCGTTCCTGGGCCCTTGGAACCCAACGGAACTGCTGAAACGTCAACGGATGGACGGGCTCGCGCAAAACGTGCTCTGCTCTGCCCATGAAATTCGGCGTCTTCTACGAACACCAACTGCCCAAACCCTGGACCGAGGATGATGAGTTCCAGCTCTTCCAAGACGCACTGGACCAGGTCGTGCTCGCCGACGAGCTCGGTTATCACCACGCCTGGGAGGTCGAGCACCACTTCCTCGACGAGTACTCTCACTCCAGCGCCCCCGAGGTCTTCCTCAGCGCTGCCGCTGCGCGAACTAAGCGCATTCGTCTCGGCCACGGGATCCGCCAGGTCATCGCCAACTACAACCATCCGGCCCGCACGGCCGAATGTGTGTCGACCCTGGACTTGATCTCCGACGGCCGGGTGGACCTCGGCATCGGCGAAGGCGCAACCCGTCTCGAGCTCCACGCCTTCGGCATCCCGGCGAAGCAAAAGCGGGCGATGTCGTTGGAAGCTGCCGAGCAGATCGCCAACATGATGGTGCACGATCCCTACCCCGGCTACGAGTCCGAATCCTTCTCGCTCCCGTGCCGCAACGTGCTTCCCAAGCCTCGCCAGAAGCCACATCCACCGATGTGGATCGCATGCACCAACCGCGACACCATCAAGCTCGCGGCACGCAACGGCCTGGGGGCGCTGGCATTCAGCTTCGTCGACCCCGACGAAGCCCAGACCTGGGTCGACACGTACTACGACATCATCAAGAGCGAAGAGTGTGTGCCCATCGGCCACACCGTGAATGCCAACATCGCGTTGGTCGCGGGCTTCTCGATGCACGAGGACCGCAACACGGCCATTCGGCGAGGACAAGAGGGGTTCGAATTCTTCGGCTATGCCCTCAACGCTCTCGTCGCCCACGACCAGACCCCCGGCCGAACCAACCTGTGGGGAGAGTTCCAAGAGCTGAGCGGGCCAGACAACATCGAGAACAAGATTGCCAAGGCCGAGGCTTGGGGCGACGAGTACGCCAGCTGTATCGGGGCACCCGCAGATGCTCGGCGGTACCTACGCGGCATGCAACAAGCCAACGTCGACCAGATCATCTTTTTGCAGCAGGTCGGCCGCAACAAGCACGCCGACATCTGTCACTCGCTGCAGCTCTTCGCCGACGAGGTGATGGAGGAATTCAGCGGCAACGAAGCAGATCGCCAGGCAAAAAAGGACGCCGAGCTCGCGCCGTTCATCGAGGCCGCTCTTGCTCGCAAGACCTACATGGAGCCCCTGGCCGACGAGGACATCCCAGTGGTCAGGGCCTCAGTCAAGAAGGCTCAGACCAGCGGGCGTGGCGGTTTGGGATAGCTGGCGCAAGTACCCGAACCCGACGACGGGGCAGCACCTCACAATCACTCGCGAGTGCAGTTCAGGACAGCCTCGTCGGTGCGTGGAGTGTCGGACGTACCGTCGGGTAGCTCGCCACGAAGCGGGAGCGTTCGACTGCCGCCTCGATGTCAGCGGCCAACACCCGGCGGGCGACGCCATCAGCAACCGCAGCCCGCCCTACAGCAACAGCGATGGCGTGGCTGACCTCGCCGATATCGCTCATCGGTGGCACAACACCGTCGACCGCGGAGTCAGGGCACAGGGCGGCCAATGCCTCAGCGGCTGCGAAGAACATATTGTCGGTGACCCGCGATGCTCTCGAGGCAACCCCCCCCCGAGGCCGACTCCGGGGAAGACATAGACATTGTTCGCTTGAGAGATCTGGTGGACCGCCTTGTCGCGGACTACGTCGTGGAAGGGGCTACCCGTGGCAACAACCGCGCGACCGTTGGACCAAGCCAAAACGTCGGCAGGCATCGCTTCAGCGGCGCTGGTGGGGTTGGACAGTGGCAGCACGATCGGCGACGACGCATTCCCCATCATGGCGGTGATCACAGACTGGTCGAACAACCCGCCCTGACCTGAAACCCCGATGAGCACCGTGGCCCGCGCCCCCTGCACAACCGAGGTCAGGTCCGTGCCCGGAAACAAAGCCACCTCGTCGCCGTCTACGGCGAAGGGACGCTGCGCTTCGGTAACGTCGTCTCGGCCAGTGTGGACGAGCCCATCCACGTCGGTAAGCACGATCTGCGCTCCTGGGTCTGGCACGCTGGCGCGGCGCATCGCTTCGGCCAGCATCGACGCGATTCCACAGCTCGCGGCGCCTGCACCCGCGATGCAGATCCGTTGATCGGCCAAGGTTGACCCGACCGACTCCGCCGCCGAGCAGACTGTTGCCAACGCAACTGCGGCCGTGCCTTGAATGTCATCGTTGAAGCTGGGCACCACGTCGCGGTACTTGTCCAGGATCACCTGAGCATGGTGACCGCCAAAGTCCTCCCACTGCACGACTGCTCCAGGAAAGCGCTGCGACACCGCTCGCACGAACTCGGCGACGAACTCGTCATAGTCCGCGCCGTCTATACGCGTGTGGCGCCAGCCGAGGTAGAGCGGGTCATCCAACAACTCCTGGTTGTTGGTACCGACATCGAGCAGGACAGGCAAAGTGCGACGAGGGTCGATTCCCCCGGCCGCCGTGTACAACGCGAGCTTGCCGATGGGGATCCCCATGCCCCCAACCCCCTGGTCGCCCAACCCCAATATGGGCTCGCCGTCAGTCACGACGATGACGTCCACTGGACCTTCGACGCCTGCGATGTGGGCCACCATGTCCTCCCGGTTTGGATAGGCGAGGAACAGGCCATGCGGGCGTCGGTAGATGTGGCTGAATTTCTGACATGCCTCACCCACGGTCGGGGTGTAAATCACGGGCAGCAGCTCTTCGAGATTTCTTTCGAGAAACGCGTAGAACAGCACCTCGTTGGTGTCTTCGAGTGATCGAAGGAAGATGTGCCGCTCCAGGTCGCCCACCAAGTGGTCGTAGCGATCCCGGGTGGCCACGCATTGCTCATCGAGCGTCTCGATGCGATAGGGCAGGAGACCATGCAGACCAAGGAGGGTCCGCTCTTCGAAACTGAACGCGGTGCCCTTGTTCAGCGTCGGCTCGTTCAACAGCGCCCGCCCGCGCTGATGGGTCAGCACGCGGGTATCCGGGCTGGTGTGGACAACGAGATGCGAAACGGGCACTGGTCTCCTCGACGAGATAGAGCTCAAAACACCCGAGCTCTCGAATTGCGCTGTCCCAACGGCCGGCATTGGCCTGGTGCTCATGTCGGCACAAGCAATCAGCACATGAGCATCGGGACCGATCGGCCCAGGGCCCAAACACAGGGAGTCAGCGCTATCTGAGAGCTCGCTACCGAGTCACCCTCAACTCCGGGATGGACACGCCGACAGGGTCCCGTTGCTTCAGTAGGGACA